>CAMAPT010000020.1 GCA_945860225.1 Chitinophaga pinensis | reverse complement strand
ATCAGCCAACATGCGCTTCGAAACTCCTCCCATCGACTCATGTTTCTTTATTTCAAGAAGCATTTTTATTCTTGGAAAAATAAGTCTAGGCGTACTTTTTAGTAGTTTTTTTAGTTCATTAACTGACTCTTTTACCTGTATTGATTTTGGCGCAGACATAATGATTTAATTTTTAGTCCAAAAATAATAAAAATAAATCCAATATACAAATATTGGGCTAATTATTTATTCACTTTGGTATTATTATGTTTGGATTTTTTATTGAAAAAAAATGATTTGCTTTTGGATTTATTGTATCCGGGCCATATTAAAAGACAAAGCAAAACACCAAGGCCAATTCCGAAGGAGCCAAAAAACCATTCTAATTTACTTCCATTTCTTTGTTCAAATTTTTCTTGAATAGGTTCTAAAATAATAAAATCAGCGTTTTCAGTTTCTTTATTGATAGTTTCAATAGCTTTTAGGTAATTTGTTCGATCGGAGGATGTTGGTTTTCTCTCAAAATAGTGACAAGTATGAAAATTATATTGTTCTATTTCTTCAGAGCATTCATCGTAAAAGTCATCATATAAATCTTCCTTTTCTTCCTCAGTAATGTTGTTACTGATTTGTTTTTTGAAATGAATTCCAAACCAATATTTTGCAATATCGTGAGTTTTTTCTGTAACATTGACAAAATCAGAGTCTTTAGGGGCAGGCAGGATTTCTTGAGACCAGTAAAAGTTTTCAGATGAATCCTTTAAAATAGGTAGTACAAAATAAATGTCTAAGTTTAGATTCTGATTATGTTTTCCGGTAGTTCTTATATCTGTATAAACACCCTCGCAATCTTTGGCACTTGAGAAATTGGTTATTGTGTAATAGCGAGATGGTGGAACTTGATTGATTTCTTCAACAGTAGATAACTGTTGGAGATTGCCGCTAGCAGTGGTTAAATAGCTTTGAGATAATATGAGCATCACGGTTATAATGCCCCAGCAAAGTATTTGAAAGAACAAGCGTTGTTTTTCAGTATCGCGAGTAAATGTTAAAACTTTAAACCGAGGGCGGAGCCAAATGGTAACTGGTAAGCCTGGTAAAATAAATGGAATCCATAAAAGCCAAACTTCCTCATTGATATCAATAATTGAGGATTTTAAGCAACAAAACCATCTCAAAAATCCAAAAACGATTACTGTTCCAAATGAAACAATTAAGAAGGTGGGGATAATGTGTTTCAGTTTTGTAATGTATGTTTCCACAATCCTTCAAATATCTTTGGCCAGTTTAAATGACATGTATGATTCATTTAAAATCACCGAATTTGTTTTAAGACTTACAAAAAATAGTTTTTGTTTTGGTTAATCAATCAAACACGATAAAACGGCCTATTAACAGCCATTAACCTAATTTCGCATTCAAATCTTCCCATTTTTGCATTTCAGTTTCTAATGCTTTTTTTAGTTTATTGTAAGAGTTGAAAAAATCAGGGTCTTTGGTTAGTTCTTCGTAACTTGATGGAATAGCCAATTTAGTATCTAATGCTTTAATGTCAGATTCTAATTGTTCTATTTGCTCTTCTACTTTTTTAATTTGAGATTGGATTTTTTTATGGTCATTTTCAACCGAATTGGAATTACTCACAGGATTTGTAGAAGTCGTTTTTTTTTCAGCAGTTTGAACCGCTTTTACACCAGATTTATCTAGGTCTAATTGATTTAAGCGTTCTACTTTGCGAATTTCCATGAACTCCTTGATATCACATAAGTATTCTTTTACATGTCCATCTCTAAATTCAAATAAACGGTCACACATACCGGTCATAAAATCCCTATCATGACTTACCATCACAATAGTTCCTTCATAATCGATTAAAGCATTTTTCAATACTTCTTTCGATTTAATGTCCAAGTGATTAGTAGGCTCATCTAATAACAATAAGTTATATGGCTCTAATAATAATTTACATAAGGCTAAACGTCCACGTTCTCCTCCACTCAACACCTTCACTTTTTTATCAATATCGTCTCCACCAAATAAAAACGAACCCAATAAACTACGAACCTGACGACGAACATCTCCAACTGCTAATTCATCAATAGTTTCAAAAACCGTTTTATCCAAGTTTAATTTTTCTTCTTGATCTTGCTCAAAATATCCCATCAATACACTATGACCCAATTGCACATTTCCATCAAATTGAATTTTCTTCGCAATCATTTTCATCATGGTTGATTTCCCTTCACCATTACGCCCAACTAAACCAATTTTTTCTCCTTTGGTAATAATAAAATTGGCGTCCGAAAAAATTTGTTTTTCTCCATATTTTTTTCCGGCATGATCAGCCGTAATAACAATTTTACCGCTATGAGCTGGTGCAGGAAATCTGAAACGCACGGCAGAGGTATCCATATCGTCAATTTCTACACGCTCCATCTTATCGAGTTTTTTGATTAATGATTGAGCAAATGCGGCTTTACTGGCTTTTGCTCTATTTTTATCAATCAAAGTTTCGTATTGGTTGATAATACGTTGCTGATTTTTGGCTGCGTTTTCTTGTTGTTCTTTTCGTTCGGCTCTTAATTCTAAATAATGTGAATAATTTGTACGGTAATCGTATATTTTTTGATTGACGATTTCAATGGTACGTTTAGTTACTGTATCTAAAAAGGTTTTATCGTGACTAATTAATACTACGGCTCCTGGAAACGTTTCCATAAACTCTTCTAACCATTGAATAGCCTCAATATCTAAGTGATTGGTTGGCTCATCAAGCATCAAAACATCTGGTTTTTGCAAAAGTAATTTTGCTAATTCAATTCTCATTCTCCATCCGCCACTGAATTCTGACGTTTGGCGAGTAAATTCGCGACGTTCAAATCCTAAACCTAATAATACTTTTTCAATTTCCTCATCGGTGTTACCTGCGCCTACAATATCTAGTCGAGCATTTATTTCAGTTAACTCTTCGATGAGGTGCATATACCCATCGCTTTCATAATCAGTTCTTGTTTCCAGTTGATGATTGATGTCTTCGAGGCGGGCTTGCATTGATTTGATTTCTGCAAAAGCAGTTTCCGTTTCTTCGAATACTGTTCTTCCATGTTGATGGGTCATATCTTGAGGAAGATAGCCTATTTTACATTCTTTAGGAATACTTACTTCACCTTTTGATGGAGCCTGAATTCCTGCCAACAATTTGAGCATGGTACTTTTTCCTGCCCCATTTTTACCAGCTAAACCAATTCTATCTTTCGGATTGATTAAGAAAGAGACATTATCAAATAAATTGTATCCTCCAAACGAAACCGTAACACCATTAATAGAAACCATCGTAATATAATATAAATTTTAAGTCGACTAAGATAAGAAAATTAGCGATTAGTTACGATTAATCCCCAAAAACGGTTATCGTTTTTTTTAGATTTCTAGTTGTAAGAAGGCATTTATTTTAAACATTACGTTTGGGAGGTTCCCATGAACTCTCGTTGGTTGCCGAGATGTATTTAAAATAACCTAACAATAAGGCAAAATTCATTAAAATAAAATGGCCTAATGAGTTCACCAAAGGGAGTTTTAAACTTATTTTTTCGAAATAAATGGCCAATGCGGGCAAAATAATTAGTAAACTATAACCTAAACTGATGATAATAAATAGAGGGAAATAGTAACTGATAATAAATGATAAAAAAAAGGATAATACTAGAGCAAATGGCGTGAACCAGCGGAGCACTTTATGAGAAAAAAAGGCAAACCCAAATCCTTTATGAATAGGAAATAACAAATGTTTATAAAAACTTAGATTTCTGAAATTACCTAAGGATATTCTGATTTTGCGTTTAAATTCAATCATCGGAGCGTCGTTTACATCTTCATAACATAATGCATCAGGCTCAAATAAAACTTTGCCATTTTTTTCGATAACGTTTAATGTAATAAAAAAATCATCCATCAAAAAACCATCTGGAACCTTAACAAAATAATGCTTTAAAATAGCATAACATCCGCCTTCAACTCCGACACAAAATCCATATTTAAGGCTTTCATGGTATTTCAGTTGATTTTCAAAGTTCATGTAAAAAATTTCCTGACTGGATATGCCTTGGTTTTTTGGGGAAAATTTGGAGATGTTGCCGCATACCATTTTGGCATCTTTAATTAACAAGTTATATATCAGTGCCTTAATTGTCATAGGCTCGAAGAAGACATTCGCATCTGTAAAGATGAGGTGCTCAGTAGAAGTTAAATCCAATAATTCGTTAATGATTTTTAATTTCCCCTGCCGGCTTTCTTTTTTTATTAATTTGATACATGAATGATTAATAATGAATGAATTTATTATTGCATGAGTTTGGTCGGTCGAATTATCAGAACCAATCAGTATATGTAATTTGTCTTTTGGATAATCCGAATTTAAAATGGATTGTAATTTTCTTTCGATAACTTTTTCTTCATTAAATACAGAAAAAACAATAGTAACAGATGGCCATTCAGATATAGCCTCATAATTGTTTTGGTGTCTCGGAATGTTTAATGCAGAGAACCTCATATACCATGGAAATACCAAATAGCTATAAATAGGTATGGATAAGCATAACAAAAATAATATCAAAAATAAATATGCCATAGGTTAGGAATATGACCCACTCAAATATAAACAGAAGCTTTAATTAACTTATAGAATAATCTTTAACAATATGATATAAAGTGTCACGTTCCACAGGTGTTCTTTTAACTTGGGTGATTAAATTAACCAGTTCTTGAGTCGTTAATTTCGGACTTTGTTCTTCAGCACCCGCCATACTGTATATTTTGGTTGTATCGTCAATAGTACCATCCATGTCATCAACGCCAAAATTTAATGATAATTGAGCCGTGCTTCTGCCTATCATGGCCCAATAGGCTTTAATATGATCAAAATTATCTAAATAAATGCGACTGATGGCATAATTTCGTAAATCTTCAATAACACTAACTTCAGGAACATGAGACATTTCGTTGTTGCCATTCCTAAATTTCAGAGGGATAAAAGCATTGAATCCTTTTGTTTTATCTTGAAGCGAACGTAATCTTTCCATATGGTCAATTCGGTGAGCAAAGGTTTCGATATGCCCATATAGCATAGTCGCATTAGATTGCATACCCATTTGGTGCCAAATTTCATGAATACTTAGCCATTCTTCAGCACTGCATTTGCCACCGGCAATTTGGTCTCTAATAGTTTTGTCAAATATTTCAGCACCACCACCTGGCATTGAATCTAAGCCTGAGTCTTTGAGCAGTCTCATGCCTTCCTCATATGTAACTTTGGCTTTTTTGAAAATATAATGGCATTCCACAGGGGTTAGGGCTTTAATATGTAATTCGGGGCGATGCGCTTTTATTGTTTTAAATAAATTGGTGTAAAAAAGTAAATCTTGTTTAGGTATAACTCCACCAGTTATATGCACTTCAGTAACATGTTTTCCATCGTATTTTTTTACAAGTTCCATCATCTGATCGATGGATAATTCCCAACCCTCTTCACGTTGTTTTATTAAACGAGAATAAGCACAAAAAGAACAAGTATATACGCATATATTGGTGGGTTCCATATGAAAATTACGATTGAAGAAAACAAAGTTTTTGTTTTTCTTCTCTCTCACAAAATTCGCTAATGTTCCTAAATACGATAAATTAGCGTATTCGAATAAATAAACTCCTTCTTCAAAGTTAACACGTTCTCCTTCAATTACTTTTTCGGCAATTGTTTTCAATTCTTGGTTAAGGTTAGCGTGTTGCAGTATTAGTTTTTCCGGACTTTCTGAAATCATGATGTAAAAATACAATTATTACGTTATGGGTAATTGATAAGTTTTTGTTAAGATTAACAGGTTAACTTTGACTTAGTTTCAAAATATCTTTTAAAAATGGTTTTTTAGTGAAAATTTAATAAATTTGTGTTAACCCATAAAAATTGGAAAATATGAAAAAAATATATTTAGCTAGCATTTTTGCTTTTCTTTTTACCGCAATGAATGCTCAAACGAGTTTCAAAGTCAATAAAAAAATATCTCATTCTAGTGTTAATAAGCCTATATCAAGATTGACTTCACCAAATGCTATTTCAGCTGTTATTACTTGTACCGATAGCTATGCTCCGGGCTCCACACAGGATTTACACCTGATATTGACACTTACAAATAACGATAATGATTTTGGAGATTTATTAGAAATTACATTACCTGCGGGATTTACCTTAAATACAGCAGCTCCTGATTTTTTGGGACAAGATACGCCTGGTTCTGGTTGTCCGGATGCTGATGGAGGAACCAAAGAACCATACATACCAGGTGGTGGTCAGGTTGTAACTTGGGGGAATAATGACGACTGTGTTGGTGGTTTACCGACTGAATCGCGTGCAAATAAACCAATGGAAATTGTATTAAATGTGACGATTGATGCAAGTGTGAGTGGAAAGCAAACATTCCCTTTTTATGTTTCCAGTTCCTCTTTTGATACTGATTTTAATGGTGATTTTAAATTAGAACAGTGTGTCGTTCCTTCAATATCTTCTGTAAGCAATAATTCACCTATTTGTTCAAATCAATCTTTAAAATTAGGTTCTAGTTTATCCGGAACATCACCTTTTACTTACACTTGGTCAGGTACAGGTTCTTTTAGTGCGGCCAATAGTGCAAGTACAACTGTAACGGGATCGGAAACGGGAAATTATGTGTTAAATGTTACTAACGCTTGTGGAACAGCTAGCGCTTCAGTTTCAGCTTTGGTGGAATTAACCCCAACTTTGACTGTTAATTCAGAAAGTATTTGTTATGGAAAAACAGCTACTTTAACGGTTTCAGGAGCAGATACTTATGTTTGGAGTTCAGGAGAAACGACTTCGAGTATTATTGTGACGCCAACTGCATCGGTCAATCAATATACGGTTACAGGTACAGCATTGAATAGTTGCCAAAACAAAGTTATAAGTTCTGTTTCAGTAAATGCTTTACCAAATGTAAATGTTAATTCTGAAAAAATTTGTGTTGGGCAAACAGCTACTTTAAGTGCATCGGGAGCGACTTCATATATTTGGAGTTCAAGCGAAACAACATCTGACATCATTGTAACACCTTCAGCATCTGTTAATCAATACACGGTTACGGGAACCGATGGGAATAATTGTCAAAATACTTCAGTAGCTTCTGTCACAGTGAATAGTTTACCGGTAGTATCTTTAAGTACAACTTCTTTAGGTGTTCAATGTGATGATGTTACTAATTTGACTCTAACAGGAGGTGCTCCATTAGGTGGTATTTACAGTGGTAATGCAGTAACTGCTGGTGTTTTTAATCCATCTTCTGCAGGTGTAGGAACACATACAATTACATATATCTATACAGATGCTAATAATTGTTCTAATTCAGCTTCTGATAATGTACAAGTAGATAATTGTACAGGTATTGAATCAGCAAATGCCGATTTTTTTAAAGTGTATCCAAATCCCACTACAGGTACATTGATTATCTCTATGACTGAAAATATGTCCTCATTTGAATTATTTAATTTAGTAGGAGAAAAAGTATTGTCCAATAAATTAGCAAAAGGAAATAATTATATAGATTTATCTCATTTATCAAAAGGAGCTTATTTTGTAAAAATTAATACAACTAATAAAACAGTGACTAAAAAAGTTGTTTTAAGTAAATAGTTACATTCTTTATTTAACAATTAAAAAAGACTACATTTTTTGTAGTCTTTTTTATTTTATAGGATGATAGGCGCTATTAATGTATGATAATCGTTTAATAGATGTATTTTCCAAAAAGTCTTATCCTTTATAATTTGGCTATAAAACGTTATATTTGAATTTAAATCTGAATCAAATTAAACATAGATTTCGTACAAGCGGTATGCGTTTATGCTACTTTTTCTTGTTTTTTGCAATTTTTAATTGCCTAAATTTTTATTCTCAAGTAAAAAATGAGGGTGATTTAAAAAAAATGGCAGAAAAACAATTTGAAGAAAATGATTACCACTCTGCATATAAATCGTATGCTCAATTGGTTTCGTTGTATCCAAAGGATCCTTTTTACAACTATAAACTGGCAGTATGCATGTTATACATAGAGCCAGATAAAAAAAAACCTTATTCCTACTTACAAATTTCTGTCAAAAATCCAGTAGAGGCTTCTACCGAAGCCATGTTTTATTTAGCAAAAACTTATCATATTAATTATCGATTTGATGAAGCGATTAAGTATTATAATGAGTATAAAAAAATAGGAAGCTCATCTACTATTAAAAAATTAGAAGTTGACCGTGAAATACAGGCTTGTAAAAACGGTAAACAATTATTGTCAAATTTAACAGACTTGGTAATTATAAATAAAAAACAGCTAAATGAAGTTGATTATTTTAAAGCTTATGATGTCAAAGATATAGGAGGTAAATTATTAGTAAAGCCAGATGAATATAAATCTAGCTATGATAAAAAGAAAAAGGAAAAATCAGTGGTTTATCTCCCAAGATCAGGCGAAAGACTTTATTATTCGAGTTACGGAGAGGGGGGGAATAAAGGAAAAGATTTATACTATGTGAATCGCTTACCAAATGGCGGTTGGAGTAAGCCTCAGTCTTTACCATCAGTTATTAATACTGAATTTGATGAAGATTATCCATTTTTACATCCTAACGGAAAAACATTATACTTCAGTTCGAAGGGGCATAATAGCATGGGTGGATATGATGTGTTTAAAACCACGTTTAATCAAGAGACTCAATTGTGGAGTAAACCTGAAAATTTAGAATTTCCGATTAATTCACCGGATGATGATATTTTATTTGTTACGGATTCGCTTGAAAAAACGGCTTACTTTAGTACGGGTAGATATAGTCCTTATGGAAAATTAGATGTTCTGAAAATTAATACGGAGAGAAAACCTATTAATTATGCTTTCCTTAAAGGAACAGTTGTTAAAGAGGAAGTGTCGCAAAGTTTGAAATCAAAAATTACGGTTAAGAACATGTCTGATGGAGAAATTGTTGGCACTTTTCAAGCTCAGGATAATGGAGATTATAATATGGAGTTGCCGAATGGCGGTAAATTTATTTTTACTGTAGAGACTCCTGGTTTTACAACCCAATCTGAAGGAGTTCAGATACCTGTTGCTTATAACTTAAAGCCCTATAAACAAATTATTTCGTATGAAAATAAAAAATTGAAAATCATCAATTATTTCGATGGAAATGTAGTGGAAGAAAATTATGCAGTGATGATTGATTTGATTGAGAAAAAAGCACGATTGGATGTCAATGAAAGTGAGTTTGTAAATAATGATGATAGTAAAAATGTGGTTAAAAATGATGAAGTGAAAAGTGAAAATCAAACCCTTACTTCAGTAGCAACCAATAATCCAACTGTGCAAAGCGATGAAATTGCTACAAATCAAAATTCTAATAAAAATAACAATACCAACACGAATGTCACAAATGAGCAGTTGCTTACTATGGCAAAAGAAGATGCCATTGATGCCGCCAATCAAGCTAAAGAATTAAAGCAAGAAGCGATTGACGCTTTTGGATTAGCAACACAAAAAACGGCTGAGGCTATAGAAAAAGAAAAGGAAGCAGACCAAATTATTGAGAATTCAAAAAATATTACCGATGAAATTGTAAAAAATGAAGAATTAGCTAAGGCAATCAAATTAAAAGAAGAAGCAAAAATTGCCACAAATATGGCAAACATAGCTACCAATATTGCTAAAAAATTAGAAGTAGATGCTGAAAGGCAACAAAAAGAAGTTGAAATATCTAATCAATACATAGCTCAGTTAGAAACGGTTACAAAAAATAAAAATAACATTGAAGCATTAAATAAGCTTCAAGAAATACAAAAAGAATTAGATCAATTATCTAAACAAAGAAATCAGTCTGATGAACTTTATGCCTCTATTAAAGCTGAAACTGAGCTAAAAAAACAAGAATTAACCAAAATAGAGAAACAACATAGTACTATTTTTAATGAAATTAAATCAATTAATGATGAAAAACAAAATCTAGAAAATGATTTAGCGAGTGAAAAAGATAAATCGATTAAAGAAAATATTAAGGCTCAAATTCAGGAATTGAACAATGATTTAGATGAGAAAAACAAAGAATTGGCAACCAATCAACAAAAAATTGACGGAATAAGAAGCGCATTGGAAGGTACTAATCAGGAGTTACAAGTTGCTAATCAATTTATAACGGATAGAGGAAATGAAGTTGCTGTTTCGGAAACTGCTAATAGTCCCAATCAAACCCAAAAACAAATTACTGGAGTCACAAATCAGACAGAAAAATTATCTTACGAAACAATTAGTAATAAATATAAACAAGATTTAAATACCTCTTCGATACAATCTTCAGACAAAAATGAGCTGATAAAGCAAAATGAGATATTGAATGCCTATAAAAAAGATTTATCGGATGCGATTGTTGCTGTCAAAAATAAAACATCAAAAATTAATGATGTGAATGAAAAACAGCGTTTTGAAAAAGAATTAGTCGAATTACAAAAATTAAAAACAGAAGTTGAAGAAAGGTTGGTTGTTACAGATCGGAAGATAAAAGAAAATGAAACAAGCGTTGCCATTACTCAACAATCAAATGCTACAGAAAATTCAACAACTCAACAAACTAATAATACAGATAAACAAGAAAATAAATCTGTTCAATCAATACCTTCAAATAATAATTCGTCATCAATTGGCGATCAAACTGCATTATCAGAAAAAAATAAAGTAGAAAATCAAACTTCCACTTCTCTATTAAATGATGAGAAAAAATCAAATCTGAATAAAGATTCTGCCATAGCTGAAAAATTATCCAATTCATTAAGCAGAGATAAAAAATTAATTGATGAGCGGCTTGCAACAGCAAATGAGTTTAAGACAATTGATATTAGTTTAACCTCTAATCCAGCAGTTTTGGTTAATGAATTGGGCGATTTAAAAACAGGTTTGGATGCTCATACTGAATCGATAAATCAACTTAAAAACTATAAACGCGAAGATGATGTGTATAAGAATGAAAAAGAGGAAGTCGCTAAAAAATTAGAATTAGCAAGACAAAATGAAGTAAAGCTTCAAAATTTAATTGCATCAACCACCAAGGCACTCAGTAATAATTCGGAACAACAACATGATGATTTGCTTAAGGAAGCCGAAAAATTAATAAACCAAGCTTATACCGTGAGGAAAGATGCTAATGGCAAAACTGACGCAGAAAAAGAAATTTTATTGAAACAAGCGCAGGAAATTGAAAAATCTGCCATATACAAAAAAACAGAAGCGGCTGTTATAGCAAAAACTAAAAATGGAATTGATTTTGAAAATAATCTGAATCATTTAACTGAATTACAAGCTTTAAGTATCGAAAAAACAGACCCAGAAGTAGCTCAGGCTAATACATTAATCAATGAAGCATTTGTCAATTTTAATCAAGCAGCAAAAATTCGTTCAGAAACAGAAGCATATGCATCAAAGGCTGCAAAATTGGGAGGATTGAGTAATGCTGAAGAAAAGGAAACTGAGGCATTGGCAAAACAACAAAAAGCGCTCGATATGTTGGCTAAAATTAATCCCAACTATAAAATTTCCGCCACTTCTAATGCCGCAAATACTAGCTTAGAGGTTAAAAAATTGAATGAAGAAATCAATAAAACTTCTGTTTTACAAATTGATGCTTATTCTGCATTAAATAGATTGAATGAAAAAGAGCTGAAAAACGAAAATGATAACTTAATTCAGAACCCTGATTTCAAAAATAATCAGCTAGCAAAGGATTTGAAAACAGCATCTGACAAACTTAAGGCAGATGCTAATGAGTTTATACGTCAATCATCCGTCGCCAATTCTCAAGCAGAAAAAGCCAATTTGTTATTAAAAGCTAATGAATATCAGCTTGAAGCAATTAAAGTTTTAAATAATGCTAAAGAAGCTGTTTTATCTCCATCACAAATTGCTAGCGATACTAAAGAACCAACTCATACAAATTCTGTTTCAGAAAATGAAAAAGTAAAAACTCAGAATGATCAGAACAATGTTTCATCACAAGAAGCAACTGTTTTAAATAAAAATAAGGATACACAGTCTGGTAATATTCAAAATACTAACGATGTAAGTAAACAAACTAATGTATCTCAAGATACTGTTGTAGCAAACAAATCATTGAATACAACAAAAGGGAATAACGTAATTGTTAAGTCTCAATTAGATACGGTTAAATATGTAAGTAATGTTGAGAATACTGAGGCTCAAAAAACATTGAATGAGGTTTCAAAGGATAAAAATAATAATTCTATTAACTCAGAGACTGAGCCACAAATCACAGCAAATAAACAGTCTACAAGTGAATTGAAGGAAAAACAAGAACTTGTTGAAAATCTTAATCCTAAAGTTTCAGTTTTAGAGCCAAAGAAATCTTCAGAACCTCAAATTGTTGAAGAAACGAAACAGTTAAAAGTGGCTTTGTACACAGAAGAAGAAATTCAATTATTGGTATTTAATCCTTATACAGATCAAGAGGCTGTCACTCTGCAAGAAAGAGCTTCCTTGAAAATTAATGCAGCCCTCAATAATGATCGAAAAATTATTACTTCACTTGATAAAGTACTACAATTAGCAGAAAACAATCAATCAACAAAGCTGGATAGTATTCATGATTTAACCAAAGAAATACAAGCAATGACTGATGAAGCTAGTCTTTTGAGAAAAACTGCAAACTCAAAAGCTGGAGTTGAAAAAGAAAATGAATTAAATAAAGCTAAAGTTTTAGAAGCTAGTCTATTATCAAAGAAAGTTAAATTGGCAACTCTTCATCTTCAAGTTAGTAAAAATACCTACGAAGAAAATAGCAAACATTTGAGCATATTATCACAAATGGCAAAAGAAAAACAAATTGCCGAATTAAATCCTAAAAATACATCGAGTGAAGAACCAGATGCTTTATTTCAGCAAGCTGAAAAATTGCGACGAGAAGCCAGTCAATATAAAAATGACGCTGCTATGCTGGGTGGCTATAGTAATGCTGAAGAAAAAGAGAATTTGGCACTCGAGAAACAGTTGGCATTATTTGAAAAATACAGGAAACATTTTCCAGATTATTCATTTCCGAAACCACAAGAGTCATCAGTTAATCCAGAGGCAAAAAATCAATTTGATAACGCAAAATCAAAATCGAATAACAATGACCAAATGCACATAGAGGGATTGATGTTATTATCTGAGGCAAATGGTAAGGAATATACTTCCATTTTGAATAAATTACCTCAATCTTTATCTCCAGAACAACAAAATTTGAAAGGAAATGCACGTGAGTCATATCAAAAATATGAAGAATTAAAACAAAGAGCGAAGCAAGCAGTTGAATTGGATGAGAAGAAAAAAATGTTGATAGAGGCTAATAAATATGCACAAGAGGCAATTATATTACTTCGTGAAATTACCAAACCAACAGGTGTTTTAGCTTCAAACAATAAGAAAGTGCAAAATAATAATAAAGAAAATGTGCTTGAAAGCACCTCATCCGTTCCTTCAAAATCTGTTAATGTAAGTAATAATGTAAATAATAATATAAGTAATGATGCAAAAAACAATGTCAGTAATAATGCTATAACTAATTCTTCAGAAAATTCTAATAAATCGATAGAAACCACTAATGATTCAAATAGTGTTGCAGATAAATACAATAAAAATGAGAGTGCTTCGAAAGTTGAAAATAAGCAAACTGAAGTAATTAAAAAAGACACGAAAACAACTACAAATGTTGTGAATGTGTCAACTGACTCTATCGCTTCATCTTCTATGTCATCAAATCAAAAAAATGAAAAGAAAACAGCTAAGGAGGAGGAAAATCTAAATATAAAAAACACTTCAACTTCTGAAAATTTAGATGTATCACAATCGTCAAAAAAACAAGTTATACAATCTACTAATTTAAAGGATGGACAAAATACTCAAAGTCCAACAAACAATGATGCGCCTAATAATAAAGACAATAATGTAGTTGAAACAGGAAATGGAGCTAAAACATCTGAAAAAACAAAGTTGGTCGATTCACAACAAAACAATCAGGAGGTTCGATTATCGAATAATACTGTCGCTAAGAATGATACATTAGCTGAACGAACTCGCAATCAGTCTGAAGGGAAAATAGCAGAAGAGAATAATAAATTTGTAAGCGCTGATTCAGAAGAAAAAATCAATTTAGCCGTGGAAGTGCCAAAATTGAAAAAAACACTTAATAATCCTGAAGAGATAACTATTAAAAATTTCAGTAATTATAAAAACAATGAAGCTATTGCTTTAAAAGAAAAAGCTTTAGCGAAAATAAACAAAGCTTTAGAGATTGATAAACAATTGAATATAGAACTAGAAAGTTTAGATTTAGGTTCTGAAAAAAGTAATAATACTGAAAAGTCAGGTAACATTAACGACGCTATTTTAGCTTTAACAGTAGAGATTCAGTCACTCAATAATGATGCTCTAGAATTAAGGAAAAATGCCGAATCAAAATCGGATGAGGGGCAAGAGGCAGATTTGAAAGAAGCTAAAAATATTGAAGCTAATGCTTTAGCTAAAAAACTTAAGTTGGCCAAACTGCAACAACAATTAAATAAAGTAAGTTTTGAAGCAAATCAAAAAAGTTTGACGGAATTGTCAAAAATGGCTGAAGCGAAAAATATATCAGAATTAGGTGGCTCAAATACAACTGTAAATGAAGTAAATACATTATTTAGACAAGCTGAACAAATAAGAAATGAAGCCCAAGGATATAAAAATGATGTGGCCATGTTGGGAGCATACAGTAATGCTGAAGAAAAAGAAGCAGAAGCATTATTAAAGCAAAATGCTTTGTTAGAAAAGTATAAAAAACAATTCCCTGATTATAAGTTGCATGAAGTAAATAATCAATTAGATGAGAAAGAACTCGTTTCTAAATTCAAAACAACCAAAGCAAATGCTATCAATAATAACAATGCGCATATTGAAGGATTAATTTTATTGGCTAAGGCTAATGAAAGTGAATACAAGATGCTTTTAGGGAAATTACCTAAAAATCTTAATTCAAATCAAATCGTTTTAAAAGAAAAAGCTCAAAATATATTTAAGAAAAATCAAGATTTAATTACTCAAGCAAATCAATCTACAGAATTTGAATTGAAGAAAAAATATTTAATTGATGCCAACACACAGGCACAAGAGGCTATACAATTGCTTAATGAGTTGAGTAATTCTTTAGGTATAGCGTTAAATGAAAATGTAGGTGTTCAAAATTCAACGGTTTCTTCTAATAATAAGGCTTCACCTAACAAATCCGAAACATCAAATGAGCTATCCGAATTAAATAGAAGTTCTGTTCAAAATAATACAAATGCCAATTCAGTAAGTTCTACTTCAACTATCAATGCAACATCGAAAGTTATTAAACAAACTAATTTGGTTAAGATAAATGAAGAAGGAATTGACGTAAAGAATACGAATGTTTATTCAGATGAAAAACCAATACCTCTTGATGAAAAAATTGAAGATGGATTGATTTTTAAGGTTCAGATAGGTGCTTTTAAAACTCAATTGCCAAACAATACATTTAAGGGATTGAGTCCTATCATTGCTCAAACAGCACCAAGCGGTTACATTCGCTATATGGCAGGTAATTTTGAACAATATGCAGGTGCCAATGCGGTGAAGAATGATTTAAGAAATTTAGGATTTAAGGATGCGTTTGTCGTGGCTTATTATAACGGAAAACGTATCAATCTCAATGAAGCAACGAATCAGGCTAAGGCTGCTGGTCAAAAAATAGAAATGACTGAAAATACCAGTGCTGGTTTAACTACAAAAACAAATGTACCATTTAATGCAGAATCAACTAATGATATGGCAACAATGACCAACGATACGAAACTGCCATCTGCAACCATAGATGAAACCAATCGCAATAATATAGATTCTGAAATTGTAAACGGCGAATTAGAGAAAATGAATGGACTGTTATATACTGTTCAGATAGGTGTGTTTTCAAAGCAAGTAACCCGAACACAATTATTTAATTTAAAACCTATTTATACTGAAAAATTACCAAACGGTCTTTACAGATATACGGCTGGTATTTATATTCAAAGAGAAAGATTAATTGAAGACAAAAGACGGGTTATTGAGTTAGGGGTAAAAGATGCATTTATATCAGCATATTATAACGCTAAGCGAATTCCATTTGGCGAAGGACAAAAATTACAGAAAGAAAATCAAAACTTGAAACTTGAAGTCGAAAATCCAATTGTTTTTCCTCAGTCAGGTTCTAATAATATTGCAGAAAATACGACAGCTATTGCCAATAATAATGTAAATGCAGTAGCTAAAGTTCCCGTGGCGTCCAATATTAATAATTCATCCGGAAGAACACTCAATTCGAATCAACCAAATAATATTCCTACCCAGGCACCTTTTTCTAATGGTATAAAAGAAGGGCCCGCTCCTACATCAGAAAATGGCGTTAAAACCGATTTTGTTGGGATATCTTATGTTGTTCAAATTGGAGCTTATAAAAATCAAGTGCCTAATGCTGTTGCATCCAAATTTTTAAATATCAAAACTTGGCCTATTCAAAGTCTAGCTATTAATGGATTGTATATTTACACGATTGGTAATTTTAATGGGTTATCGTTTGCTAAATCATTAAAAGATGAAGCTATTTCATTAGGCATAACAGATGCGTTTATAACCGTTTATAAGGATGGCAAAAAATTATATGGATCTGAAGCTTCTCAATATTTGATAAAATAAATATCATTAAAGTGTATGAAAAATTATACAGAAACTGAAAAATTACTTGAGTTAGAGGTATTATCTCAAGAAGACGATTTAAGGACAATAGTATTATTTAATGATGATGTTAATACTTTTGAATGGGTAATTGAATGTTTGGTAGCCTATTGTCAACACGATAGTTTGCAGGCAGAACAATGCGCCACTATAATTCACTATACAGGAAAATGCATTGTGAAAATAGGTCCTTTTGATAAAATGAAACCTATTTGTGAAACGCTTCAAGAAAAAGGATTAACGGCCGAAATTCAATAAATATTAAATTAATCATGAAAAAAAACATCATATTATTCTCTGTTTTTATAATATTCGTTTTATCCTGTCAAAAAAATGCCATTACTGGGCGTCGGTCTATTAGTTTAATTCCTGAAACAGACATGATAGCTATGGGTTTGACCGAGTATGATAAATTTTTGACTCAAAACAAACCATTACCCGCTTCAGATAATAGAACCATTATGGTAAAACAAGTGGGGACTAAAATACAACAAGCAGTAGAAAAATATTATACTGATAAAGGATTAAGCTCACAGTTAAATGGTTTTAAATGGGAATTTAATGTGGTTGATGAAAATATAGTAAACGCTTGGTGTATGCCAGGAGGGAAAGTAGTAGTTTATACAGGGTTACTTCCTGTAACGCAAGATGAAGCTAGTTTAGCAGTGGTAATGGGACACGAGATTGCTCACGCAATTGCACGTCACGGAAATGAACGAATGAGTCAGGGGCTTATTGTTCAATTTGGCGCTGCTGTGTTATCAACAGCTATGCAACAAAAACCGGCATTAACCCAATCCATATTTCAGCAGGCTTATGGTTTAAGTACCAATTTAGGCATACTTAAATATAGTCGAACTCATGAAACTGAGGCTGATAAAATGGGACTTGTTTTTGCGGCAATGGGAGGGTATAATCCAGAAGTAGCGATTGGATTTTGGGAGCGTATGTCTCAAGCATCTTCAGGAACTAAACCACCTGAACTTTTAAGCACACATCCAAGTGATGAAACCAGAATTGCGAATCTGAAAGCTTTTATGCCTGAAGCCAAAAAATATTTTGTTTCAGGAAAGTAAACTGAAAAAATATCGGAACAAGGCTATTACTAAAGTATTTTAACTTATTTTGTTAACTTTAGCTTGTCTTCTATGCTTATAAAAACCGCATACCGATTAGCTTTTATGGCTCTTATTTTGTCTTTTTTTGCAAAGGGTCAAAATAGAAGCTTTTCTTTCCAACATTATGGTCCTGAAGACGGATTAAGCAACACTAATGTTTTTTCAATCAAACAAAATGCTCAGCACGTCATTCATTTAGCCACTGAGAATGGGGTGTATGAATTTGATGGGTATAAATTTGAAAAAATAAAACCTAAAACTCTTAAGTCTAATAGTATTAGGAATATAGGGTTTAATCAAGAAAATAATTTACTTATTGTAACTCAACGGGAAGGTATTTACGAGTATTTCAAAAAAAAGACTGAAGCTACTATTATTAAGCAATTAAAATTTAATCAGGCTACAGATGAGCTTATTTTAAAAGATCAGTATGCCTATTCCCTTAATTTTCAAAATTCAGTTTCGGTTATTAATCTTAAAAATGGTCATCAGTCTGATGATGAAGTTAAGAAAAAAGAAAAAGAGAATCGGGCTTTTGCCATTTATAAAACTTCTCAACAACAAATTTTAGTTGGAAGAAGCAATGGATTGTATGAATTCAAGGATGGAAAACAAATAAAAATTGATTTGATAGGCAATGAACCCATATATGTGATTACTGAAGATGAATCGGGAAATATTTACATGGGTAGTAATAATAAGATACTATGCATGAAGGATAGTGTTAGTGTTCAAACTATTTCGATTCAAACACAAAAAACAAGCAACTTTTTTAATACGAGCGGAGTTACCGAAATAAATAAATTAGTTGTCGATAAATTCAACAGAATTTGGTTTACCAATACGCCTGATGATAATTTGTATCTTATTGAGAACAATGTTCTTTATGATGCGTTTGATTTATTGGGGATTGATAAAGTTCTGATTAATTGTTTATATAAGGATGCGGATGACCATATATGGATAGGGACTTTTAATGATGGGGTTTACTTTATACAAAATCCTAAATTTCAAAATATTTCGTTCGCATCTAACAGAAAAATCTTAACAGTTTTAAATGCCGCTTTTGTAAATAATCATCTACTCGTAGGTACTAATAATGGGCTGTTTATTTATGATAGAATGAACCACCAAGCCCAGGTTGTAGTTTCTCCTGACGATTTATTTAATGAAACCATTTATGGTATTTACCCTTATGGTAATTCTGTTCTTTATGCTAAGACGGGTTCAATAAATAGTCAAGAAAAAGAGTTTTTAATAGGTAAATCATTTTTTCATTTTAAACCACTCGATTCACGTTTGTTTAGTTATTCTAAAAATCCGTCGGCTGCTTACCTCGCCGACCGGCAAGGTAATTTATATCAAACGATTAAACAATCTTTAGATAAATATAACATTAGCGACACGCTTATTTCATTTCCAGATTATCGAACAAAAATTAATGCTTTGTATGAGTCTTCCAATGGATTGCTAATTGGAACTTCAGACGGACTAAGTCGTTATTCATTTTCAACAAAAACTTATACTAGTTACAATCATCCAGCATTTAATTTTTATGTAAATCACATAAGCAGTTTTAATAATAAAATCTATTTAGCTCATGAAAATGGGATTACTGTTTTGGAAGATTCAACTTTAATTCAACAGGTTGGTAATTATCCGTTAACAACGGTGAAGAAAATAAAAACATATCAAAATAAAATTTGGTTAGCCACATTAGATGGTTTATTTATTTGTGACTTGAAATTTAATCCGATTTTCATATACAATAAATCAAATGGCTTATTGTCAAATACTATTAACGATATAGTGTTTCAAGGGAGTCATTGTGCCATTTGTACAGATAAAGGTATTACCATTTGTAGTTTGGAGGATTTGTTAATGAATATTAAAATGCCAAACAGAGCATATATAACAACAATTGAGTCAAATGGCAAAGCGATAGATTTTGAAAATAATCAGTTGAGATTGTCCCCAAATCAATCTGATGTAACGATTAATTTTTCTAGTCCATTATATGCAAAACCCAACAAGCAATTTTATCGATATAGATATAATACTCGTTGGTTCAATTTAGATAACAGACAAATTCATCTGACGGCTATAGATGGAGGAAATCATCAATTAGATATTATTTGTTCCTACGATGGTATAAATTGGTCCGTACCAACAACTATTTTCATACAAAAAGAAATTCCTTTCACGCAAACTATTTGGTTTATTTTAACTATCATTCTAATTGGAATTATTTTAATGATAACCATTGTTTTTATTTGGGTTAAAAGAGTTCGTTTAAAAGTCATGCAGAGAGCTCAAGAAGATAGACAAGTTAATTTATTAAAACATCAGGCCATGAATTCGTTGATGAGCCCACATTTTATATTTAATTCATTAACATCTATTCAAAATTATATTCATTCGAATGATTCATTAAAAGCAAGTGAATATTTAGCGAAGTTTTCTAGATTAATCCGAATGATAATTGAAAAAGCCTCACAAAGTGAAATTACCCTGCACGAAGAATTGACTCGATTAAATTATTATTTAGATTTAGAAAAAGAACGATTTAAAGGCAAATTTGATTTCAAAATAGAGGTAGATTCCGATATAAATACATTGGAAATTAAAATTCCGAATATGATTATTCAGCCTTATGTCGAAAATTCTATTTTACATGGCATTTTACCAAAACACGAACACGGTACACTACATATTCATTTTAAAAAAGACACCAGTAAAAGTTTATTGATAATAATTGAAGACGATGGAATAGGATTTAATAAGGCAAAGCAAAATGCTAAGGCAGGACATAAATCGCTAGGCACTAAAACAATTGAAAATATTTTGGAGCTTAATACAAAACTAACAGGTAAACAACAAAAAGTTGAAATAAAAGACAAGTCAGATGTATCTGAAACAGGACGCGGAACTATAATAACAATTTCTTTACAAATTTAAATAACTGGAAAAATTAGTAACCTAATTTAGGAAGAGTAGATTTATAAGTAACCATTGAAAAATAAAACACACATATTTTTTATCTTGTTCATAATGTTTGTTTTTGAAGGAACAGCTCAAATAAAAGCATTAAATCAGTTACCTGATACAACCTTTATATGTAGTGGAGATTCATTTTTATTAAAATTTTCTGAAAACAAAATTCCAATTTCAGCAACATATAGTTGGTTAACTCCAAAGGCAATAGTAGTGCATGCCAAACAAATATATATTAAACATGATGGATTGCATATAGTGACAATTTCTGATGGTAAAGATAAACTTGTAGATAGTACTTATTTAGTGATAAATGATAAACCAAAAATATCGGTGAGAGATACCTTCATCTGCAAAGGTTCTGTAGCGATAAAAATGAAAAATTTCAATTATCAGTATTTGTGGATGACAGGAGAAACATTAAATCAATGTAAGTTTGACAAACCTGGATTATATTGGGTTAAAGCCAGTAATAAAGGCTGTTATTTTATAGATACTTTTCGTATAAAACAGGCTAATCATGCTCTGCCTAATTTTGGTTCAGAATTACAGTTTTGTGAAAATGAGACAAATAAAATCATATCTATGAAAATAGTTCCGGATAATGTAAAGTTATATTGGAATACCGGGGCTTTTTCTTCAAGTATTCACATATCAAAAGAAGGTCCTTATTGGGTTAAAAGTATATCTCCTGAATGTGGGGCAAATACCGATAGTGTTTGGGTTAAGTTTAAAAATTGTGAATGCGACCTATATATACCAAATAGTTTTTCGCCCAATGATGATGAAAAGAACGATTTGTTTTGTCCATTATTTCAATGCGAGTACTCGTATTTTTCACTCACCGTTTTTGATCGTTGGGGCAATATTGTATACGTCTCTAATACCGTTGGTGGAAAATGGGATGGGAAATATAAAGGAAATCCATGCCCGGATGATGTTTACGTGTACCGTTTAGATGCTATTCAAAAAAATACAGAGAAAAAAATTACCCGTCAAGGTCATATTTCTCTATTTAGGTAGTTAGTTTATTGGTAGGATTCAGTAAAAGATTTTCTTTTTTAATAAAAACCGAGTAATTTCACCACTAATAAACCAACGAAGTGACTTTAAAAAAAATAGTTTTTTCACCTTTTGCTGCCATTTATGGAGTTGTTACTTCAATTCGTAATGCCTTATACGATTGGAATATTTTGAAATCAAAGTCTTTTGATATTCATACGATTTGCGTAGGAAATTTAGCTGTTGGTGGAACAGGAAAAACTCCACATGTAGAGTATTTAGTGAAGCTTTTATCTCCACAATTTAAATTAGCCCTTTTAAGTAGAGGATACAAACGAAAAACTTCAGGATTCATTCGCGCAGTGAAAAATAGTACCGTATTTGACATAGGTGATGAACCATTACAATATATAACCAAAAATCCTGAATTAGATGTTTGCGTTGATGCCAATAGAGTAAACGGAGTTCAACAAATATTGAAATTTCCTCAACCTCCTCAAGTTATCATTTTAGATGATGCCTTTCAGCATCGCGCGCTCAATAGCGAACTGAAAATAGTAATTAGTGATTATTCTAATCTATATATATATGATAGTTTGTTGCCTGCGGGCACACTAAGAGAATCTAATGTGGGCATCAATAGGGCTGATATAATTATTATAAGTAAAATGCCTTACAGTGCAACCTCAATAGATATTAAACATATAACCAAAGATTTAAAGCCATTGGCTCACCAAAAAATATTTTTTTCTTGGCTTAAGTATGGTGAATTAATCGGTTTTCAAAATCATCAAGAAATAATTGATACACTTAATGATTTATATCGTTATCATATTCTTGTTTTTACTGGCATTGGAAATCCTCAACCTATGGTAACGTACCTTAAGGAATATGCATCAGAGGTTAAACATGTACAATATCCAGATCATTACCAATTTACTACCAATGATTTAATTCGTATCAAAGCAGAATTTGATGCCATTAAGGAAGAAAATAAAATTATTGTGACTACTGAAAAAGATGCCATGCGTTTAAAGATGCCGGATTTGGAGTCTATAACTATAAATATGCCTCTTTATATCCTTCCTATTGAGGTCGATTTCAGAGATAAGTCGCAAGAATTTAATGAAACAATTACGGATTATGTTAGAACAAATAAATTTCACCACCAAAAGTATTCTTAATAAAACGAATCATTTTAAGCCTGAGATAGGCATTATTTTAGGTACAGGTTTAGGAGGATTGGTAAAGGAAATTAATGCTGAGTTTGTGATTCCCTATGAAGATATTCCCAACTTCGCAGTAAGTACCGTTGAGGGGCATTCTGGCAAATTAATTTTTGGGGAACTTGGCGGTAAAAAGGTGGTAGCTATGCAGGGTAGATTTCATTTTTATGAAGGATATACCATGTTGCAAATTGCATTCCCAGTGAGAGTTATGAAAGCACTCGGTGTTCATTCTTTATGTGTTTCAAATGCTAGTGGCGGGATGAATCCTAGTTTCGAAATAGGGGAAATTATGATTATCAACGATCATATTAATTTATTTCCAACTAATCCATTAATAGGTAGAAATATACCAGAATTAGGACCTCGTTTTCCTGATATGAGCGAGGTTTATGATAAAAAAATGATTGCTAGTGCAATACAAATTGCTAATAAAAATGGAATTAAGGTTAGTCAAGGATGCTATGCAGGATTAACAGGGCCTTGTTTTGAAACGCCGGCAGAGTATAGGTATTTATCGCGAATCGGAGCCGATGCTGTTGGCATGAGCACAGTCCCTGAAGTAATAGTAGCTAAACATTCGGGTATGAAGGTTTTTGGAATAAGTATAATTACTGATTTGGGTGCTGAAGGAAAAATAGTTGAAATAACGCATGAAGAGGTTCAATATGTTGCTTCATTAGCTGAACCTAAAATGAGTTTAATTATGAAGGAAGTGATCCAAACAATGTAGTATTTAACTTTACTGCCTTTTAGGTATTAACACGATAAGTTTAAATTCTAATTGTAAATCAAATAATTCCCTGTTTAAAGATTGCTATATTCGTGACTTGGGTTTTCTTAAATTTAGTCTTAAAAATTGAGAATTATATCAAAAAATAAATAATAATAAATATCTACTTCTAATGAAAAACATCTTTTTAGCCTTTACATTATTAATCACTTTAATAGTTAAAGCTGATGAAGGTATGTGGTTGCCACAACTTTTAAATGCACTGAATATTAATGACATGAAAAAAAATGGCTTAAAATTGTCAGCAGAGCAAATATATAGTGTTAACAAATCTAGTCTTAAAGACGCTATTGTGCAGTTTGCAGGTGGCTGTACTGCAGAAATTATTTCTGATCAAGGTTTAATTTTAACGAACCACCATTGTGGTTACTCTGCTATTGCTTATCATAGTACCGTTGAGAAAGATTATTTGACCAAAGGTTTTTGGGCAATGAATAAAAATGAAGAAGTTTACACTCCTAATTTAAATGCAACCATTATTCAACGTATTGAGGATGTAACTGATAGAGTATTAAAAGGAGTTTCGATGACAATTACAGAATCGAAAAGGGATTCAATTACTAAAGCAAACATCAAACAAATTGAAAAAGAGTCAATAGCAGGCACCCATTACGAATCTTTTATCCGCCCATTTTTTTATGGAAATGAGTATTATTTATTTGTTGTTGAAACATTTAAAGATGTTCGCATGGTAGGAGCACCTCCGTCATCAATTGGGCGTTTTGGAGGAGAAACAGACAATTGGATGTGGCCAAGACACAATGCTGATTTTTCAGTATTCCGAATTTATGCCAATAAGGATAACAAACCGGCAGAATATAGTTCCGAAAATGTTCCATACAAACCTAAACATGTGATTCCTATTTCTCTAAAAGGGTACAAAAAAGATGATTTTACTATGGTTTATGGATTTCCGGGCCGCACTCAGGAATACCTGTCTAGTTATGCGGTGGATATGATTATGAATGAAAGCGATCCTTTAAAGGTATCGTTACGAGAAAAAAGATTAAAGATAATGAACCAAGATATGTTGCAGAATGACGCCGTAAGGATTGCTTATGCTAGTAAATATGCCAGTATAGCCAATTATTATAAAAAATGGATGGGTGAAATGAATGGATTGAAAAAATATGACGCTCTAACTAAAAAACAATTCTTTGAACAGCAATTCAGCGAATCCATTAATGGTAATCCTATAAAAAAAGAGAAGTATGGTCATTTGTTTTCTGAATTACAAAAAGTATATGGTGAATATAAGATACTAAATAAACAAGTTGATTATTATAATGAGTGTCTAATGGCAATTGATGCATTCGCTTATGCTCGTAATTATAACACCTTGTTTAATGAATTGTACAAAAAGCAAAAAGGATTGTCAAATACATTCGATAAAACCATAGCTGAATATAAAAAAATGGGATATTATAAGAATTATAATAAATCAACAGATATTAAGATATGTGAAGCTATGCTTAATGAGTATGTTAAAGGGGTACAAGCAAATAATAGGCCTTATGTATTGGATTCTTTCATTGTGTCACACAATAATGATGTTAAAAAAATGACAGAATTTTTATATGCCAATACAAATTTTGTTGATAGAGATAAAACTGAATCTATGTTGAATGATTTTGAAAAAAATGCCTCATTATATGAAAAAGATCCCGTTTTGTACATTACGAATGCTATATTGAAATATTACAATACTTCTGTTTTTCCTCAGTTTCAATACGACGAACGAGAAATTAACGAATTACAGAAGTTGTATGTGCAAGGTCAAAAAGAAGTATTTAAGAATAAGAAATTTTACCCGGACGCTAATTCAACTTTACGAATTGCTTACGGGAAAGTAAATAATTACAAGCCAAAAGATGGGGTAGAATATCATTATGCCACTACCTTAGATGGAACTATGGAAAAAGAAGTTGAAGGGCATGAAGAATTTACAGTACCTGCCAGATTGAAAGAGCTATATCTTAAAAAAGATTTTGGTCGTTATACTGACAAGAATGGTAAAATGCCTGTTGCTTTTACGGCTAGTAATCATACAACAGGCGGTAATAGCGGAAGTCCGGTATTCAATGCTAAAGGGCAACTAATCGGAACTAATTTCGATAGAAATTGGGAAGGCACGATGAGTGATATTATGTATAATCCTAATCAGTGTAGAAATATTGTTTTGGATGTTCGCTACACGCTTTTTATTATAGATAAATTTGCAGGAGCAGGATATTTATTGAATGAAATGAAGTTGATTAAATAAATATTATTTAGGGGGATACATTTATTCTTCTTGAAATGTAATTTTTACTAATATTTCGTTTTCGCGATTTAAAAAATCCCAAGGAGCATTGTAGCCTAAAAAATGGAATAATCCTATTATTTCATATCCTTTTTGTTCTATAAGTTTTTTTAACTGTTCTTCTTTATTTTCGATTATACGATTATTCGCATAACCTCCGAATTTTATAGCAGCATAATAACCCTCTTCAGAATAATGCAGCTTAATGGATGAGTCCCTTGGAGTAGGTAATTGTTCCATTTTATATTGTGATGGCATAACAAAACTCATCTCATTTTTATTGCCCTTTTTTTGCATATGTACAGGGGCTGTCATTGATATTTTATCTTCGCGATTATTGTTCCCGAAAATGTAACCGGCCAATCGTCTGAAGTTTGAATTACTATTATCCATATATGTTTCGGTGTTAGATGTAACAGTAGCCATAATTGATTTGGGATAATATCTAATTTCAAAGTCATCAAATTGCTTCACTAGACGATATAATTGACGCTCTGTTTTTTTTCGTATACTGAATGACATAAAAATTGAAATAATTATGATAATAGTTATAATTGAAAGGATGGTTTTAAATATTGACATGGTTTTTGTGAATATAGCTTAAAATATAGAGGAATTAAAATGTAAAATTGTTAATTCTGACATGATTAGAATTATTTCAATTTAATTAACTTAAGGTTGTTTTGAAGATTATAATAATGTTATTATTTAATCTAAGTGATTGGTGATATATCACGAAAGTATTCCTAAAAGCAAAATTCTCAATAAAAATAAAACCCCCGAATATCTTTGTATTCGGGGGTTAATATCATAACAATTGAATTAAGCAGTTGCCGCACTCAATACGCTGTTCATATTTCTAACAGCATCTGCACTTTTAGCAAATAAAGCTTTTTCCTCATCATTTAAATTAAAATCAACGATTTTTTCCCAACCATTTTTTCCAATAATTACTGGAACCCCAAGACAAATATCAGATTGACCATATTCTCCCTCTAATAATACACTGCAAGGAATTAATTTTTTCTGATCATTTAAAATGCTGTCAACAATAGTTGCAACAGCGGCTCCTGGAGCATACCATGCAGATGTGCCTAACATACCAGTTAATGTTGCGCCACCAACCATAGTGTCTGCTGCAACTTTTTTCAAAGTTTCAGCATTTAAAGTTTGAGAAACTGGAACCCCATTGTAGGTTGCCAAACGAGTTAATGGAATCATAGTTGTATCGCCATGTCCACCAATAACAACACCTTGAACATCACTTGAAGGTGCGTTTAATGCTTGAGATAAGTAGCAGTTGAAACGAGCGCTATCCAAGGCACCACCCATACCAATGATACGGTTTTTTGGTAATTTACTTCCTTTCAATGCTAAATAAGTCATTGTATCCATTGGATTAGATACAATAATGATAACTGCATTTGGAGAATGTTTTAAAACATTTTCAGTTACAGTTTTCACAATTCCTGCATTGATACCGATTAATTCTTCGCGAGTCATTCCTGGTTTACGTGGAATACCTGAAGTAACTACTACAACATCGCTTCCGGCAGTTTTTGCATAATCATTTGTGCTTCCTGAAATGCGTGTATTAAAACCATTTAATGATGCTGTTTGCATTAAATCTAATGCCTTACCTTCAGCGAAATTTTCTTTGATGTCTAAAATTACAACTTCGCTTGCAATTCTTCTTTGTGCAATATATTCTGCACAAGTTGCGCCTACATTCCCAGCGCCGATAACTGATACTTTTGTCATTTTCTGTCTGTTTTGTGTTTTATAATTATTTTTATTCTATTCTTTTAAAATGATTTTATAAAGCTATATGATAAATAAATTACCATTGTAATATGCTTTAATTAAGCATCAATTTTTGCATATTTTGCATTTTGTTCAATGAACTCTCTACGAGGAGGAACTTCATCTCCCATTAACATGGCAAAAACACGGTCGGCTTCTGCGGCACTATCAATAGAAACTTGCCTTAAAGTGCGGGTTTCAGGATTAAGCGTAGTTTCCCATAATTGAACGGCATTCATTTCACCTAAACCTTTGTAACGTTGAATATTCACACTTTCTGGTTTGTCTCCACCTAAAATTTTAACTTGTTCAGCTCGGTCTGTTTCATTCCAACAATATACTTGGTCTTTCCCTTTTTTTACTAAATATAAGGGTGGAGTAGCAATGTACACATGACCTTTTTCTACTAATTCACGCATATGACGAAAGAAAAAAGTTAAAATTAAAGTGGTAATATGAGAACCGTCAACATCAGCATCACACATAATAACGACTTTATGATAACGGAGCTTATCCATATTCAATGCTCGGTCATCTTCTTTTGTTCCTCTAAATACACCAAGTGCAGTGAAGATATTTTTGATTTCTTCGTTTTCGTATATTTTATATTCTAATGCTTTTTCAACATTTAAAATTTTTCCTCGTAAAGGAAGGATGGCCTGAAAATCACGGTTACGCCCTTGTTTAGCAGTTCCACCAGCAGAATCCCCTTCAACTAAAAACAATTCACAAGCTAAAGGATCATTATTGGCACAATCGGCCAATTTACCTGGTAAACCAGAACCAGACATAACCGATTTACGCTGAACCATTTCGCGAGCTTTACGAGCGGCATGACGAGCTGTGGCTGCTAGTACTACTTTGTCCACAATCATTCGAGCTTGCTTAGGATGTTCTTCCAAATAATTGCTGAGTGCCTCGCTGATTGCTTGATCAACGGCTCCTATAACTTCATTGTTCCCTAGTTTAGTTTTTGTTTGTCCTTCAAATTGAGGTTCCTGAACTTTTACAGATACAACAGCTGTTAATCCTTCTCTAAAATCATCCCCACTAATTTCGAATTTTATATTTTTGAAAAGACCGTTTTTTTCCGCGTAATTTTTTAAAGTACGGGTTAAACCTCTTCTAAAACCAGATAAATGAGTTCCGCCCTCATGTGTATTAATGTTGTTTACGTAACTCTGAATGCTTTCGCTGTAAGAATTATTGTATAACATGGCCACTTCAACCGGAATACCTCCTTTTTCACCTTCAATATGAATGACATCATCCATTAATTTTTCTTTTCCACCGTCAATGTATTGAACAAATTCTTTTAGCCCACCATCACTGTGAAAGGTTTCGTTATATGAAATTCCTTGTTCATTTTTATTCCGATCATCAACTAGTAAAATAGAAATACCTTTATTAAGAAAGGCCAATTCTCTCATCCTATTTCCCAAAGTAGCATAGTTGTATTCTCCAATTGTAAATATGCTTAAGTCAGGTGTAAAAGTCACAATAGTACCTCTGTCTTCTGTAGTTCCAATCTCCTTAGCCGCATATAAAGGCTTGCCTTTAGAGAATTCTTGTTTGGTGATTTTTCCATCTCTATGAACCTCGGCCACTAGAAGATCGGATAGGGCATTTACACAACTTACACCAACGCCATGTAATCCACCAGAAACCTTGTAGGTATCTTTGTCAAATTTTCCACCAGCATGTAAAACCGTCATTACAACTTCCAAGGCACTAACACCTAATTTTGGGTGAATACCTGTAGGAATACCACGACCATTATCTTTTACTCTGATGGAATTATTTTCTAGAATAGTAACTGTAATTTCGTTACAATGCCCAGCTAAAGCTTCATCAATGGAATTATCAACCACTTCATATACCAAGTGATGTAATCCTTTTACTCCAATATCTCCAATATACATGGCAGGTCTCTTTCTTACGGCTTCTAAACCTTCTAAGACCTGTATATTATCGGCGCCATAATTTGCTTTTTCAGTGGCTGTTGTTTCTTCCATAAATGTTGTTAGTATCAGTTTTGTTTAATAATCTTTAAATATACCGATTTTATTGGTGTTTTAATAGATTAGAGTATATGATTTTACTAACAAATGTTGATAAAAATAAAGGGTTTACCGATGTGTATTAATGTCATTTGAATGATTGTGTATTCATTTATTTTTGGATCAATTTACATCATTTGATAATGATTTTTGGTTAAATGTCAGAATTATATGTGTTTTTAAGTAATTATAAGCCTAGGATTTGTTTTCCATGCTCTTTTGTTTTCACATCTGTTATAATATGAGAAATTGTCCCTTTTTCATCGATTATAAAAGTTGTTCGAATGATGCCATCAAAAATTTTACCCATAAATTGTTTTTTACCCCAAACATCGTAAGCCTTTATGATCGTTAAATTTGTGTCGGCTAATAAAGAAAATGGTAATTCGTATTTTTCGGCAAATTTTTTATGCATTTTTTCATCGTCTGCACTTACGCCTAATACGATGTAATTTTGTTTGGTTAAATATTGGTATTCATCTTTTAAACTGCAGGCTTCCAAGGTACATCCAGGAGTGTTATCTTTTGGATAGAAGTACAATACAATATTTTTACCTTTAAAATCATTTAAAGAAATTGTTTCTCCATTTTGATTTTTAGCAGAAAAATCTGGTGCTTTATTACCAATTTTAATAGAAGTGCTATGAGCTACAAATTTGTTTTCTGCTTTTTGCGCTATTTTTTTTGGTTCTTTTTGAATAGTTGTTTTTTTAACAGAAGCTTCAGTTTTAGCCTTTGTTTCTTTTGTATTTGAAACTTTTTTTATGGTTTCTTTTTTGTTAATTGTAGTTGATTTATCCATGATTAATTTTTTAGACGATAACGAATGAGGTGCATTTTTGTTTATGATTTTAGTTTGAAAATACTGACACCAAGAAGTTAATGCACAAGTTTCGCACTTTGGTTGTCTAGCTAAACAAGTATATCTACCATGCAGAATTAACCAATGGTGGGCTGTAGCTACATATTGTTTTGGAATATGCTTAATCAATTGTTGCTCACTTTGCAACGGTGTTTTTGCTTTGGTTAAACCTAATCTGTTAGAAACTCTGAAAACATGTGTGTCAACGGCCATAGCAGGTTTATGGTAGATTACAGAAGCTACTACATTAGCTGTTTTTCTTCCTACGCCAGGTAATTTAACCAATTCGTTAATTTCACTTGGTATGTTACTATGATAATCCTTTAATAGCATATTGGCCATATTAACCAAATGTTTGGCTTTATTATTAGGATAACTTACACTTCGTATATAGTTGAAAATAGTATCAGAATCAGAGGCCGCTAAAGACTCTGCAGTAGGAAAGTCTTTAAATAATTTTGGGGTTACTTGGTTAATGCGTTTGTCTGTGCATTGAGCCGATAAAATAACAGCTACTAATAATTCAAATGGATTTGTATAATGAAGTTCTGTTTCAGCTATAGGAACATTTGTTCGGAAGTAATTTATTATACTAGAGTATCGTTCTTTTAAGGTCATATTTCTTTGTTGTATTTGTTCAAAGGTAGAATTAGTGAAATAAAAAAGCCATTTGTATTGTCACAAATGGCTTTAATAAAACGAAAAGAATATTATTTTTTATAACCAAACACTTTTTTTAATGTATCTGTTACACGAGCCATTGGGTCTTTTCTGATTTTAGATTCTTCTTCTAATATCAAAGTCATTAATCCGTTAATCGCCTTAATACAAACGTATTCATCTAAATTTGGATTTTGTTTTTTTACACCCGGTAACTTGTTATAGGCCGTAGCCAAAGGGGTCCAATAGCTGGTTACTTTTACTTTAGTGATTGCCTCTTTTACAACCGGCACAAATTTTTCTTTTAATGGTGAAAATGTTTTTTCACGTAAATAATGGGTGGCTGATGAGTCGCTACCATTTAGAATCGAAAACCCATCGCTGATAGTCATGTTGGTAATAGCATCAATAAATACAGGTGCTGCTTTTTTGGCAGCTTCTTCGGCTGCTCTATTTAAAGATGTTTCAAATTCAGTGACTTTTTTCTGCATCCCCATTTTAATTAATTTGGCTTTCATATCTTTTGCTTCATCTGGCCAAGGAATAAAAAGTTTTTCGTTTTTTAAGTATCCATCTAGTTTTGCCGCCGTATTAGATGAATTATTTGTTCCTACGGTTAATGCTTCTTTTAACCCGTTAATAACTTCATCGTTAGTTAAGGCTGGTGCAGTAGGTGTAGTTCCTAAAATGTTTTCGGCCTTATTAATTACTTTGGCCGCTGTTGTATTAGTTTTCGCGGCATCAATAATAGAAGTAGAATTTGTAATGGCGGCTTCTTTGGCTTTATTGAGTAAGCCATTCAGATTTTGAGCGTTTAATGTTAACCCTGTACATGCGACTAGGGAAAGTAATAATGGTTTTAAAGTCATTGTATTTTAAATTTAGATATTAGGTTATTAAGTGAGTATTAGCGAATGTTGAGTTATTATTTTTATAATTTTATACTTTCATCAAAAAATCAGTCAAATATACAATGAACGCAGAAATTTTAACCATTGGTAATGAAATATTAATCGGCCAAATTATAAACACCAATTCGGTTTGGATGGCTCAGCAACTGAATATGATAGGGGTTAGTGTCGTTCACATGAGTTCTGTGGCTGATAATCGGAATGATATTATAAAAGCATTTGAGGATGCTTCAAACAGAGCAAATATAGTTTTAATTACAGGTGGACTTGGTCCAACTAAGGATGATATTACTAAAAAAACGTTTTGCGAATATTTTGAAACACATCTGGTAATTGATGAAGACGTGTTGCAGGATGTTACTGCAATTTTTGCGAAAAAAAATAGAGATTTAACGGACTTAAATCGAAGACAAGCGGAGGTGCCACAAGGTAGTTTGGTTATTAGAAATAAAAATGGAACCGCTCCGGGTATGTGGATGGAAAAAAATAATACGATTTATGTGTCGATGCCAGGTGTACCTTACGAAATGCAGGCCATGCTGCTGAACGATGTTATACCGGAAATAAAAAAAAGATTTGAGTTGCCATTTATTCATCATAAAACTATTTTAACCCAAGGAATTGGAGAAAGTTTTTTGGCTGAATTAATTTCTGATTGGGAAGATGCTTTACATGAAAAGGGGATAGGGTTAGCCTATTTACCATCTCCCGGTATGGTGAGGCTAAGATTATCGGCAAACGGGAGAGATGAATTAGAATTGATTCGGAAAATTGATGAGGAAATTGAAAAATTGAAGCCTCAGATTGATAAATATATTTATGGATATGAGGAATACGGGAAAGAGCAACCAAAAATAGAAGAAATTTTGGGTAAATTATTACTTGAAAAAGGTTTAAAATTAGGATTATCTGAGAGTTGTACAGGAGGTTATATTTCTCATTTAGTTACCAGCATTTCTGGAAGTTCCGCTTATTATAATGGATGTATTGTACCCTATCAAAATGAATTTAAAAATGCGTTATTAAAAGTTGATAATTCAATATTCCTTGAACAAGGTGCGGTTAGCAAGGAGTGTGTAGAAGCCATGGTTAAGGAAACATTAGTAGTCTTAAATGCGAATGTGGCAATTGCTGTTTCTGGTATTGCGGGACCAGGAGGTGCTACTTCTGAAAAACCGGTAGGTACAACTTGGATTGCGGTTTCTGACGGTAAAAAAACTATTTCTAAAAAATTTATTTTTGGGGATAATAGGCTTAGAAATATTCACATGACGGCTACGACTGCTTTGAATATGTTAAGAAAATTGATTTTAAACATTGAAGATTAGAAAATTGTTAAACGGATTATTTATGATGTTATTTTTATAGAAAATTAAGTGTAAAAATTAGAATGGAACTAGCATACAGAGAGTACGGAAATGGACAACCTTTGTTAATCTTACATGGATTATTTGGACAAAGTGATAATTGGAATAGTTTGGCAAAAAGATTTGGCGAACATGGATTTAAGGTTTTTGCAATCGATCAGCGAAACCATGGATTATCTCCACATAGTAATATTTGGGATTATCAATCTATGGCCCAAGATTTAAAAGAGTTTTTAGATACCCATCAATTAGAGAATGTTATTTTATTAGGGCATAGTATGGGAGGTAAAACGGTTCTTTTTTTCGAAGAGCTGTATCCTAGTATTGCAGATAAGTTAGTGATTGCTGATATAGCTCCTCGAGCTTATGAACCCCATCATGATGCTGTTTTAAAAGCTTTAAATGCGGTAGATTTTTCTGAAATTAATACACGAAAAGAAGCAGAACATATTTTAAATCAATATATTTCCGATTTTGGCACAAAACAATTTTTATTAAAAAATATTTATTGGAAAGAAGATGATACTAAACAAATGGATTGGCGTTTTAATTTAAAAACGATTACCGAAAATTACAATAATGTCAGTGTAAGTGTGCCTGAATTTAAAAGTAATTCAAATACTTTATTCATTAGAGGAGAAAAATCAGATTACATCAATCAGCAAGATATAAAAGACATCGAATTACGTTTCACTAATGTACAAATTTTGACTATTTCTAATAGTGGTCATTGGGTTCATGCAGAACAACCCGAGGCTTTTTTTAATAGTGTCATGAGTTTTATTTCTTAACGTTTCATACAAAAAAAATCCCGGATAAAATTTCCGGGATTTTTTTTGTTAAAAAATTAACGAACAGAACTATAATGTACCTCTTAAAGCTTGTTCTCTTTCAATAGATTCGAATAACGCCTTGAAATTTCCTGCTCCAAATCCTTTAGCTCCCATACGCTGAATAATCTCGAAAAACAAAGTAGGACGATCTTCTACAGGTTTTGTGAAAATTTGCAATAAATATCCCTCTTCATCAGCATCTACTAATATCGATAATTTTTGAAGCTCTTTAATATCTTCTTTCATCATGTCTCTATGAACACCTAAACGGGCAGGTATTTCATCATAATATGCTTGTGGAGGAGGAGGTAAAAATTCAACACCACGAGCTTTTAGTTCAGATACAGATTTAATAATATCATCAGTAGCTACCGCCAAATGTTGCACTCCAGCATCTTCATAAAAATCTAAGTATTCTTCAATTTGAGATCTTTTCTTTCCTTCTGCAGGCTCATTAATAGGAAATTTGATTCGTCCATTACCATTACTCATGACTTTACTCATTAAGGCTGAGTATTCTGTATGAATTTGTTTGTCATCAAAAGACAAGAAATTAACAAATCCCATTACATCTTCGTACCATTTAACCCAAGTATTCATTTGATTCCAACCAACATTTCCTACCATGTGATCAATAAATTTTAGTCCAACTGGTGTTGGATTATAGTCGCTTTTCCATTCCTTAAATCCTGGCAAAAAATCACCTTTATAATTTTTGCGTTCAACAAACATATGAACGGTTTCGCCATAAGTATAAATTCCAGCACGAACAACCTCTCCATGTTCATCTTTTTCTATAGTAGGCTCCATATAAGGTTTGGCACCACGTTTAACTGTTTCTTCAAACGATTTACGAGCGTCTTCTACCCACAATGCAATTACTTTTACCCCATCACCATGTTTTTTTACATGTTCGCCAATAGGAGAGTCACTTTTTAAAGCTGTAGTTAGAACTAAACGAATTTTACCTTGCTTAAGCACATACGATACTCTGTCTTTTAAACCTGTTTCTAATCCAGCGTATGCGAAAGATTGAAAACCAAAGGCGGTTTTATAAAAGTGCGCAGATTGTTTTGCGTTCCCAACATAAAATTCTACATAGTCAGTTCCTAATAATGGTAGAAAATCTTGAGCTCCTTCAAATATTTTTTCTAATCCGTATTCTACGTTTTTAACTTCTTTTGCCATAATTATATTGATTTGTTAAATAGTCAATTCGATTATTGACTTATGTTTATATGTTTTGTTTTTTATCTATTTATTGATATATCAGTTGTTAAATTATTACTCTACCCAACTTTTATAATATTTACCATCATCAATTCCCATAGCATCTTCAGTTACTTTTAATGGTCTGAAAGTATCCACCATCACTGCTAATTCCTGAGTAACGGTTTGACCTATACTACGTTCCATTGCCCCAGGAGCTGGTCCGTGAGGAATGCCTTTTGGATGCAAAGTGATGTGTCCTTGTTCAATATTATTTCGGCTCATAAAATCACCGTCAACATAATACAATACTTCATCACTATCTATATTACTATGATTATATGGAGCTGGAATAGACTCTGGGTGATAATCATATAATCGCGGAACAAATGAGCATACAACAAATGTTGAGGTTTCGAAAGTTTGGTGAACAGGTGGTGGTTGATGCACTCTTCCTGTGATAGGTTCAAAATTATGAATACTGAAGCCGTATGGGAAATTATAACCGTCCCATCCTATAACATCAAATGGATGGGTAGCATAAACTACCTCATGAATCATTCCTTCTTTTTTTATTTTTACTATAAAATCTCCTTTTTCATCGTGAGTTTCTAGTTCAGTAGGTAATTTAAAATCACGTTCGCAAAATGGAGAATGCTCTAATAATTGTCCAGATGAGCTTTTGTAACGCTTAGGGGTATAGTAGGGAGCATAGGATTCTACATAAAACAAACGATTATCAGAAGATTCGAATTCAATTTGATAAATCATTCCTCTAGGAATTATCAAATAATCACCATATTCAAAATGAATATTACCCATAAAGGTTCTTAATTTTCCTTTTCCTTTATGAATAAAAATTAATTCATCGGCATCGGCATTTTTATAGAAATAGGTTGTTAAACTTTCTGTAGGTGCAGCCAATCCAATTTGGCAATCACTGTTTAACAAAACAGTTTTTCTACTTTCCAAAAAATCAGCAGTAGGTTTAATTTCAAAACCTTTTAACAACAAGGATTTAATGTTTTTATCAATGGCTATTTTTGGCTCAACAGAATAACTCTTAATGATTTCTTTAACTTGAGTTGGCCTATGAGCATGATATAATAAAGATGAGTGGCCACTGAATCCTTCGGTGCCAAATAATTGTTCGTAATAAAAATCGCCTTTTGGTGATTTAAACACGGTGTGACGTTTTTGAGGAATATTACCTAAATGATGATAAATTGGCATACAATAATTAATAAAAAAAGTTCTAATTAAACAAAATAACAAATTGATTGTTAATATTTTGAATCATTTCATGAATCATTTTGATTTTCGAAAATAATCATTTAATTGATTTCCATTGTTAAAATTATGAAAAAACTCCTTATCATACAAATGAATTGTATTTTCTAGCTTTTTTGGGTTATAACTATTTTGACTTATTTAAAATTTTTCTTCATTTTTTTGATTTCTTTTGATAGCTCAACTAAAAAAATTAACTTGCGGTTATCAATTTCGATTCATAAGGTTAGGGTTAGTTTGACTTTCTTTATGGGTATTTTTTTTCAAACTAGATTAGTTTGTAACATAGATTTAATTGTTTAAAATAAAAATCAAATGATAAAAGATATTGTTTTTCCTGAAGTAGAAGACATAGCAGTTGCTATAGTGCATGAGCATGATGGTCTAGATGAGTACAATGTTTATTTGATTAATTTGAAAAATGTGAATATTAAAAACGTCTTGATTACATCTACCGGTTATGGGCTGATTAATGAGGAACATAAAAAAACAAGTACTTTACGTCATTTTTTTGAAGAAATTAAGGAACATGATTTTATGACTATAGAACCCATCACAAAAGATGTTTTTGGATTGAGTAATGAATATTGGGTAAGTTTTACCTTAAATAATCAGTTGTTTGATAAAAAATTTGTTTTTTTAGCAGAAACAATTGTTGAATCTAATTTCGTTACGGTTCCTATTATAAACAAAAAAGGAGTTCTTATTAAATAATAAAAATATCAAATAATTATATGGTAAATCGTTTTTATTGGTGGAAAGAATGGATTAATAGCAAGCATAAGTATGCTAGTGTCAGTGAAAAACAACTCGATTCAGATAAATTTAATGCCATTTGTGCAGGAACAGGGCTGCCTAATATTCATCAAAAATCTACATTTAAATTTAAAGATGTAGCCGATGGAGCTTCCCGTTTTGTAGGTAATTCTCCTTCCGGAGAAAAGCCTTTTGCACGCATATATACCAGACTTGGTAATCCTAATACAGAATATTTAGAAAAAATTTTATTTCAATTGGAGTGTCAGCACATTGTTGAAAATGCACTTAAGCATGATGAAAAAAAACCAACGATAGCTTCGTTAGTTTTTGCGTCAGGTATGGCGGCTATTTCTACCATTATTATGGGTTTTGTTCAACCAGGCGATGGGATTATTGTTGGTAATGTGTATGGCTGTACTGATTCTTTAATGAGATTTTTACAAAAACGGTTTGGTATTGATATTTATTTTGTCGATGCAACTGATCCTCAAAATATTAAAAATACGCTAGAGGCTCATCCTCATGTTTGTGCTGTGTTAATTGAAACACCTGATAATCCAACCCTTAAATTGTGCGATATTGAAGCAATATCTAAATATACCGAAGCTCACGAAGCTTTATTAATTGTAGATAACACCTTTTGTTCGCCTTATTTACAGCAACCGTTTCGTTTGGGTGCAGATATAGTTATCCACTCACTTACTAAATATGTCAGTGGCCACTCTACTTCTATTGCTGGAGCGGCTATTGGCCCATTTGAATTTTTTAGTAAAGAAGTTTATCCTGTCTATAAAGATTTTGGACCAACGCCATCCCCATTTGATAGTTGGCTGAATAGTTTAACCATTCAGGAAATGGGGGTAAGAATGGAGCATCAATGTAATACAGCTATAAGAATTGCTGAATTTTTAGAACAACATCCCAAAATTGCTAAGGTTTGGTACCCTGGATTACCAAGTCATCCACATTATGAAATTTGTAATAAGCAAATGCGTAACGGAGGAGCAATGATTTCCTTTGAAGTAAAAGGTGGTTTTGAAGCTGGTGTGAAATTAATGAATTATTTTGCTCGCCCTGATACACCTATGGAATTAGCAGTTAGTTTAGGTTCAGTTATTAGTTACATTGAACATCCGGCAAGTATGACACACTCCGTAATTCCGGAAGAAGATAGATGTATGAGGGGTATTACAAATTCATTAGTACGATTATCTATTGGAGTTGAAGGATTTACTATTTTGAGAGATGCTTTAAATACAGGGCTTGAACTTTAATTGTTATTAAATTTAATCCATAAAAGCACTCTTTTATTTTACAACTATTTTTCAGATAATGTAGATTATTTTTAGTCTAATCTCTTTTTAAATGCAAGTTAAAATTTTAGAAACTAATTCAGTGAAAGAAAAAATATCAGTCGATGTATTAAAAAAGGCATATTCACTTATGTTTACTGCTAAAAGCATGGCAGAATTATATGAAGCTAATAAGGAAATTACGGCTAAGTATGTGCATGCTACATCAAGGGGACATGAAGCAATTCAGTTAGCCCTTGGTTTACAATTACTGCCACAGGATTTTGTCAGTCCTTATTACAGAGATGATAGTATGTTGTTGGGAATAGGCATGTCTCCTTTCGAATTAATGCTTCAGTTATTAGCAAAGCGCAACGATCCTTTTTCAGGTGGTAGAACGTATTATGCTCACCCAAGTTTACTAAGAGATGATATGCCTAAAATACCTCACCAAAGCAGTGCAACAGGTATGCAAGCTATTCCAACAACTGGTGTGGCTATGGGTTTACAATATTTAGAATTAAATAATTTGCAAAAAGATTATGAAGGTATTAATCCCGTAGCGGTTTGTTCACTGGGAGATGCTAGTTGTACCGAAGGTGAGGTTGCTGAGGCTTTTCAAATGGCAACTTTAAAAAAATTACCCATCTTATATTTGGTACAAGACAATGAATGGGATATTTCAGCACACGCCAAGGAAATACGTTCACAAGATATAACAGAATATGCGAAAGGATTTAAAGGTTTGGAAACCCGTTCTGTAGATGGAACAGATTTTGTTGCTTCTTACAAATTAATTCGTCAATGCCTAGAGATCATTCGTAAGGAACGCCGACCAATGCTGATACATGCTAAAGTTCCATTATTAAATCATCATACCTCAGGAGTTCGTAAAGAATGGTATAGGGATGATTTAGATGAATGTGCTAAAAAAGACCCATTACCTCGCTTGCGAAATCAATTATTGGTTGCAGGAGTAGATAATCAAGAAATAAAGAAAATAGAAGAAGCTTCTGTTTTATTAGTGGATACTGAATATCAAAAAGCTTTAGCTGAAGAAGATCCTCGCCCGGAGGATTTGTTTTTACATGATTTTGCTCCGACGCCAATTACCGAAGAAAAAGGAAATAGAGAACCAATTGGTAAAGAAAAAACAGTAATGGTGGATAGTGCCTTGTTTGCCATCAGAGAAATAATGGACAAACATCCTGAGGCATTGCTTTATGGACAAGACGTAGGGAAGCGTTTGGGAGGTGTGTTTAGAGAGGCAGCAACTTTGGCACAAACTTTTGGAGATAACAGGGTATTCAATACTCCCATTCAGGAAGCATTTATCATTGGTAGTACGGTAGGTATGAGTGCCGTTGGTTTAAAACCCATAGTTGAAGTTCAATTTGCTGATTATATTTGGCCGGGTCTAAATCAGTTGTTTACAGAAGTTAGTCGGTCGTGTTATCTAAGTAATGGTAAGTGGCCTGTAAGTTGTGTTATTCGTGTTCCTATAGGTGCTTACGGTAGCGGAGGTCCTTATCATTCAAGTTCTGTTGAAAGTGTTTTAGCAAATATCAAGGGGATTAAAATTGCTTATCCAAGCACAGGCGCTGATTTAAAGGGATTAATGAAATCAGCTTTTTATGACCCAAATCCCGTCGTTATGTTAGAACATAAAGGATTGTATTGGAGTAAAATAAAAGGAACTGAAGATGCTAAAACAATTGAACCTGACGAAGATTATGTTATTCCATTTGGTAAAGGTCGCATTGTGCAAGAAGCTTCTGAAGATAACATACAAATTGGTAAATCATTAACGATAGTAACCTATGGTATGGGGGTTTATTGGGCCAAAACAGCAGCTAAAAATTTTAACGGTCAGATTGAAATTATTGATTTGAGAACCATCGCTCCAATAGATGAAGAAATGATATTTACAAGTGTGAATAAACATGGAAAATGTATCGTTTTAACGGAAGAGCCTGAGTATAATGGTTTTGCTCAAAGTATAGCTTCTCGTATTTCTCAAGCTTGTTTTAAGAAATTAGATGCTCCTGTCAGGGTATTAGGGGCTGAAAATATGCCAGCTATACCTTTAAATGCTATTTTAGAAAAAACGATGCTGCCAAATGCTAACAAAGTAGAAAAAGCAATTCAGGATATATTGAATTATTGATTTTCTACATATTTTAGTTAAATTCATGAAAAAAGTTCAAATATTACACAACACCCGTTGTGGAAAGAGTCGAAACGCTTTACAATTATTACAGTCCGAAGGATACGAAATCGAAATTATTGAGTATTTGAAGAATGTGCCCACAAAAAAAGAGTTACAAATCATTTTAGATAAATTAGGATTAAAACCATTAGATATTATCCGTAAAAAGGAATCTGTGTTTATTGAGAAATTTAAGAATAAAGCCTTTACTGACATTGAGTGGATACAAATTTTGATAGATAATCCTATTTTAATCGAACGTCCAATTGTCATAGATGGTTATAAGGCTGTGATAGCTAGGCCACCCGAATTAGCAATCGAATTAGTTAATAGAAAATCTTAAATTGTGAATAAATCCTTTTTTAATAATATATAAAAACAGTTTTTCGGGTTTGTAATTTTAACTTAAAACCCTACATTTGCAACCGAATTTAAAAAATACATATAACATGTCTAACCAAGTTGGTAAAATTGCTCAAGTTATTGGTCCTGTAGTGGACGTCAGTTTTGATTTAAATGGTGGGAAACTACCTGGTATTTTAGATGCTTTGGAAATTGTTCGCGAAGGCTCAACTCCATTGATTCTTGAAGTACAAAAACATATAGGTGAAGATATGGTTCGTACCATTGCTATGGATAGTACTGATGGTTTATGCCGTGGTACAGAAGTTAAAATGACTGGTGCTGCTATCAAAATGCCGATTGGCGATAAAGTAAAAGGTCGTTTGTTTAACGTGGTAGGTGATGCAATTGATGGTATCAATACTATGAAAAAAGACGATGGTGTATCTATTCACCGTTCAGCTCCCCGTTTTGAAGATTTATCGACTTCATCTGAAGTATTGTTTACAGGTATTAAAGTAATTGATTTAATTGAGCCATATTCAAAAGGTGGTAAAATCGGTTTGTTTGGTGGTGCAGGTGTAGGAAAAACCGTATTAATCATGGAGTTAGTAAATAACATCGCTAAAGCTTATGCTGGTTTATCAGTGTTTGCTGGTGTAGGTGAGCGTACTCGTGAAGGAAATGACTTATTACGTGAGTTTATCGAGTCAGACGTTATTAAATACGGTGAAGAGTTTAAACATGATATGGAAAAAGGTGGATGGGATTTGTCTAAAGTAGATTTAAAAGCTTTAGAAGATTCAAAAGCTACATTGGTTTTCGGACAAATGAATGAGCCTCCAGGAGCACGTGCTCGTGTTGCTTTATCAGGATTAACTATGGCTGAATATTTCCGTGACGGAGATGGAACTGGTCCAGGTCGTGATATCTTATTCTTCGTAGATAATATCTTCCGTTTTACTCAAGCTGGTGCTGAGGTGTCTGCCTTACTAGGCCGTATGCCATCAGCGGTAGGTTATCAACCAACTTTAGCTTCAGAAATGGGGGCAATGCAAGAACGTATTACTTCAACTAAAAAAGGATCTATTACTTCAGTACAAGCAGTATATGTACCTGCGGATGACTTAACCGATCCAGCTCCGGCAACAACATTTGCTCACTTAGATGCAACTACAGTATTAAGTCGTAAAATTGCTGAGTTAGGTATTTACCCAGCGGTAGATCCATTAGATTCAACTTCTCGTATCTTAACTCCTTCAGTTATTGGAGATGCTCACTACAACTGTGCTCAAAGAGTTAAAAATACACTTCAACGTTACAAAGAATTGCAAGATATTATTGCCATTTTAGGTATGGATGAGTTAAGTGAGGAAGATAAATTAACAGTTCACCGTGCACGTCGTGTTCAACGTTTCTTATCTCAACCTTTCCACGTGGCTGAGCAATTTACAGGTTTAAAAGGTGTATTAGTTCCAATCGAAGATACTATCAAAGGATTTAACATGATTTTAGATGGTAAAGTAGATGAATATCCTGAAGCAGCTTTCAACTTGGTTGGTAGCATCGAAGAGGCTATTGAAAAAGGTAAGAAAATTTTGGCTGATGCTTAATACTTAAAAACATGACTGTAGAGATTATAACACCAGATAAAAAATTATTTGAAGGACAAGTGAAATCAGCTGTATTTCCAGGTTCAGAAGGTTCTTTTGGAATATTGAATAATCATGCTCCAATGATAGCAACTCTAAAGGCAGGTAACATTCAATTAGTAGAAGAGAACAATGTTACGCGTTCATTTGAAGTAAAAGGAGGGGTTATTGAAGTTCTTAAGAACAAGGTGATAGTTCTAGCCAGTTAATCATATAAAATTTAATACTAATTAAACCTCCAATTTTATTTGGAGGTTTTTTTGTTTTATTAAAATCAGTAAAATAGTATTATTGTTCAAGGAGTGATTAGCTATTTTACTTTTTTCTCATTTTGTGGTATTATTCCTAGTAAAATCTTTTTTTAATAATCTTTTGTTTTTTATTCATTAAATTAGCCCCTATGATAAACTATATATTGAAAACTATTTTTTTAGTAATTCTATTAAGTAGCTTTTGTATTTTTGTTTTATCTTGTTCCGATGATGAAGATGATGAGGTTTTTTTTCCAAAACCTAAAGCCTATCCAAGAATTGATTTTCCTATAAAATCCTATAAACTTTACGATAGTGTTTGTCCGTATAGCTTTGAAATTCCTGTTTATGCGAATATTGGCAAGGATAAGCATCCAAGTGCAGAGCCTTGTTGGATAAATGTTAATTTCCCTAGATTTAATGCTCAAATACACATTAGTTATAAATCTGTGACGAATAATCTTGACACTTTTTTAAATGACAGTAGAGATTTTGCAATCAAACATCAAATAAAAGCAACAGGACTGGATGAAACGATTATTGTGAGAGATAGCGCTAAAGTTTATGGATTAGTTTATGATATAAGTGGAAATACAGCTTCTAATGTTCAATTTTATTTAACAGATAGCACCCGTCATTTTATGCGTGGTGCGCTTTATTTTAATACTGTTCCTAATATTGATTCATTGAAAATTGTGGTAGATTATCTAAGAAAAGATATATTACACCTCATACAAACGTTCAAATGGAAGGGAAATGCCATTCAAAAACAGAAATAATTAGATGAATTACTGATAAGTCAAATAATTACCTTGGCATCTTATTAAAATTTACGAAACCAAGAACACATCGGAAAAGGAAATGATGTATTTGATTTGCCAAAAACACTTACTCCTGCTAAACACACTTGAAATGCTTTTTTGTCATTGCTCTGAAACCTCATTCCAGGCATAATAAAAAGTGCGGTTGCCAAATAATTTGATTTTGTAACTTTATATTCAAACGTTTGATTAATGTATATAGAACCATTAAATGCACTTGGTGTAATTTCTCTATATTCTGTTTCAACAGATTCTTGATTGAATAATCCGAGCATTGAATCAAATATAAAGCTAACCTTGGCGCCCACTTTACATATTCCCGCAACCGAAAAGATAGGACCATTTGTTAATGGCTTTTGTTTTGAGGTATAATTAGGTTGCTTATTATAGTATATTCCGGGTTCGTTTATATCAATGGTATTTCCAGACTGAAAATAGGCATAACCACCTGAAAAAGAGATGTTGTTTTTTCTGTCGCCCAGTGTCATTCCTAGCCAATGAAGACCACCATATCCTTTAAAACTATTTAAATATCCTGTCGTTCCGATTAGTGTGCCGGCTGAAAAATTAATTTTGGACTCTTTATTTTTAAAGGAGTACTTGACGGCTAATACGAGTGGACTTGCTATCCAAGTTGACATTACACCAATGTTTAAATTATTGGATATGGCAAAATGGACTTCAGGACCATATAAATTAGCCATCGAATAATTTTCACCTTTCACTATCGGCAGAGAGTTTGTAGTAAAAGCATATCTAGTAGTAAAAGGACCAGATGCATTATATTCACCGAATATGAGATCTTTTTCATTTTTTACAATCACTATACTTTTAATGTCCGACTTAGGGATATAAATTTTGCCGAGTAAACTAGTTTGTATTAAAACTTCTCGGCCATCATCATTTAATATTTCTCCTATATATTCTGATCCGTCATTTTTAGTAATCACAAATTGTTTTTCAAATTTCGTAGAGTCAGATACGTTGATTTGGGCCTTTGTAGAAATAACAAAAAAGACTGATAAAAGATAAAATATTGATTTAGAAAATTTCATGTTTGTTGTATCGGAAAATAGTTTAGGCTATTAAATACCTGTAAATCTAACTTATAGTTTTAATTATACGTATTGTAAAATTAATCATTTGGGAAAATTATGATATGATTTGGAACAGGTGTTTATTATTCTTGTAAAGAGGATGCTTTGATGTAATATTTTGTTATATACACATTAAATACGATTCATATTCTTCTTTTGATGAAAGTTCAGTCACTTTGCGATCATGTAATAAATCGGAAATGAAAATTTTATCAGGAAATATTTTTGCAATATGATTGAGAACGATGGTTCTATGACCAATAAAACTTATTTCTTCAAATTCAGTCTCATTGATAATTTTAAAAAAATTTTTGTTGTTCGAATATTTTCTGTAAGCAGGAAAAGTCATAAAATAGATATTATTGCCGTCCAATTATATAGCTATAAATAAAAAAAACCCTCAAAATCATTGATTTGAGGGTTTTATCGATAAGTTTTATTTCTTGTGATCCTGCTGGGACTCGAACCCAGGGCCCATACATTAAAAGTGTATTGCTCTACCAACTGAGCTACAGAATCATTTTTAAGAACGTTTACCGCTTTCGGCGTGCAAATATATAAACGTTTTTTTAACTGACAAAATTTATTTTACTTTTTTTTAATTTTTTCTTCAATTTGTTTTTACTCCCTATTAGCCTTAAATTTATAGCAATTATGGATTTTACACCACACATACATTTATTAAAAGGATTCTGTACTTTAAATTTTGGCGTTTCTACTGTTGATGCCGAATTAGTTTTTGGTAAGCCAGAAGAAATTCAAGTTTTAGATGATGACGTATTAGAAACTTCTTGTACAGTTTATCATTATTGGCAATCTGGTTTTTCTTTATTTTTTGATAACAAGAATGCTATCAAATTTGGAAGTGTGGAAGTGGATCATGAGGATACTTTATTGTTCTCAGAAAGAATTTTTTCTTTGAAGGAACATCAAATAATAGATTTAATGAAAGCTCATAATTATTTGTTAACGGATACTGAAATTCAGGATTGGGGGGAGAAACGACTTAGTTTTGACGACGCGGGCTTGGATTGTTATTTTGAAAATGGGAAATTAGTGTCTATTAATTTTGGTGTCATTGAAGAACCTTCAGATTTTGAATTTCTTCCAAATTAAATACAATTTTCGGACTCATTTTTTTTAAATATAATATATATTCTATAAACCACTAAACTTACAACAATGCCAGGAACTGAATTATTTGGCGCAGAAGAGCGCAAAGAGATTGAAGATGTTTTATCTACAGGAATCATGTTTCGGTTTAATCATGATGCTCAACGTAATAATATTTGGAAAGCAAAAGATTTTGAAGCAGAAGCTAAAAAAATTACAGGAGCTAAGTATGCGCTTGCTGTTTCAAATGGCTCAGCTGCTATTTTAGCCGCATTAGCAGCCAGTGGAATTGGAACAGGAGACGAAGTGATTTGCCCTCCTTTTACTTACATCGCAACGATTGAAGCCGTATTAATGTTGGGTGCTTTGCCTGTATTTGCTGAAATTGATGAAACTTTATGTTTAAGTGCAGAAGGAATTAAAAAAGTAATCACTCCTAAAACGAAGGCTGTATGTTTGGTTCATATGTGTGGCGGCAATGCTAACATGGACGAGATTTTGGCTGTTGTAAAAGATCATAATTTAAAATTAGTGGAAGATGCAGGTCAAGCATTTGCAGCTTCTTATAAAGGAACAGCTACAGGTTTATTTGGTAGCGCTGGTGCTTATTCGTTCGATTTCTTTAAAATTGCTACCGCAGGTGAAGGTGGTATTTTTGTAACGAATGATGAGAACGTATACAAATTAGCCGATAGTTACTGTGATCATGGTCACGATCATGTTGGCAACAATCGCGGTATGGAAAATCATCCAGTTATTGGTTTTAACTACCGAATTTCCGAATTACATGCAGCCGTAGGTGCCGCACAAACTCGCAAAGTACCGGCTATCAGAGAAGCTAACTTAAAAAATAAAGCTTTCTTACAAAAAGAATTATCTAAAGTAGAAGGAATAAGTTTCTCTAAATTAGGAGATGATAATGGCGACTCAGGAACATTCTTAAACATATTAATGCCTGATACAGAAACTGCAAAACGAACAGTTGATGAATTTAATAAAGTTGGAGTTGCTGGATTTAACTATTGGTTCACAAATATGTATCACTTCATTAATCAATGGGAACATATTAAAGGCTTGAAAACAGCCTCTAAATTGCCAATTCAATTATTGGGTGCCCCTCAAGATTATAATAACTTACATTTACCTAAGACTCAGGATGTTGTCGGGCGTTTAATTTCTTTCGGTATCCGTTGTACTTGGACTGAGGAAGAATTGAAAACGTTAGCGGCTAAAATTTCTGAATGTGCTACTAAGGCTTTAAAGCCTGTTAATGCTTAATAATAAACATGTTACACAAAAATTTTAAAAATATTGATAAGGTAACTTACGGTCGTGGTTCATTTGCTCAATTAGCAGAAACAGTTGAACCCATCCGTAAAGAAAATAAAAACTACTTTGTTTATGTAGTGGATAATTACTTTAAAGGAAAACCTTTATCAAACAAATTACAAAACAAACCAGAGGATTTAATCTATTACATAGATGTTGATCCACATGAACCAAAGACGGAGCAAATAGATTCATTAAGAGATGAAATATTAGCAAAGCAAGGTTTACCAAGTGGGGTGATTGGAATTGGAGGAGGTAGCATTATGGATATCGCTAAAGCTTTATCATTAATGTTAACTAACGAAGGTTCGTCAACTTTATATCAGGGAGTAAATCTAGTGAAGAAACCAGGTATTTATCACTTAGGTGTCCCCACTATTTCTGGTACAGGTGCTGAAGTATCGATGACAGCAGTACTAACTGGGCCTGAAAAAAAATTAGGATTAAAATGCGATTGGACAGTTTTTAATCAAGTAATTTTAGATCCCGAATTAATTGCATCTGTGCCCACTGATTGGTGGTTTTATACTGGCATGGATACTTACATTCATTGTATTGAATCAGAAACAGGTATTCGTAACAATGCATTTAGTTTAGCTTATGGCGAACAATCGTTGAAGCTTTGCAGAGAAGTGTATTTAGGAGAGAATGCTGGTCGTACTCCCGAAAATGACGACAAATTAATGGTAGCTTCTTTAATGGGAGGCTTAAGTTTAACCTATAGCGAAGTAGGTGTATGTCACGCGTTAAGCTATGGTTTATCGATGGTTTTAGGAACTCGTCACTGTTATGCTAATTGTTTAATATTTCAACACTTAGGAGATATTTACTTAAAAGGACATAGTGAGTTTATGCAAATGATTGAAAAGCATAACATTATTTTACCTCAAAACTTAAGTAAAGATTGGACAGAAGAACAAATTACTGCCATGGCGCAAGTGTCGTATAATTTACCTTTTATGTGGAATCATGCCTTTGGTGATAATTATAAAGAAATTGCCACGATGGATTATATCAAAGATTTATTTAGAAGATTATAAAATAGTTTCCATCTGATCTCGCAAATCCCGTAGGATGAAAAAATAATCATTAAACAAAATTATCTCAATCTGCGAAATCAGCAGGAGTAAAATAAAAATACAATGACAAAAAAAATAGTAAAAGTAGGCGATATCGAATGTGGAAGTAAAGAGTTATTCTTAATTTCTGGGCCATGTGTAATAGAAGAAGAATCTATTATGATGAAAACAGCCGAGAAATTAAAAGAAGTTTCTGAGCGTTTGAACATAAAGATAATCTATAAATCATCTTTCACTAAAGATAACCGCAGTAATTTAGGTTACTACCAAGGTCCTGGATTGATAAAAGGAGTTGAATTATTAGGAAAGATTAAACAACAATTCGGGTTTCCTGTATTAACAGACATCCACTCCCATGATCAAGCCGCGGCAGCTGGTGAGGTATGTGATGTACTGCAAATTCCGGCGTATTTATGTATGCAATCGTCATTATTAGTAGCTTCTGCAAAAACCGGACGTGTCATTAATATAAAACATGGCCAATTTTTAGCTCCCGATAATATGAAACATCCTGTTCAAAAATGTGTTGATGCAGGTAACGATCAAATTATATTAACAGAGCGAGGATATGTATTTGGCTATAATGATTTAATCGTTGACCCTCGTGCATTTTATCACATGAATAATATAGGCTATCCAGTTGTATTTGATGTTACTCACTGTGTTCGTAAATATGGTATTCCAAGTTCTGATAAAAAAGGTGGAGCTCGTGAGTTTTTACCGGTATTAGCAAGAGCTGGTGTAGCAAGTGGAATTGATGGAATGTTTATTGAAACTCATCCAGACCCTGAAAACGCTTTGTGTGATGCTGCATCTCAATTATGTATTTATGATTTGGAAGAATTTTTGAAACCAATTATTGATTTACATAATGTGGAAGTAAAATATAGATAACCATTTTTTGCAGAAATAAAAGAATTTTATGAATGGTCATAAAAGGTATAAAATTGGGAATCATTTATCATTCTTCTTTTATAAATATTTATGATAAAAAATAATGTCGGTTCTAGTTAAATCGGGAACAATTTAGTTATGAAGGTATCAATTATTGCGGCCACCTCTTTAAATCATGCTATTGGTAAAGACAATCAATTACTTTGGCACTTGCCCGCTGATTTGAAATTTTTTAAAACCACTACAATGGGTTGCCCTGTAGTTATGGGACGCAAAACATTTCAGTCGATTGGGAGAACCCTACCAGGTAGACAAAACGTCGTCATTACGAGAGATGAAAATTTTAATAGTGACAATCAATTTGATTTAACGGTTGTTGGGAGTATTGATGAGGCTTTAGTAAAGTTAAATGCTGAGAAAGAAATTTTTATTATTGGTGGTGGAGAAATTTACAAGCAATCGATTGATTCAGTTGATATAATTTATAACACTTTGGTTAATACTGTCATTGATGGTGATGTTTATTTTCCTGAAATAGATTATTCAAAATTTGATTTGGTTTGGGAAGAAAAGCATTTAGCTGACGATAAAAATAAATTTGATTATACTTTTCAAAAGTTCGAAAGAAAATGAGTTCCATTAAATTAGAAAACATTTTGTTTATTGATATCGAAACCGTGCCAATTCAATATCAATATTCTGAATTATCAGATGTTGCAAGAGAGTTATGGGATAAAAAGATGTTTTATGCAACTGAAACGTCATCGGAGTCTCAGTATGATAAGGCTGGTATTTTTGCTGAATTTGCAAAAATAGTTTGTATAGGTTTGGGGTATATTAGAGATGGCAAATTTCGAACTAAAGCTATTGCCGGAGATGATGAAAAAGATATATTATTGAATTTTTCACAGATTTTACAATCTCATTTTTATAAGGAAGAACACTACTTATGTGCTCATAATGGAAAAGAATTTGATTTTCCTTTTTTATGCAGACGCTTGTTAGTTAACCGAATGGCATTGCCTAAATTATTACAAATTCAAGGATTTAAGCCCTGGAATGTAAGGCATTTGGATACAATGGAACTATGGCGATTTGGAGATGTTAAGAATTTCACGTCTTTAAATTTATTGGCACATATTTTTAATATTCCTTCACCAAAGGATGATATTGATGGAAGTCAAATCGCTAAAGTGTATTACCAAGAACAAAATATAGAGCGAATTAAAACTTATTGTCTTAAAGATGTGATTACATTAGTACGAATTTATCAATCCTTGAAAGGACTTGAACCTTTAAAAGACGAAGACATTATTTATAATTAATAAAATCTTATTTTCAAATAAACAGTACCTTATAACTGCACATCAAATTATGAAAGATAAAAAAAGAATCGGAGTCGTAGGAAGCGGTAGTTGGGCAACCGCTATTGTTAAAATACTTTGTAATAATACCGATACAATAAGTTGGTTTTTCAGAAATCAAAAGGATGTGGAGTATTTAAAAACATATTATCACAACCCACGTTATTTAAGTTCGGTAAATTTTGATGTGAATAAATTAGACTTATCATCTGATTTATTTAATACAATAAACAATTCAGATATTATTATTCTCGCGGTTCCTTCGGCTTTTATTAATGAGACACTTAAACATGTGCCAAAAGAGTTATTTAAGAATAAAACTGTTTTTTCTGCGATTAAAGGCATAGTTCCGGAATATAATTTAATCGTTGGAGAATATCTGAACGCTGTTTATGATGTCCCTTTGGAACAAATAGGGGTAATCACAGGTCCGTGTCATGCAGAAGAAGTTGCATTAGAAAAACTTTCTTATTTAACATTAGCTTCACACGATATTACAAAAGCAGAAGAATTGTGTGAGTTTATGCGCTGTCGTTACATTAAATGTTCAAGTAGTGATGATATATATGGTACGGAGTTATCGGCTGTTCTGAAAAATGTAGTTGCTGTAGCAGGAGGTATTTGTCATGGGTTGGGCTATGGAGATAATTTCTTATCTGTACTCGTAAGTAATGCTATACAAGAGATTGACCGATTTGTTGCAGCAGTTCATCCTATTAATAGAGATACTAAAGCCTCCGCTTATTTAGGAGATTTATTGGTGACAGCCTATTCTCAATTTAGTAGAAACAGAATGTTCGGAACGATGTTGGGAAAAGGGTATAGTGTGAAAAACGCTCAGTTAGAGATGAATATGGTGGCTGAGGGATATTATGCTGTAAAATGTGTGGTAGAAATCAATAAAAAATACAATACTTATATGCCTATTACCAATGCTGTTAATAATATCATCTATCATCATCAAGATGCTAGGCATGAAATGGAATTATTAGCCGAACAACTGACTTAGGTTAAGGAAGCGTTCATTTAATAAAGAATTTATTATTTATATCCTACCATTAATACTGCGCATCCACTGTATGAGCCTGTTTCTTGAGGAGGTATCACATAGTCTACATAAACACGTCGTGATTTTGAAATTTCAAAATCAAATTCTTTTTTATCTAATCCTATTTCTTTTGATGAAAATAATAATTTTCTGTTTTTAGCATCTTTACTCTTATTATATATCTGAACTTCTACTTGTTTAGGTAAAGCTTCCAGTTCAAAAATAAAACGGTATTTTTCACCTACAAATAGTGATACTTCTATTTCTTTAATAGTTTCTTTGTTCTTGTATATAATTTTAGTTAATTCTGAGTTGTCATATTTATATGCCTCTAATTTACTTTTAGCTTTTTCTTTTAGCTCTTTTGAATTACATAAAACGTTACTGGTCTGAAAAGCCACAAGTATAAAAAGAAGCGACAGACTGAAGATTATTTTTAAGGATGTTTTCATTTTAATTAAATCGTTATGGGTTACATTGAATTAAAAATAGAAATTAGCTAAGTTTTAATTTGTCATATTTCGCCTTATTGAAAGAATAGTTTCGTCTATTACTTTGAATTCAGTGTCTGTTAACGGCATTTTATCGATGTCCATTTCTTGCTCTTTTTCAACGATGTTTTTTACTGAAGCTATAGAATTAAATTGACCATTGATTTTTTCTATTGCTTTGATTAATTCAGATATTTCATGTTCCGAAGCTTCGTGTTTTTTTAATGCTTTTACGATAACTTCCGATAAAGATAATTGCTCCAATAAACTAGCTAATACTTTATTGTTTTTTTCTTTTTTATATATTTCGATGGCAAGGTACATGCTTTCAATCCAAGCACCAGAAAATGCAATGGCAGTAATGTGTTTTTGCTTGTTTTGTTCCAGTAAGATATCAGTTTTTAACTGCACATTTGAGACTAGTTTAACTAAAGAGTCTTCATTTGAAATATATTTATCAAATCGTTTAGCGATATCATCCTTTTCGAAAGCTTGATTGAGTCCTAAATAGGTTCCCATATCTTGGCATGCTTTTAAATATTTTTTTGATTCTTGATTTTTTTTATTGAAAATACAATAGGCTAAGTCTGCACTATAAATTCCAAAATTAACAGCTCGTTTGTAGTTACTTGTATTATACTGAATAATTCGCTGATTATCATTTAAAAGGGATGGTATAAAAGGAGCCCCTGATTTTTTAAATACATAGGCGATTTGTAAGGGGGATGGTAAAGTGTAAGATAGTTCGTCCGTATCTAGAAGACTGTCGATTACAGGAACAATACTGTCTGACGCTTGATTAGAATCTGAACTATGCTCATTTTGATGTTCCGAATTGTTATTACAAGAAACCAATGTGCCTATAATAAGACACGAAAAAATAATTATTTTTTTATAATTCATGATGCGATTGATTATTTCAAAAATACAAGTTTTTTATTTAGATAATAATTCTTTTGCTTTTAAAATGCATTTATCTGTTTCATTAATAATAGGATAATAGGCGTTTTTATCAAGTATATTTCTCCCTATTAGCGCTTTAAGATAAGGTTTCAAAGCTTCATTGTTTTTAGCTTTTGAACCATTACTATTAGATAGATTTTGTTTTTTGCAATAACTATAAAATTCTTCAAGTATATTAGAACTTATTTCAAAACGGTCGATGAATTCTTTTGGCGAAGAATAAACTTGTAATTTAGACCTGTTTTTATCGGCATACTCAAAAGCGAAAACATTAATAATTCCGGAATAAAAAACTTTATTTAAAAATGAATTCGTTTTTGAAGTATCAATCGGCACAAATACATCCGGCATAATACCTCCACCTCCGTATACTGTTTTGCCTTCAGGAGTTTTGTATTGTTTGGTTTTATCTAATTTTATACTATCGGCGTTTAAAAGCTCTCCATTTTCATATCGGTCATATTCTTCATTGTAATACTGATCTTTATCTTCCGAATAAGGTTTTTGAATACAGCGACCGGTTGGCGTATAATATCTGGCAATAGTTAATCTGATGGCCGATCCATCGGGTAATTGTAGTTGGTCTTGAACTAATCCTTTTCCAAAACTTCTTCTCCCAATTATGGTTCCTCTATCATTATCTTGCACGGCTCCGGCAACTATTTCGCTGGCACTAGCAGAACCTTCATCTATCAATATCACTAATGGATTGTTTTCAAAACTACCTCTTTCAGTTGCTTTATACGTTTTTTTTGGATTAGCCTTACCCTGAGTGTAAACAATTTGTAATCCGTTTGCTAAAAATTCATCAGAAATATCTACGGCTGCATTTAAATATCCCCCAGGATTTCCTCTTAAGTCCAAAATCATTTTTTTCATTCCTTGTTTGCTCAAGGTATTGAATGCTTTTAAATATTCATCGTAAGTAGTTGACGCAAATTTACTAATCTTGATATAGCCTACATCACTAGTTAGCATATAAGAGGCATCTAAGCTATACAGAGGAATCGCATCTCTAGTAATGTTAAATTCTAAGGGTTTTGAAAGCTCATTTCTTAGAATAGATACTTTAACAATTGTCCCTCTTTTGCCTCTCAGTTTACTATATACTTCTTTGTTGGTTATTTTAACACCTGCCACATTTTTGCCATCAACTTTTATCAGTTTATCTCCACTTCTTATGCCAATTTTTTCAGAGGGTCCACCTTCTACAGGTGTTATAATTCTGATGGTATCTTTAATAATATTAAACTCAACACCAATCCCATCAAAATTACCTTCTAAGGGTTCGTTAACGGTTTCAAATTCACTTGCTGCAATATAACTAGAGTGAGGATCTAAGCTTTGCAACATGGAGGTTACCGTTTTTTCTACTAAATCATGTTTATTGATGGTGTCAACATATTGATATTCAATGTAATCTAAAAGACTGTTAATTTTGTCGTTGGTAGAAGTTTTTGAATTTTGTGAGGTTGAGGTATTTCCATAATGATTTTTGCTTAAAAAATAGCCTAACCAAATACCAAGAACCAATATAAAGGACGCCCATATTGGAAAAAAGACGGATTTTTTAAGTGGGTTGTTTCGATTTGAATTCATTTATTTATGTTGTTAATAGATAGGATGTTTTATAGCTATATGATTTAGTAGGCTATCAGTGAAGACCTTTATTTCCATTTGGATAGTAATAAATGAGAATATGGATATTCCGTAATAAACATTTATATTTGTATGACAAATTTATTTGTTTAACCTACACTAACTAACAATGTTTAGAAATAATCGCATATTAATTCTGTTTATTAGTGTTGTTTTTTGTACTTCCTTTAAATCTTGTAAAAAAAATAACCAAACCGATCCAGATGACAGTATTCCCTATCAGGCGGTTAATTTAACGATATATCCTAACGACCCACTTTATTTTAAAGTCAGAACCGTTGGAGGTTGGATGTATATTGATGGAGGGGTTAATGGAATTGTTCTTTATAGAAAAACAGTAACTAACTCGTCGAGTGATTTTGTAGCAGTTGAGAGAACATCTACATATTATCCTGGAGATCCTTATGCTAGAGTAAAAGTAGAATCAGACAATTTAACTTTAAAAGATTCTATTAGTGGGTCTAAGTGGCAAATATATGATGGGGTTTTAATTTCAGGTCCAGCCACCCAAAATTTAAAACTTTACAGCACTGTATTTGATGGTATTAATACACTTACCATCAAAAATTAGGTAGCAATATAAAATATAGTCATAAAAAAAGTCTCTCAAATTTTGAGAGACTTTTTTTATGTTACAGAATATGATTATTGAGCGTTTTCAGGTTTTCCTTTAGCTTGAGAAACTACGATAGAACGTTCATAATGTTCAGTCCCATTTAATGAATCAATTGCTCTTTGACCTTCATCATCATTGGCCATTTCCACAAAACCAAATCCACGACTGCGTTTTGTTTCTTTATCTTTAATAATTCTTACAGAGGTTACTTCGCCAAATTGAGAAAAAAGTTCATTAAGTGCTTGTTCTCTAACTTTAAAACTGATGTTGCTTACAAAAATGTTCATAATTTATTTTATTGAATATGGTAAAATTATGACAAAAAAATATAAAAACAAATATTGTTTCAAATATTTCTTCGGTGAAACGATGAATTCCTTCTATGAGATTAGAAAAATATACTTTAAAAACACAAAATGGTAATAAATGTACTCAATATTAAAACACCTTAGCGTCTACGCTAATTTCAATATTGGCATCTTTTGGTAGTCTAGCAGCTTGAATAGTCGCTCTTGCAGGAAATTCTTTTGTGAAATAACCACTATAAACTTCGTTTACATGAACAAAATTATTCATATCTGATAAATAAATGGTTGCTTTCACAATATGATCGTAAGATAAACTAGCTTCTTTTAATACAGCACCAATATAATCCATTACAATTTTAGTTTCTTCTTTTATGGATGTTTTGATGAGTTGTTTTGAATCCAAATCCATTGCAATTGTTCCTGAAACATAGACACAGTCGCCAACTTGAATGGCTTGATGGTATGGACCTATAGGCGCCGGAGCATTCGATGTTTTGATTATTTTCTTCATATACAAATATTTTTTTTAATTGTTTGATGGTTCATCCAAGCTGTATGTCTGCTTTGACATTTAGGTAACTTGAATAAATCATCATTTAAATAATATGGTTTTTATATTAATTGCAGTTCAAATGTAATAAAAAGGACTTGAAAATGGAGTTGTAGAATTTAACATCGCAAATTTAGTAAATAACTTATTTTTTTTATAAAACTACTTGCATAATAAATAGTTTTATATCAATGCGACAACAACCTTTGATATTAATAACAAATGATGATGGAATTAGTGCCCCTGGCATTTTGCATCTATCTTCTATTGCACAAAAATTTGGAGACGTTTTTGTGATTGCACCGGACAAACCACAAAGTGGGATGGGACATGCTATTACGATTAATTCTACATTAAGAATACAAAAAACAGCTCATCACAAATCAGCTTATGCAGAATTTAGCTGCACGGGTACACCCGTAGACTGTGTTAAAATGGCAGTTAATAAGCTTTTGCCACGCAAGCCAGACTTGGTGTTATCAGGTATTAATCATGGTAGCAACAGTTCAATTAATGTTATTTATTCCGGAACTATGTCTGCTGCTATTGAGGGTTCGCTAGAGGGAACGTCCTCTGTTGGATTTAGTTTATGTGATTATGATATTAATGCAGATTTTAGTGCAACAACAGTTTTTGTTGAAAAAATCATATCTTCTTGTCTTAAAGAGCCTTTACCAAAGGGGATATGTTTGAATGTTAATTTTCCTAAGTTAAAAGACGATGAAATCAATGGACTTAAAATTTGCAGACAGGCAAAGGCCAATTGGGTAGAAGATTTCGAAGAAAGACAAGATCCCTATGGACGATCTTATTATTGGTTGACAGGTAAGTTTGTAAATTTTGAGCCCGAAGCACAAGATACTGATGAATGGGCTTTAAAAAATGGGTATGTATCTGTTGTTCCAATTATGCATGATTTTACGGCCCATCCATATATTAATCACTTAAAAAATACATTATAGTTATGTTGGATAAAATCAATAAAAATTGGATAGGTTTAGTCTCAGGAATTGTTTTTCCGGCATTTTGTTTTTTTTGCTATTGGCTATTTTTTCATTCGCAAATTAGTTTTCCAAATCGTTTTATGACTTATTTGCAAAATGGAAACATGCTTCAGGAAGTAGCTATTATGTGTGTCGTAGCTAACTTATTAATCTTTTATTTTTCGTTGAATAAAAAAATATATGATTTTGCAAGAGGTATTATTATAGCCTCATTCATATATGTTGGGCTAGTATTTTATATTTCATTGTTATAATTTATTGAGAGGACATGAAATATTATGTTATAGCAGGAGAACAATCAGGAGATTTACATGCATCGAATATGATGCGGGAATTATTAATTCTTGATCAAACGATTCAATTTCGATTTTGGGGTGGAGATTTAATGGCAAGTGTGGTAGGTGAAAAACCGATAAAGCACATTAAAGATTTAGCTTTCATGGGTTTTGTGGAGGTAGCAAAAAACATCAGAACTATTTTTAAAAATTTGACCTTTTGTAAGGAAGATATTTTGGAATTTAAACCTGAAATATTGATTTTGGTTGATTATCCCGGCTTTAATTTGCGGATTGCCGAGTGGGCAAAAAAACAAGGTATTCGAGTTTTTTATTACATCTCGCCAACTATTTGGGCCTGGAAAGAAAATAGGGTCGAAATTGTTAAGCGATGCGTAGAACAAATGTTTGTGATATTGCCTTTTGAAGTTGAAGCGTATGCAAAACATCATTATAAGGCTGATTACGTAGGTCATCCTCTGTTAGACGCGATTGAACAAGAAAAATCGAATTTACCGGATAGAAATACGTTTATTCAGAAAAATAGTCTTGATCAACGTCCAATCATCGCCGTATTACCGGGTAGTCGAAAACAAGAAATAGAACGTATGTTTTCGATTATGCTCGATGTTGTGGATGAATTTGAAAATTATCAGTTTGTGATAGCGGGCACCACTAATCTTCCTGAAAAAGCCTATCAAATGGCCATTGATAAAAAATTGAGAGTGGTATTTAATCAAACCTATGCCTTAATGCATCATGCTCATGCCGGCGTCATTAAATCAGGAACTTCTACTTTAGAAAGTGCGTTGTTTAGACTGCCTCAGGTTGTGTGTTATAAGGGTGGAGCTTTGTCTTTTGCAATCGCAAAACTAGTTGTGGGTGGAAGGTTAAAATACATCTCTTTACCTAATTTAATTTTAGATAGGCCGGTTATTAAGGAATTGATACAAGACCAGTTAACACCACAAAATTTAAAGCAAGAACTTCTAAAAATACTTGAAGGTGGGGTTAGAGAAGATATTTTAAAAAATTACGACCAATTAATAATGTTATTAGGTAATAGTGGTGCTTCGAAAAAAGTAGCAGAATTAATGTATAATCGTATCAATGCGTAAGAAAAAATTCATAATTGCATCGTTGGTTATCTTGTTTTTCGTATCATGGAAAACCATTGATTTTTCGCCCAAACCTATTAAGAACATTAAGAGAAAAAAACATTGCACCATTGTTAGAAAAATATCTAATAATGAAATTTTGTATATCAAATTATTTTCGCAGCTTAAAATCGAATCTTTTACCTTGGCTCCTGAGACCGGAAAATATCGTATTTGGGCTAATGGTATAGAGGTTGCCAATACGGAAACTTTTAAAATCGTTAAATTGTCTTGTGTAAATGATTCAATAGAAATTAGGGCATTTGAAACGGTAATTGGAAAATATAAGCATGTAAAAATTGCCAGTCAGGATAGTATTAAAACCTTTAGATTGAAATTAATGTCGCCAGACAGAAAGCCACGTTTTTATCAAGATAATTTATTGGTTACAGCCGAATTGGGTGAATTGAAATGTGTGAATGAAATTGTATTAGATAACTATATTGCCGGTGTTGTTCAGGCTGAATCCGGTAAGCGGTCTTATAGCGAATTTTATAAAGTACAAGCCATTATGGCTCGTACATTTGCTTTATCTAATTTACAAAAACACGCCGGAGAAGATTTTAATTTATGCGATCATACGCACTGCCAGGTGTATTTTGGAAAATCTACAGAGGCTGATATTTTAAAGTCGGTTAGGGACACAAAAGGCAAGGTTGTTGTAGATGATGACTTAAATTTAATAGATGCCACATTTCATAGTAATAGCGGAGGGCAAACGGCTAATTCTGAAGATGTTTGGGGACGAAAATTACCTTATTTGAGAAGTGTAAAAGATACATTTAGCATCAAGATGCCAAACGCTAAATGGGAACGAAAAATTGCAAAGGATGAATGGTTGACTTATTTGAAGGCTCAACACAATTATCCCATAGAGGATACTGTTGCCAGAAAAAAAGCGCTTAATTTTAAGCAAGAGGTTAGAATACCTTATTTAGAAATGAATACCATTAAGGTGCCTTTAAAAAATGTGAGAACTGATTTTCAATTGAAATCGACTTTTTTTAGTATTGTTCAGGATGGTGATTCAGTTATATTTAAAGGAAGAGGTTTTGGACATGGAGTAGGAATGTGTCAGGAAGGAGCTATGCACATGGCAAAATTGGGGTATAAACACACAGATGTTATTAATTTTTATTACCAAAAAATACAATTGATTGATTTGTACAAACTCAGTTTTTTTAGAGATGAATGATTCGGTTATCTCATTGGTTTGTTTTTTTGGATTTCCTTCAAAATATTAACAATACGATACGTTATGTTAAAAATTTAATAGGTACACCCCCAGTGTATAATTGTATCTTAGCCACTCATTATGGCAAAAACAACAGAGGTTAAAGAAACTCCTTTAATGAAACAATATAACGACATCAAGGCGAAATATCCGGATGCCATTTTATTGTTTAGAGTTGGCGATTTTTATGAAACATTTGGAGAAGATGCGATTAAGTCTTCAAAAATATTGGGCATTACCCTTACCAAACGTGCTAATGGCGCTGCTAGTTATATAGAATTAGCTGGATTTCCGCATCATAGTGTGGATACGTATTTGCCTAAACTTGTTCGTGCAGGTTTTAGGGTGGCTATTTGCGACCAGTTAGAAGACCCAAAATCAGTAAAAGGAATTGTGAAGCGAGGCGTTACCGAATTGGTAACACCTGGGGTTAGTTTTAATGAAAAGGTGCTAGAACATAAGTCGAATAATTTTTTAGCGAGTATTCATATTGATAAGGAACGCGCAGGAGTTTCGTTTTTGGACGTTTCTACTGGTGAATTTCTTGTGGCCGAAGGAGAGTTGTCTTATATCGAAAAATTGATTCAAGGATTTAAACCAAACGAAATTTTATTCGAGAAAAATAAACGTCAGTCTTTGCTCAATCTTATTGGCGACCGTTTTTATATTTTCGGGTTGGATGATTGGGCTTTTACATTAGATTTTGGTTATGAGGCTTTAATTAAACAATTTGGAACCAATAGTTTAAAAGGATTTGGGATTGAACATTTACCCTTAGCTATTATGAGTTGTGGAGCTATTCTCCATTACCTTGGCGAGACCAAACACGACAAACTTCAGCATATTACCTCTGTGTCTAGGGTTGAGGAAGACCAATATGTTTGGTTGGATAGGTTTACGGTTAGGAATTTAGAACTATATGGTACAAATCATGATAATGGTAAATGCCTGGTTGATATTCTGGACGCGACATTAACACCAATGGGATCGAGGTTATTGAAACGCTGGTTGGCTTTGCCTTTAAAACAATTAGAACTGATTAATGAGCGTTTGGAGGTTGTTGGATTTTTTAAGACGCATCATGATCTAGATACTCAATTAAGAACCCTTTTTGAACAGATTGGCGACCTAGAAAGACTGATTTCTAAAGTAGCTGCCGGTAAGGTAAATCCTCGAGAGTTGGTTCAATTAAAACGCTCACTTTATTTAATTGAACATATTAAAGATTTGATAGGTCATTGTGAAAATCCGTCTTTAAAAAAAATAGCCGAGCAATTAAATGGATGCAGTATCATTCGCGAACGTTTGCAAAGAGAATTAAATGAAGAAGCCCCCGTTTTGCTTCAGAAAGGAAATGTAATACAAGCCGGAGTCAATCATGAGTTGGATGAGTTAAGGGCAATAGCTTTTCACGGTAAAGATTATTTGTTGCAAGTGCAGCAGCGTGAAATTGAACGCACAGGGATTTCTTCATTAAAAGTTTCTTATAACAATGTGTTTGGCTATTACCTCGAAGTAACGAACGTTCATAAGGATAAAGTGCCTCAAGATTGGATAAGAAAACAAACTTTGACAACTGCCGAGCGATATATTACACCTGAATTAAAAATTTATGAAGAAAAAATTTTAGGGGCAGAGGATAAGATAGCCGTTCTGGAGCAACAATTATATGAGTCGTTGGTCAGAGATATGATTGATTACATTATTCCAATTCAATTAAATGCATCTCTGATTTCAAGACTAGATTGCTTATTGTCTTTTTCAAAAATAGCGAAAGACAATTCGTATGTGTGCCCGAAATTAACCAATGAGTTTACAATCTATATTGAGGATGGTCGACATCCTGTTATTGAAAAACAATTGCCATTAGGGACAGAGTATGTCAGCAATTCCGTTAATTTAGATAATCATACGCAGCAAATTATGATGATAACCGGGCCTAATATGAGCGGTAAATCGGCCTTGTTGCGCCAAGTGGCCCTTATTACATTAATGGCTCAGATAGGATGTTTCGTGCCTGCTAAGAGCGCAGAAATTGGAATTGTAGACAAAATATTTACCAGGGTAGGTGCTAGCGATAATATATCGAGCGGAGAATCAACCTTTATGGTAGAAATGAACGAAACGGCTAGTATTTTGAATAATTTAAGCGACCGCAGTTTGATTTTGCTCGATGAAATAGGAAGAGGTACCTCTACCTACGATGGTATTTCTATTGCTTGGGCCATTGCCGAATATTTACATGTTCAGCCTAAAAACAGAGCGAAAACCCTTTTTGCTACCCATTATCATGAATTGAATGAAATGACCAATTACTTTACTCGTATCAAAAATTACAATGTGTCGGTAAAGGAAGTGAATAACAAAATTATTTTCTTAAGAAAATTACAGGAAGGCGGCAGTGAGCATAGCTTTGGAATTCATGTGGCCCGCATGGCCGGTATGCCAAAACTGGTTGTAGATAGGGCAGGCGAAATATTAAAAAAATTAGAAAAAGAGCATGATATAGAATTAGAAGAATCGGAAGTACATGCCAAATTACAAGATAAAGAAGTGTATTCTCCAGTTGTTCAATCAACCACAAATTCTCTTAAAAAAGATTATCAGCTTAGTTTTTTTCAGTTAAATGACCCTGTTTTGGAGCAAATTAAAGACGAATTAATTAAAACGGATATCAATACATTAACTCCCATTGAAGCCTTAATGAAATTAAATGACATTAAACGACTGATTGGAGGATGAAAAAAATAAAAAAAAACGAAAAAAAATTTTGTCATACTGAAAAAATAATTACCTTTGCGAACCGAATTTAAAAAACGGTAGTTCTTTAAAAAAATAATAAGCGAAAGTAGCTCAGTTGGTAGAGCGTAACCTTGCCAAGGTTAAGGTCGCGGGTTCGAGACCCGTCTTTCGCTCGATAACAGATTCTATCTGTTATTTATCAAATGCCCCGGTGGTGGAATTGGTAGACACGCAGGACTTAAAATCCTGTGTCTTCGCGGACGTACGGGTTCAAGTCCCGTCTGGGGTACTAGCAAAATCAAGCCTTTCAGAAATGAAAGGCTTTTTTGTTTCATTTATTTTTTTGATGGGTCAAACCAGGGTCAAACAAATTTCAAAAAAACAGATATTTCTTGTGCTATTTTTTAGTAAATTCATTTTATGGATTTATCTGAAAATAAACCTTCGTTTAATGAATTATTGGAGCAAATTAATATCATCAATTTTAATGATGATGAAATAGAGATTCAAAGAAAAATTATCGAAAAAACAGATTTTAA
>CAMAPT010000019.1 GCA_945860225.1 Chitinophaga pinensis | reverse complement strand
AATAAAAAATAAAAAAATCAATGAGTTTCTCGGAGAGAAAAGCAAATATAATAGCTTACTCTAGTTAGGATACGCTGTTTTATTAACAGTTAGCGGTTTTTATGGACAGATTAAAAATCAAGTGGAAATAAAAAAGGCTATCATAAATGATAGCCTTTTTTTTGGTAGCCCGTACGGGAATCGAACCCGTGTTTCATCCGTGAAAGGGATGCGTCCTAACCCCTAGACGAACGGGCCATTTAATTAATGGTGTGCAAATTTAAAACTTATTTCTATACTAGCAAAAAAAAATAACGTTTTTTTTACTTTTATTTAAAATTTCTTGATTTTCAGTAACAATAATCTATTTAGGATAAGAAAAAATGAACTTTCAGTTCAAATAGACGATTAAAAAAGTAAAAAAGCAACTCGAATCTATTTTCAAGTTAAAGCAATTTTGCGGTAAGGGCTGGATTATTAGCATAAACCCTCATTTACTGGATGTCAATATCAAATCAATCCCTTCGCTATTTTTCATTTTTTTCCAAGTCCTCGATAGCTAGTTTTAAGGTCTTTCCAGAAATAAAAAAGTCCCGCTTACACGGGACATGATTTAATTTATCGGGCGGTGAGGGCGGGATTCGAACCCGCGATACAGTTTCCCGTATACAAACTTTCCAGGCTTGCTCGTTCGACCACTCTGACACCTCACCTTAAGTTGCTGGCAAAAATAAGATTAAATTTAATGTTTCAAGAATTTTTGATTTAATTTATTAGAAAAAAACACGCTAAAGAATTCTAAAGATTCTTAACTAAAGTTTTTCTTTGAGGTATTTTTTATTAATGTCTACAATTTTTATTTCAACTCGCATATTCATTTCTCTATCTTTTTTATTTTTAGGCCGTTTAACCACTGGCTTACGTCCTGCAAACCCCTTTATGGAAAGTCGTTCCTTATCAATCCCATTTTTCACCAAATAGTCATATACTTTCTCGGCACGTTTTTTAGATAATTTAGATGCAGAACCTTTAAATTGATATTCTTCTTCGACATTATTTCCGGTATTATCTATTGGATTATTACCCTGAGTATGTCCATCAATCCTAATTTTAACTGGATTATTCTGCATATACGCCAATAGTTTTTCTAATTCTTCATACGAGCTTCTTTTCAATACAGTAGAGTTAGGATGAAAAAACACATTTGGTAACGCCAATTTATCGCCTTTTTTAAATGGGGTTATCAACACCAAAAAGCACATATCATCATCACCAAAGTCAATACATTTATTCACATCAAAATACTCCTCGTAAGGTAAAAATCCAAACACATCGCATCGCAAAAGCCACTTGGTTGAATTCAAAAACTTACAAGAATAGGAGCATATCGAATCGATATAAATCATATTAGGTTTTTTAGGATTATTTTTCTTATTGAACTTTAATTCAGGGTAAGAAATAGCGCGTTTGGTCGTAGCATCTACAACCGAAAAATACACGTTCAAAAGGTCTTTTTTCTTTTTAGGCCCTTTAGGTTTAGCTTTTTCAGGCTCGTCTTTTTTCTCAAGCCGCTCTCTCAGTATATTGATAATGGAATCTTTTAATACAAAATTAGAAAGATATGGGCCTTTAGGCACTTTAGCCGTATCTGTTTTTAACGAATCGTTTTTTGCAAACATAACTGAAAAAAAATGCTCTTTTTTAGGGATAACAACCGGCTTTGGCGGATCAGGAATTTTTGGAGGAATAATAACTGTATCTTTTTTAGGAACAACTACCGGCGGAGCAGGTTCTGGTTCTGGAACGGGCAAGGGTTTACCGGCTAAGGAATCTAACTTTCTGATAGCGGTTGCCTGAGCGGTACTGGCAGAATCAAGAGTTCTAGAATCATAATTTTTCATACCCATATCATCACCCAAAAAGTTGGTGTATCCTAATTTTTTATCTCCACTAGGATCACATATTTTTTTCTCTATGGATTTTAATCTCAAATGAGCCGTATTTAACTCTGCTCTGTTTTGTTTAGATTCATCCTCTATTTTATCTTTATTTACTTTTAATACATAGGAGTAATCACAAGTTTGCACGTCGATTACATGGCCCAAATCCGGCCCTTCTAAATTATGTACCAATATATAAACCGCTTCATTGAGCCCAAGTGGTATTTGCCGAGTATTAAATAAACTTCCCCTAAAGGCGGCCGACTGAAAATTATCATTATACACCACATCAACCGCCAAACTATCTACTCGCGTAAATATACTATCGACCTTGTTTTTACAAATTTTGACGTTGTTTCGTACTTTAAAAATTTCTAGTTCGTACCTATCTGTTTCATTATTTGGAATAATGGTAAAACTAATGAAGCATGGTTGATGAAACACGAGCTTGTACCAAATTAAAGTTCTCTGAGCCTCTTTCTTAGTAATATTTGATTCGAAAAATAAACTAAAATTATTACGAATTACAAACTCATTCGACATAATCACCTCAGACAAAGCACCCATTCCGGCATACTTTTGAGCCAAATCTTCTGCTGATTTTTGGCCATACAATTTTGGGGTACAAATAAAATGAACCAATAAAAGGATAAAAATCCAATATCGTTTTAACATATTAATTTTAACCAAAAAAAAGTCGGCCTATTGTTTCCGAATAAAGTTAGAAAAAAAACCTCAGTAAACAAGAATGGTGTTACGAATCAATCTGTTCTAATGTGATTAGAGTTTTCTTGGATTGAAGAATTGAGTTTTATAAAGTCAAAATGCCTCAACCTTGTTAGTTGCAGTTTATATTGAAATATTTTGGATTCAGAGATTGAGGTGAGAAACCCATAAAAATCATATCATCAGTTTGCTCTGTATTGCCCTGCCATTTTCTTAAAAACAAATCTAATTCAATCTCTCGTTTAAGAGGGGACATAGATGAAATTTTTTCTAAATATTGCAACAAGCCTTTTTTCATTAATTTTTTAGAATTGGGTCCGCCAAACTGGTCGGTCACGCCATCTGAAAAAAAGTAAAAATAATCGTCGGGTGAATAGCGAATAGAATGAAATGGAATATCTTCGGTATTTTCAAAAGGTGTTCCTATACTTTGACCTTTTAAATTATAACAAACGTGAGTCTCATTTACTGAGTCGTAATGTACAAACGGTCTTTTTATTCCGGAAATTTCAATGATCGACAAATTTGGAATAACTCTGAATAAAATAATATCTAAACCGTCGGAAATTTTGTTTTCTTTTTGAATTCCTGTAAAATTTCTAATGAAACTATTATTTAATTTGTTAATAATAACCCTTAAATCGGCAAATTTTCTGGAGTTTGTTGTTAAAATTTCATGTGCTAAAACAGATAACAGAGCACCTGGAATACCATGGCCGGTGCAATCGCCGATACCACCTACTACATCACCTTTCTTTTTTCTCTTTACCAAAAAACAAAAGTCTCCACTAATAATATCCTTAGGTCGATTAATAAAAATACTATTCTTAAACAATCGATGAATATCACTTCTTTGAGGAAATATGGCTTTTTGGATTCGTTCGGCATAAATAACAGAATCAGTTAAGTCGTTCAGTGAATCAATGATATTTTCCAATTCATCGGGAGCTACAGGTTTTGACAAAAACCCTTTCATGTTGGTATTAATAGCTCGTTTGAAATTCGAATCTTCGGTGTTTCCGGAAATATAAACAACAGGTATTGGTCTTATATCCTGAATTTTAGACATAGTTTCTATACCATCCAAAGAATCTTCCAAACGAATATCCATTAATATTAAATCAGCAGAATTATTTTTGAAAAACTCAATAGCAGCAACGCCACTTTCAAAGCAACCAACCACTTCGTGACCTAAATTTTTAACATACAATTTATGCAACTCCTGAATGATAAAATCATCTTCAACTATAACTATCCTTTTTTTCATGTATAACCGATGAAACTATTTTATATATTCTCTATTAAATACCAAACAGATATTTAAAATTCCTATTCAGCCAAGCTCAAATATAACAATTAATTGCTTGATTTGATTTCACATTTTTACTATAAAAAAGAGAACTGACATTTATCAGAAATTTAAAAAAAGATACATTTGCTGATGCTATTTTCAAAACATACCATTTCTGTCGAATCAACCTCACTGTTTTCAGATTTATTTAATGATTATTTAACACAATCAGAAAATATTAAACCTTTTTATGAGCAACACATTAAATGGGATGATTTTGATGCATATATGCAAAAACAGACATTCGACTACATCAACCGGTCGGTTTTAGTTAAAGCCCTACAAAAACAAGCTAACCAAATTTCAAATACCAGTGTGGCCTCTCAAACTAATATTAATTTATTAGAACAAACATCGACTTACACAATAACAACAGGTCATCAGCTTTGCTTATTTACCGGTCCATTGTATTTTATTTATAAAATTATCAGTACCCTCAATCTGTGCAAGACATTACATCAAAAATTTCCTGACAAGAAATTTGTTCCAGTCTACTGGATGGCAAGCGAAGACCACGACTTCGACGAAATTAATCATACCCACGTATATGGTAAAAAAATAACGTGGGATACTACCCAAAAAGGATGCGTGGGAGAATTTGACACTAAAGAAATCAAATCAGCAATTGCGGAGTTAAAACTCATACTTGGCGAAAACACATCATCTAATTCGCTGATTCAACTATTTGAAGATGCATATCTCAAACATCACAACCTAGCAGATGCCACTCGCTTTTTAGTGAATGCCCTTTTTGGAGATTATGGAATTGTTATTGTAGACGGTAATGATTGTGATTTAAAACACTTATTTAAAAAGGAATTTAATGCAGATGTTTTTGAAAACAGTTCGTTTAAAATGGTAAATAACTCTATTACTGAACTTAAGAAAAACTATTCCATACAAGTAACTCCCCGTCCCATCAATGTTTTTTACAAAGAGCATCAAGTAAGAGAACGCATTGAAAAACAAGAAGATACATACAAGGTGTTAAACTCCAATATTTGTTTTTCGGAAGAAGAGATGAAACATTTCATAGATAATTCATCGGATAAATTGAGTCCGAATGTCGTATTGCGCCCTCTCTACCAACAAAAAATTTTACCTAACATTTGTTATGTAGGCGGACCAGGAGAAATTGCTTATTGGCTAGAATACAAAGCAATGTTTAATCATTTTGGAATTCATTTTCCGATATTAATGCCTAGACATTTCGTGATGATAATAGACAAAAACAGCCAATCTAAAATTCAGAAATTGAATTTTGACACAAAAGCTGTTTTTGAAGATGGTGACACCTTGGTTAAACAACTCATTAAACATCAACATCAAGACGTTAAATTGAACGATACTAAACAAGAACTTGTTAGGCTATACGAATCCATTTTGGAAACGGTTTCAAACATTGATAAATCATTAATAGGAACCACAGAGGCCGAGAAACAAAAAACGATGAATGGAATATCCATCATAGAACAAAAAATAAACAGAGCTTTAAAACAAAAATCAGACACCGATATTCAACAAATTTGGGCATTAAAAGACAAATTATTTCCCAAAAATTTACCTCAAGAACGTCACGATAATTTCAGTATGTATTATTCAAAATTCGGTAAGGAATTTATAACTGAACTTATCAAGTTATTAGATTATGACTTAATTAATTTCGAATATACTATATTAAAAGAGGTGTAAATAATTATAAATCCTCTTCTGGCACGGGTTTATTTCTAATTAATTTCCAAACAGTAACAATTTGTTTCCGGAAAATAAAAGCTAATAGTAAATAAGGTACTGCCATTAAGTACAAAATACCTTGATTAATACCTCCTGCAACCGAATTTTTTTGCCCTTGACTACTCTCTACACTCGCTTTACACATAGCGCACTGTGCATCTGTGATATTAGGCAATAACAATAAAACCAATAAAATAAACAATATGAAATAGTTTTTTTTCATGTTTATAAGACATAATAAAGGTTAGAAGAACAATTTTAGAGCAACAAAGTTACGTTTTATTTTAACATGATAATACCCCACATGCGTCCGGTTTTTCCTTGATCTCTTCTGTACGAAAAAAAATCGGGTTCTGAGGTACAACGATTCATACTCCAGATATGCTCAGATTTTATTCCGGTTTCAAGAGCTACAAAACGATTGGCCTGTAATAAATCGAGCTGTCTATTTTCCCAACAATTAGAAGTAAAACCATTTTCTTTAAATTTTAAAATAACGTCTTCACTCACTTCATACTGCTCCTTACAAATTCCTTGTCCTATAGCCATTTGAATTTGAGAAACCTCTGCCCCAAAGCTAACCATACAATCTATTGTACATTTCACTATTTTAGCCACCGTTCCTCTCCATCCGCAATGAGCAGCTCCAATAACCTGGTTTTTAGCATCATAAAACAATATAGGATAACAATCTGCCGCACCAACGGCAATAGCAAGCTGTTTTTTATTAGTTACCAAAGCATCGCCTGTTTGTTTTCCTACCCGAGCCTCACAAACATGATTACTATGCACTTGATTCAAATACGACACTTGAGTCATGTCTATGTTTAAATCGCCTAGTGCCCGTCTTCTGTTTTCATTAATATGTTCAGGCAAATCATCGGGTCCACCCAAATTTAAACTTGAAAAAGGATGCGGAGAAACTCCTCCATTTCTAGTAGAAAAACCATGAACAGTAGAAATATTCGGTGTCTTTAGCCAATACATTTTGATACCCGATTTTTTTATAAAAATTCAACTTCCAAATATCTAACTACGATTTGAGCCCAATCGATCTTTTAATATGATTCGTATAACAGTTTCATATAATTGCTTTAAAAGTAGTAAATTAGAGGCAAACTATTTCAATCATTTAACATATAACTCTTTTGATATTTCAGGATTTTAATTTCGATCAAACTTTATTGGATGGTTTGTTTTCAATGGGGTATAAGATGCCAACGCCCATTCAACAACAAGCAATTCCAGTAATACAAGCAGGAAAAGATTTAATTGCTTGTGCTCAAACCGGCACTGGAAAAACTGCTGCCTTTGTTTTACCTGTGATTGACAAAATCATTAAAACAAATAAAAAAGGAATTAACACACTCATTATTGCCCCCACACGTGAATTAGTTCTTCAAATTGATCAACAAATTGAAGGCATGGCATACTTTTGTAACGTGAGTTCTATTGGAATTTATGGTGGAAATGATGGTGTGGCATGGGAAAGACAAGCTAAGGCCTTAAGAGAAGGAGTCGATATCGTGATTGCAACTCCTGGTCGTTTAATCGCATTACTTCAATCCGGCGATGTTAATTTTAACACCATCGAACATTTAATTTTAGATGAAGCTGACCGAATGTTAGACATGGGTTTTTCGGATGACATTAAAACCATCTTGAAACATATCCCCAAAAAACGTCAAACCATTATGTTTTCGGCAACTATGGCTCCAAAAATCAGAACACTAGCCGCCCAACTGTTGCACCAACACGAGTCGATAAATATTGCTATTTCCAAACCTGCCGCTGGTATTGTGCAACAAGCTTATGTTGTTTATGACCAACAAAAAGAAAAATTACTGAAAGAAATTTTAAAAAACGAAGATTTTTCGTCTGTTATCATTTTTTCATCTACTAAAGAAAAAGTCAAAGAACTGGCTCATACGTTTAAAAACTTGAATTACTCCGTTAAAGGATTTTCATCTGATTTAGAACAATCAGAGCGTGAAGAAATTATGAGAGATTTTAAAGCGAAACGCCTACGAATTTTAATCGGTACAGATATTTTATCAAGAGGAATTGATGTAGAAGGTATTTCATTAGTTGTAAATTATGATGTGCCTCCCGATCCCGAAGATTATATTCATCGTATTGGAAGAACGGCGAGAGCTGCTAAAGAAGGTGTAGCAATTACCTTTATCAATGAAAAAGATCAACCGCGTTTTGGCCAAATAGAAGCCTTGATGGGTATGGATGTGATGAAAGTGGCAATACCTGAAGAATTTGGTAAAGGCCCTGAATACGACCCTGAAGCCAACAAGAAAAAACAAAACAAACCTTTCCGTGGACAAAAAAAACAAAAACAAGGATTTAAGAAAAAACCATTTCCAAATTCTAATAAAACATAACGGTTCCTTGTGAACCTAATCATTTATTCACAAAACGCTATTTAGCTTTAAAATATCAACCTATCTATTTTAAATTCAAAGTCAAAAAATAACACATGAATTCAAAAATATCGCTACTTGAACAAAAACAAGCCGAAGCTCTTTTAGGGGGTGGTCAAAAACGCATTGACAGTCAACATAAGAAAGGTAAATTAACGGCTCGTGAACGATTGCATTTTTTATTAGATGAAGGCAGCTTTGAGGAAATTGGAATGCTAGTGACACATCGTAGCAAAGATTTTGGACTTGAGAATGAACAATATTTGGGTGATGGTGTAGTAACCGGCTACGGAACTATATCTGGCAGATTAGTTTATGTGTTTTCTCAAGACTTTACTGTTTTTGGTGGATCATTATCTGAAACACATGCCGAAAAAATATGTAAAGTCATGGATTTGGCTATGAAAAATGGCGCACCATTCATTGGTTTAAATGACAGTGGCGGGGCTCGAATTCAAGAAGGTGTTGTATCCTTAGGTGGTTATGCCGATATTTTTTATCGTAATGTGAGAGCTAGCGGTGTTATTCCCCAGTTATCTGCCATAATGGGGCCATGTGCCGGAGGTGCGGTATATAGTCCGGCTATGACTGATTTTATATTAATGGTTGAGCAAACCAGCTATATGTTTGTAACTGGCCCCAATGTCGTTAAAACGGTTACACACGAAGAAGTGACGTCAGAAGAACTCGGAGGGGCTATGACACATGCCTCAAAAAGTGGGGTGACTCATTTTGCCTGTGCCAATGAACTAGAAGCTATTAATTACATCAAGCAACTACTAAGCTATATTCCGCAAAATTGTGAAGAAGACGCGCCTAGGTTAGCGTATAATCATACAGGTTCGGAATCTAGACCTGAATTAAATACCATTATTCCAGATAATGCGAACCAACCATATGATATCAGGGAAATTATTGAAAAAGTTATTGATGACAACAGCTTTTTTGAAATACACAAACATTTCGCAGAAAACATTGTAGTTGGTTTTGCTCGTTTGGCAGGCCGTTCCATTGGAATTGTAGCCAATCAACCCGCTGTTCTAGCCGGTGTTTTAGATATTCATTCATCTACCAAAGCGGCACGTTTTGTAAGATTTTGCGATTGTTTCAATATTCCATTATTAGTATTTGAAGATGTTCCAGGATTTTTACCAGGCACCGATCAGGAATGGAATGCCATTATTACCAACGGTGCTAAATTACTATATGCATTTAGTGAAGCCACAGTGCCTAGAATTACGGTAATTACCAGAAAAGCATACGGAGGCGCTTATGACGTAATGAATAGTAAACATATAGGTGCCGATATGAATTACGCTTGGCCAAGTGCTGAAATTGCAGTAATGGGCGCAAAAGGAGCCGCTGAAATCATATTTAAAAACGAAATTGCATCTTCTGAAAATAAAGAAGACAAATGGAAGGAAAAAGAAGCTGAATACCAAATGCTATTTGCCAACCCATACCGTGCAGCAGAAAGAGGATTTATTGATGAAGTGATTAAGCCTGAACAAACACGAGAAAAATTAATTCGTGCGTTCAAAATGTTAGAAAATAAAGTTGACAAATTGCCTAAAAAGAAACACGGTAATATTCCTTTATAATGATGTTTTTAGATTTTGCTTTATTAATCATACTTGGCATAATTAGTCTAACAATTACTGTTATTGCCCTTATTTTTGGGGTAGTTGCATTATCTAACAACAAACCGAGTAAATTTATTTGGATAATTCTATTTTTTATTGGTTTAATTGGTTTAATGTTTTCCGTTGTATTATCTGTAAAAAAAGTGGCGAATACTGTTTCACATTTTTCAGAGCATGCCATTGAACAGTTTGAAAACTATGCAGATAGTTTATCGGAACTAGAACACTTAGACCAATATCAATCAAAAGCATCCGGTGCTCAAATTAAACTATTAAAAAGTTATTTGGAACCTACTATGCTGAATAATGACCCGATAGAATTTTATACTTATTTGGGGTTTAAAGATTATTACCGTTACCCCTTAAAATACCCCTACTCCATTCATGCCATGCACGATCAAACTGATGGGGAATTGTTTAATGAGGTAAATGTTACCAATTTTGATGAAAATGATAATGGAGAAAAATTAACAGGCATAAGTAATATTCAAAAAATAGCTTTTGATAAAAATTATTTGTTGATTGAACAAGTGATTTCCTCAAAACATAGCGAAGAAAAAGAGCTTTATTACATATTATACAATATGAATAATGAGAAACAAGAAAAAGTCTCATCCTACAAAGACTTAATAAAAATTGCGAAGTCTAAAGGGTATTCAGGAGCAGATGTTTTAATGAGCTTGGAAGATTACCGAAATTTATTTTAGCATTTTATAGAAATGAAGTAAAATCGACCAAAAGCTTAAATACCTCTGAGTATTTAGTTAATGGCAAGGTTTTATCCCTATCATAAATATCATGATAAGCCTGAATACCACCCATGGTATATATAAAAAAGCAGGGCACACCTAATTCAGTAAACCAATAATGATCGCTATTGGCAGCTTTTCCTCGTTGCTTAATTTGTATGAGATAGTTTTTATTATCATTAATCAATTTTAATTTATCAAATTGCTGTTTAAAAACCGTCGCATTAACTACCATGATTCCATCATCTCCTGTTCCCAATAAATCGAGGTTTGTTAAAAATTTGATCGTAGATAATGGGAATAAAGGATGTTCAGAATAATATTTTGAACCCAACAAACCAGCTTCTTCCCCGCTGAAAAACAAAAAAACTACCGAATATTTAGCAGGATGAGCCTTGTAATACCTAGCTAAATTCAACAACATACTCACACCACTAGCATTATCATTAGCCCCTGGAAAATAAGCATCTTTTCCCATAGCCCCCAAATGATCGTAATGAGCTGTAAAAACCACAAAGCTATCAGGGAATTGAGTTCCTTGAACATATCCACACAAATTTTGAGATTTAAATGCCTTAAAAAAACGGTTTTCAATATCAACTTCAATATGATTTTTTTCGCCCGGAAAAGAATCTTTTAGTAAATCAATCGTTGTGACATTTGACAAATCAGTGGCCACACTGTACGTAAGCTTTTTCTTTAACTTAATGGTTAATGCTTGGTTAGATGAAAAATCTTTGGTTTGGTAAGTAAGGCTATCAATTTTAAACAAGCGTGATTTGACTTTAATAGCCGGAGAAGATGGTTCGATTAAATAATGAACACCGGGAAGTAATTTTTTCCCGTTTAAATGAACTGAAGTCCTGCCTGGAAAAGAATTAACCGAAAAATAATACGTTTGAGTGTAGGACTTTCCAACTTTTGAAAGCCCTATATGTTCCATTTCATTTAAGAGATAATCAGCCGCTTTGTTTACACCGTTTTGAACATAACCTCTTCCCGAGAATTTTGGCGAAGATAATTTAGAAATTACTTTTCTGGCATATGTAGTGTCCTGAGCGAAATTATTCAGACAGATAATACCTATAAAAAAAAGTAAGATTTTTTTTATCATAACTAACTTTCAATCTGAAAATATTTTTTCATTTACAAAAAAAAGTAAATTGTGCCTAAATAAATCTTTTTCGTGCCAACATAAAAAACTGTTTAACTACGTCATTATTTTCTTGCCATCCATAAATAGTCATCAAACCATTTAAGTAATTTGTTAAATCGTTTAAAGAGTCAATGGCATTAATTTGTTCAACTGCAATATGATATTCTGTGGCATTTGAGGCAAATAAATCGTTGATAAATCTAAATTTATCATTTAAGCTAATGCCCATTTTAGGTAATTCTTTCTGTAATGATTTTTCTTCTGCTACCAGCTGCAGTTCACTTTCCGTTAAAATAGCCGAAACTGGTTCATGCTCTTTAGATATATCTGTAGTAGATACATCGATTACTGTCGACACATATTCTGATTCAATAACTAACTCTTGTTCATGAGTCTTTACCTCTTTTACCTCTTCATGTTCAATGATTGGTTTAATGCCAGTGGCCTCTTCCAAAGATTCAGTTATTTCAACAATAGTTATTGGAACAGTCAATTCTTTTTCGCTATTATTTTCAATTTCAAACACAGGCTCTATCATGAAATCTAAATTATCTACCTGGATTTCCTTAGATTCTTCTCTAACTGAAGGAGTTTCAACAACTAAGTCTTGCTCGTTTAAAACCAAAAGAGTAGATGTCAACTTGCTGCTATTTGCCAAAGATGCATGTAACTTCTCTATGATGGCAAAATCTGAATTATCCTGCTTTTGAAAAGTTTCAATAATGTTTATTAACTGCTCTAATGAGTCGCTTAATTGTTTCAATAATAAATTTGTATGCATGTTGTAATTTTTTTAGTTTAAACTAATGGATTTGAAAATGTATTATTTTATTAAAAAATAAACCATTAACATTTATAAAAAAACTAATTGAACAATTGATTTCTCAAGCCAAAACAGTTTAAAACTTCTAAAGTTTGTAATAAACTACTTTTTTAGTTTCAAAAAACTCTTCCTCGAAATATTTTTTCAAATCATAAAAAACGGCCTTATCGAAATGATGTCCAAATTCTTCTCGCAAATCACCTCCTTTTAAATAAAGAATGCCATTTGACAACTCATTAAAATTATCTTTCAGTATTTTTTTATGAATCCAACTATAAAAAACAGGAAATTCAGTAACCGCTCTACTGACTATAAAATGGTATTTATCCTGAATTTTTTCAGCGCGTTCATGTTGAGCAGTCAAATTAACTAATCCAATGGATTTAGCAACCTCAGTTACTACTTTTATTTTTTTACCGATAGAGTCAACCAAATGAAACGTAGATTCAGGAAACATAATGGCTAGCGGAATACCCGGAAATCCTCCACCACAACCAACATCAAGCACTTTAGTGCCTTTGTTAAAAGGCATTACTTTTGCAATACCCAAAGAATGTAAGACATGTCGTTCAAACAATAAGTCTATGTCTTTTCTCGAAATGACGTTAATTTGTGCGTTCCAAAATACATACAAATCATACAACTGTTCAAACTGTTGTGTTTGTATTGAAGAAATGCTTGGGAAATATTTTGCAATAATATCTGGTTTCAATGAGAATGATTTAAATCTTATTTTCTGAATTTTTAAGTATATTGAATAAAAAATCGCGAGCTCTAAATAATTGAGCTTTTACAGTTCCAACAGGTAAACTAAGTTTAACGGCAATTTCTTCATAACTCAGTTCTTCGTAATAGCGCATTTTTACCAATTCTTTATAACGGGGTTTTAATTTTTCAATTACATCTCTAAGCGTTTCAACTTTTTGCTTTTTAATAATATGCTCCTCCGGATCTAATGATTGAGATTTGATGTTTTTTGAAAATTCTTGCCCCTCGTCATTTTCCATTTTGGTATCTAACGAAAAAGTGGCATTCTTTTTTTTGTTTCTTAAAAAATCTATGGCATTATTACTAGCTATTTTAAACAACCAAGTACTAAATGCATACGTTGGTGTATATTGCTCAAGTCGTTTAAAGGCTCTTCCAAAAGCTTCTATGGTTAAATCTTCAGCATCATCCTTATTATTACACATACGCAACATGGTAAAATAAACAGATTCCCTGTAGCGTTGCAATAATTCGGCATAAGCTTTCTGATCGCCTTTATGCAAGGCTAACTGAATCAGTTTATAGTCATAAACTGCCTTCGTTGTAAGCTTTTCCGTTGGATCTAACTCTTCCATTTGTTTGATTTATGAATCAATTTTCTCAGGTAAAATACAGGATATAGAATCAATAATACCATTTCATATAAAAATGAAAATACCCATAAATCCATTTCATTCAGTTTTTCAGAAGCTTTTTTGAAAACAACTATTTGAATTAATGATTTCAGAACGAAACCTATTAATGCAACAATAAGAGTTGTTTTAAACAAAAAAGAAGCGAAAAATAAAATTAAAAAGGCATATTGAGACACATAACTCAACGTAATTCTGGCCCAACTACTCGAACTATAATAAGGCGCAGTTGTTAAATGCCTTTGTTTCTGACGTATCCAATCTCCTAAAGAAGTTTTGGCTAATGAATAGGTAATTGAACTGCTTGAAATCACAACATTGGTATTATCAATTGTACTAGCTTGATTGATAAACAAATCATCATCACCAGAAGTAATATGATAATGTTTGGAAAAACCTTTTTGTTTATAAAATAATTCCTTTTTATAAGCTAAATTTCGACCTACCCCCATATAAGCCTTACCCTTAATGGCGGCCGACAAATAAGATGTTGCAATTAAAAATGTATCAAATCGAATCAATTTATTCAAAAACCCGGACTCTTTTCTATACGCTCCATAACCCAACACAATTTCTTTTTTATTTGCAAATCCAGCACTCATATCTCTTAACCAATTTTCATTAGCAGGATAGCAATCCGCATCTGTAAATAATAAATGATTATGTTTTGCTCCTTTAATTCCAACCATGATAGCAAATTTTTTACCATGCTTGTAATACTCATCCTCCTTAATAGTTACTTTTTTAAGATTCGGAAAAATCTTAGCAAATTCATCAATCACGTTTTCAGTATTATCACTAGAACAATCATTCACCACTACGACTTCGAACTCAGGATAATCCTGCACGAGTATTTTTGGTAAAAATTCAGTCAAATTATCATCTTCATTTCTAGCACATATAATGATAGATACGGGTGGTTTTTCCTCACTAAATTCGAGAGATGTATCTTTAAATTTACCTAACGGTAAAATATTAACTATATAATTGGATATCACACCTATCAGTGAAATAAGAAAGGAGACCAACAGGAACTTTTCAGCCCACATATTGAAAAATTCAGAAAAATGCATAAAACAAAAATACCATCCATCAGGTTTGGTATTAAGCTTATATTTGCAATTATTAAACAAAGAAATTAACAATGAACTCCTTAAACGCGAGTTTTTTGCTTAAAATTTAAAGTCAAGCCATTTATTACCATCATACTTTTACACATTGTGTGCTAAAACAATACCCTAAACCATGCTAACAGATATAAAAGCCGTCATTTTTGATATGGATGGAGTTTTAATAGATTCCGAACCTTTGTGGCGACAAGCGATGATAAGCCGTTTTGTAAAAATAGGAATCCCTTTTTCGGATGACCACTGCCGATTGACGACAGGTTTGCGTTTTAAAGAAGTGGCCGATTTTTGGTTCAGCAAACATGATATTAAACATATCAGTATTGAAAATTTTGAAAAAGAAGTGATTAATGACCTTTGCCAATTAATAAAGCTTCAAGGGAAACCAATGAAGGGAGTCTCAGAGAGTTTGGATTTTTTTAAACAAAAGGGATTAAAATTGGGCATTGGAACCTCATCTAATGAACAATTAATGAATACCGTACTGGAGGTGTTGCAAATTAGAGATTATTTTAGCGCTTTATCATCCGCTGAACATTTAGAATATGGCAAACCTCATCCTCATGTATTTTTACATTGTGCTCAAGCCCTTGCCATAAAACCTCATGAATGTTTGGTGATTGAAGATTCTCTCAATGGCATCATAGCTGGCAAGGCTGCAAAAATGAAGGTGGTAGCTGTTCCGGAAGAAATCAATAAAAATAATCCAAAATTTGTCATTGCTGACTATAAAATTAATTCCTTATTAGATATTGTTCATACCAAAGGTGTCACCCTCTCCTAGTTTCCATCTACAATTATTTTTACCACATATTCTGTTTCTTCAATAATAAAAGAACAGAAATAAAAACCATCTTTCAACTTTAATGCAGGAACAACTTGAAGTAAAGAATAATTGGCTTCAACATGATGTAAACCTTTATAAACAATTGTTCCCTCAGTATCCCTCAAAAGAACCTGAATATTCTCATCGTATTTTAATCCGGTAATTTGTGCGGTAAATTCTCCTGAATTTGGATTCGGATATATCAAAAACTGTAATCCATCATTTAAGGCCAGTCTTGCTGAAATGACTTTGCTAAATGAACTTGACTGATCATAGTCCACTTGCTTTAATCGGTAATAATTTATTCCATTATCAGGAGTTTCATCCACTCCCGAATAGGAAATCGGATAATAACTATTTCCACCTGGGGCCTTAGAAGGAACTTGACACACCATTTTGAAACCAAGTGCATCCGAAGATCGTTCTACATCATAATGATGATTATTTCTTTCTGAAACGGTTTTCCAACTAAAACAAATTTTGCGATAGTCACATACGCCTGCTTCAAAATTAACCAATTCTACAGGCAACAGTGTTGCGCATGTTTTGTAGGTTTTAGGCAAACAGGCAATGCCATTGAGAATTGTATTAGAATTCCACTGAACGGTATCGCAAATTGAAATGTAATTGGAATTACTATTTCCAACATCTGCCTGAACTTTACCACCAGACATGACTAATATATATGAATTACAAGGCAACCGCAATTTACTTCCATTGAAAAAGCTCAAAGTCCCATAAACTATCACTTTAAGAGGTGTTGTGCAGCCTGTATAATTTGTTTGATTCGTTAAACTAATAATATGACCGGCTTGAATAATAATAGAATCACCGCATTTAGGGACTGATGGATCGTTCCATGTGGAGGCTGTATTCCAATTACCCGAAGCAACCGATTTATGAGTTATAGCCATCGTTGCTCTTGTTGTCAAAATTGCAGAAATAATGAATGCATAAAGCATATGTTGTCTAAGATGTTTCATGTGTGTATTTTTTATTTGTGATATTATATCCCGTGTTCATCTTCATATGATTATGAGATACAATGAAGCTTTTCTAGTACAAACTTATGGCGTGATACCCTGTTTTTAGAATGCTTCGTATCAACAAAAACATTGATGGTCATCATCCTATCATCAATCTGTCAAAAGAAAAAAATTAAGTGTTCAGATTCATAGAATAAATATTCAAATGGATTAAATCCAAACAAATACCACTAAATAATTGACAATAATCATCACGTAAAATAATCTAATACACAGACTTTCATCAAACAAATTAATAATTATGCAAAGACTTAATGGTTTCGATGATGATAACACCATGTACATAGTAATAAATCATATCAAAACGAGATACCCACTATTAAAAAAACATCTACCAATGAAAAAATTACAAAATAAAACAGCCATCGTAACAGGTGCAGCTTCAGGCATGGGAAAGGCAATTGCTGAAATATTTGCGAAAGAAGGCGCTAATGTTATTGTGGCCGACCTTAAAAAAAATGAAATTGATGATGTGGTAAATAACATTACTAAAAACGGTGGAAAAGCGCTTGGAATTGTTTGTAATGTATCTATTGAATCAGATATCAAAAATTTAATTGATGCCTGTGTCTCGAAATTCAATGCACTAGATATACTGGTTAACAATGCAGGCATTATGGATGATTTTACTCCAGTTGATATGGTAACAAATGATTTATGGAACAAGGTTATGAGTGTAAATCTTAATGGGCCATTTTATGCCTGCCGAATGGCTGTTCCTATTATGTTAAAACAACAGAATGGAGTTATTATAAACATTGCATCAATTGGCGGCTTATATGGATCTAGAGCTGGATTAACCTACACTGCATCTAAACATGCACTTATAGGATTGACAAAAAATATAGGTTTTATGTATGCTACAAAAGGAATTCGATGCAATGCCATTGCTCCTGGTGGTGTAAATACCAATATCGGGAAAAACATACAAGCTAATAAATTTGGCCAGGAAAGGTGTGTTTCGGGAGGGAGCAATATGCCTAGAATGGGTGAAGCGGACGAAATTGCTAAAACCGCTTTATTTCTTGCTTGTGAAGATGCGAGTTTTTTAAATGGTTCGGTTATTACAGCCGATGGAGGATGGACGGCCTATTAATTGTGTTTATGATAGTATCCGTTCTTTTCCAAAATAGTGTCTAATTCTGATAAATGATAAATGAGATAATCTGATTTTACTTTCAATAAATTCTCTGTTGTTTCGTATCCATAACCCACAGCAACCGTCATTAATCCAGAATTAACACCTGACTCTATATCCTGAATACTATCGCCAATCATCATTCCAACATTTATTTTGTTTTCTTTACATATTCCACTCACCATTTCTTTTTTACTTGTAATAATTCCTTGTATCATATCACTAGCTTTAATGGAACTAAAAAAATCCGACATCTTTTTTTGCTTCAAAATGTTAAGTGTAGGCACAAGTCTTTTATTGGTAGCTATATGGCAAATAATATCCTTTTCCTTTAATTTAGCCAATAACTCGTGTACAAAAGGATATAATAACGTATCTTCATAGGAAGAATGATCATAAATATCTGCAAACCTCAGCTTGGCTTCTTGAATTAGGTTAGTATCCCCAACGTAAACCCCTTGAAGAATTGATGTTAAAGTTGCGCTATAATTCAATGCACTAAAATCAACTGGCGTGGGAGGAATAATATCTGAAAATACCTTTTTATAGGTACTTATAATTTCAGACTTAGAATCAATCAGGGTTCCATCTAAGTCAAATATGATATGTTTGTCGTTCATTAACCGATTTTGCAATGATTACAAAAAAATTAGATAGTAAAATTCTCCTGCCATATGATCAATGCCGCATCCTCCATTTCCCTCATCTTTTTGGCCTCTATTCTTTTTTTATCTTTATAACCACATAAGTGTAAAACACCATGAATCATCACCCTGTGTAATTCATTTTCAAAAGTAACCTTAAATGTATTGGCGTTTTCCAGTATTCTATCTATACTGATAAAAATATCTCCATGAATCACTTTTCCCTCTGTATAATCAAAAGTGATAATATCTGTATACGTGTCGTGATTTAGATGTTTAATGTTGATTTGAAGCAATTCATCATCGCTACAAAAAATATAATTAATGGTGCCAATCTGACATTGCTCTTTTTCAGCAACTGATTTAATCCATTTTTTAATTTTATTCTTTTCCTTTAATGCAAAGGAAATTCCTTGATTGGCAAAAGAAATCATTAATTCAGATTAAATGTCAATAATACTTCCTGACCATTATTAATGAATTCTACTTTATCTGCAAGATTTTTCATCAAAAAAACCCCACGACCATGCGGCTTATCAATGTTTTGAGGATCTGTTGGATCTGGCAAATTATGATAATCAAATCCTATTCCTTCGTCGGTCACAGAAAATTGAATGTTATGTTCGCTAGATTCAAATCTTATTTCGACTTTTTTATCAGGATTACCATGATTACCATGATATATGGCATTATTAACTGCTTCAGTAACTGCAATCAAAATATTACCATAATTATCTTCATTTACTCGAAATGTCTCACAAACATCTTCCACCAAACGTTCCACATGCCTCATGTTTTCTGATGAGGACGCTATATATAATTTTTCGCCTTTTACTGGTATCATTATTTTACACTATTAAAGTATATATTGACTTTTTCCTTATAATAGGGTGTCAAACTCGGAGAAACCGTATTCAACAACTCCAATTCTTTTTCTTTAAGTCTTTTATACTCTAAAAATTGAATAGGGTTACCAAATTCTTGTTTTTTTGCTTCATTACTTTTCCTTGACTCATCTTGCTCTTTCTCTCGCTCTGCTTTTTCACTTTCCAAAAGTTTGGACATAATTTCTTGCTGACGTTTCATTGTCTCTTGTGTAATTTGGCGATTCACAATATCTTTTTCGGTTTGCTCCATCAAATCGGTTATATTTCCACCAGGATTTGCCCCACCATCTTTCTTAATTTTCTCGAGCATTTGCTGCATTTGTCTTCTTAATGCTTCTTGTTGAGCGGCCATCTTAGCCAATTGTTCACTCATGCCATAACCCTGATGTCCCTGCATCCCTCCTGGTTGTAATCCACCTTTTTGTCCGCCTTGTTTTTCTCCAGGTTTATTCCCACTTTTTGTTCCACCTGCTTTTTGGCCTTGTTCTAAAGCCTTTTTTAAATCCTCTAATTGTTTATTAAGTTGCTGTTGCATTTGCTTCAAACTTTGCATGCTTGGCTTACCTCCACCCGATGATGAACTTGGTTTTTGCCCCTTTCCAGGCTTTTTACAACTACCACTTCCAGGTTTCCCTTCTTTAGATTCTTTAGCTTGTTTTTGCATTTGCTCCAAAGATTCATTTAGCATTAATGCTAAATAATTAATCGAAGTCATTGAATATTGCATCCGTGTTTGGGCATTCCCAGACATACGTTCTGCTAGTTCATAAACGGCCTTACCCATATTCATCTGAATAGCCGATATTTCTCTATTTACAGTAGCACTAATCGCCGGCACTCGTTTACTCAATGCTAACAAACTATCTTCAATTATTTTTGAATCGTCTTGTAATTTTTTTTGAGTTTGTGTGATTTTCAGGTATTGAGGATTATCCGGGCGAATTTTAGCGAGCTGAGACATAGCATCTTCCTGAGCAAAAGATAAATTGAGCAAATTTTCCAAAATTTGTCGAAGGCTTTGCATATCTTCCTCCTGAGCCTCTTGCTGCATTTTATCCATAGCTTGCTGCATCTGCTCTTTCATTTCCTGCATTTTTTCAGAGGCCTTTTTTTGAGATTTAGAGGCGTTTTTTTTGTTATTTTGGTTAAGCTGCTGAGAACTTTGTTCCATCTCCTTGCTAATTTCATTTTGCTTTTCTTCTGTTTTTGGCAATTCGTTAGGTTGTTCAAGAGCTGCATTTTTCTCCTCCATTTCTTTCAAATCCTTTTTCAAATCCTCGAACTGTTTATTCAACTCCTCTTGTTTTTTACCAAGCACGGTATTTGAAACATCTTGTTTTTTTTTGTCTTGATCGATATTATTTTTATCCAACTGGTTAGGTTTAACTGGTGCGTTTTCGGTTTCCTTTTTTAAATTTTCTTGTTTATCCTTTAAATCATCTAGCTTTTCTATGGTTTGCTGCATTTTTTGCTCAATCTCCATTTGTTTAAAAGCTTCCAATGCCCGGTCAAGCTCTTTTTCCATATCCTTACTAGAGAGTTTCATTTCCTCTAGTTTTTGTTGTACCTGATTTTTATCCAATTTATCTAACAGTTTATTTAATTCATCAAACATTTTTTTCATGTCAGGTGTCATAATGTTTTCAAACAATTGTTCCAACTGTTTTTGTTTTTCTAACAATTCCTCGTCTAAAGCTGAAAAATCCTGCTGTTGCTGATTATTCTGTTGATTTTCTTTCTTTACCTCGTCTATCTTATTTTTCAGTTCATTTTGTTTTTTCAAAATGTCTTCTAGTTTTTTCTTTTCCTCATAGCTCATTTGTTTTTTTTCTGTGAGCTTCTTGCTTAAATCACTAATTTCCTTGCGTAACTCTTTGGCCTTTTTAATACCATCATTCAAATCTTTTTTTATTTCTGAATTATTTTTTTCAGCAACCTCATTCATCTCCTCAGCAGTTGGAGCCTTAAACTGTAACATTTGAGTTTTGGCTGATTTAGATCCTGTCACGCCATCATTATCCCATACCTCAAAATAATAGTCGATTTTATCTCCGGGAAGAAGATTTAGTCTTGAAACATCGAAATAGTGATAATAAGACTGGGATATTTGCTGTTTGTTAATGGGTAGTGGTAATTCGCCTTCTTGAGTCTTTGGATGACCTAAAGAGTCTTGAGTATAATGTGTATACCTAAATGACAACCGAGAAAACCCATAATCATCCCTAATGATTCCTGAAAAATAAATATTTTTAGGGTTTAATGAATCCTTTTTTTCATGAACTTCGATAAGTGGGACTTGATCAGGAATGACATTAATAAGATAATGAACAGAATCAGAATTTTTCTTTAAAAATTGATTCATCGTTTTAATACTATACCCCATGCTTTTCATCACACGCGTTGAGAACACAAACTTGTCATCACTGGAAGAAGAAACATCTACCGTTGTATCTGAAAGATTTAAAAATATATGATCCGTATTTTTAGTATGAAATACCCAACGTATTTTTGAGCCTTGAGGTAGTTGCAAATCTCCCATATTGGATAGAACTTCATCCTTTTTATTAAGATATGCTGGATAAGAACAGTAAACATCAAACCTCATTAACATGGGTTTTGGCAATACACTTAGTTGATAGGATTTTGAATGAAACCCTGCAGCATTCAAAACAAAATCCGTATTTTTTTGTACATTCTTAAAAGTATAGGTGTAAGTTACCTTATCTAACTTTTCCATTTTGTGTTCAACGCCTGCTACGGCAATAAAAACTTCATTAGGAATTTCCTGACCATTTAATTTCAATTCTAAAACGAAATCCTGCTGCTGAACAGCTTCAAGTGTTTGATTGATAATTACAAACTGAAATGGTGCTTTTTTCTCAAAATACGTTTGATGATATATTATTCTCTCCGTTCCGTTTGTAATAATATCTGGTTTAATCGTCAATACCAATCCCATCAATATAATGGGTGGTAATGCATACTTGAGGTACTTTTTATTCTCTTTTAAATTAATAGCTCCGGCAAATGAAATGGGGTTAAGCTCTTCAATTTTTTGATGAATACTAGCTGCTAATAAATCGGACGAATGAATTGTACCAGATTGTTGCTGTAATTGTAAGGTGTTGAGTAATTTATCATTAATACTTCCAAAATGTTTACCTACAATGACAGAAGCTTCTTCATAAGAAATAATCTGTCCTAGTTTATTTAATTTTAAAATAGGAATTACCAAATATTTCGTCAATACAAAGCAACTGATTAGGATAAAAGAATAAAACAAAAGCGTACGAATCAATACGCTAAATTCGATAAGATATTCGGAAGTTACTAAAAACAAAAAAGCACCAACCAACAAACCCAAAGCATATAAAGTTCCTCTAATAAGTTGATTTTTATAATACTTTCTTATAAACTCATCCAATTTGGAAATTAATATGTTTTTTTGAAAACCCAATTCAGTGCTATTTAGACAAAAATAACCAAAACAAGGAAGGATTGAAATAAAAATTCTGTTAAATGAGTTTTGGTATGAGGTAATTCTTGGAAACTATTTTTTATTGAAACAAATTACAACTGGTATTAACAATATTTTGCAGGAATAGCAAGCAAGATATCTCTGATTTCATCAATCTCATCAGTCGTTACCAATTTCATGCGGGTATCCTTAAAATGATCAATACCTTTGAAATAATTTGTATAATGTGGGCGCATTTCTAAAACTCCTAATTTTGGTCCCTTCCATTCTATCGATTTATTAAAATGCGCCAAAGCTACTTCAACTCTATTTTCGAGTGTAGGTTTGGGTAAGAGTGTTCCTGTTTTTAAATAATGTTTTATTTCATTAAAAATCCATGGATAACCAATACTGGCTCGTCCTATCATAATACCATCAAGACCATATCTGTTCTTATATTCAAGGGCTTTCTCCGGGCTGTTGATGTCGCCATTACCAAAAATAGGAATATGTATTCTTGGATTATTTTTTACAGCCGCTATAGGCTCCCAGTTAGCATTGCCTTTATACATTTGAGCCCTTGTTCTGCCATGGATAGTTAAGGCTTTGATTCCAACATCCTGAAGCCGTTCTGCTACTTCCATAATGTTTATCATTGAATCGTCCCAACCTAATCTAGTTTTAACAGTAACCGGTAGGTTAGTTGATTTAACAACTGCCTTAGTAAGCCTAACCATTAAATCAATGTCTTTTAAAACACCTGCACCCGCGCCCTTACAGACGACTTTTTTTACTGGACAACCGAAATTAATATCCAATAAATCAGGATGTGTAGCGTCTACTATTTTGGCCGACATAGCCATTGCCTCCTCATCACCACCAAATATTTGAATTCCTATTGGCTTTTCATAATCAAAAATATCCAGCTTTTTTCGGCTTTTGATTGCATCTCTAATTAAACCTTCACTGCTTATAAATTCAGTGTACATTAAATCGGCTCCATATTTTTTGCACACATACCTGAAAGGAGGATCACTTACATCTTCCATGGGAGCTAACAATAACGGGAACTCTCCTAACTCTATATTATCTATTTTTACGATATGGTGAAATTACAAATCTTTTCCGAAACTACTGTAGAAGAATGACAACTCAATTTGAGCTTATTCATCAGTATCATCTTTACTTAATTCTTTTGCTTTTGGGCCATCAATGGCAGCATATACTCGTCCGGTTGCATATACGCTCATATTTAACCGATTACTTAAAACAATAACCGTCAAGCTATCCTTTAACCGACGATGGAATGAAGTGCGATAGCCATGCCACCATCCGTTATGGTATACCTCTTTATCATCATTATTCAAATTTTTCATGCGCCAACCAAAGCCATAATTGCTCTCTTTTTTTTCTGGGCTGTGGGGCTTATACGCCAAGCATTGTGTTTCTGGATTTAATAATCTTTGCTGATAAAGGGCTGCGCTCAATAAAAATAAATCAAAGGTCGTTGTATAAATACCCTTATCGCCTAATACCCCATCAAACCAATCGTTAGCTACCCTAGCATAACTTAATGTATGACCTTGAGTCAGATATTCACGAGTACTGTCAATATCTAACGCAGTATAGGTATGCCTCATTCCAAGTGGCTTAAATAATTCTTCTTTAAGAAAAACAGAAAACTTCTTTCCTGAAATTTTTTCAATGATTAAAGCCAATAACGCATAATTGGTATTATTGTAATTGAAACGTTTTCCTGGTTTTAGAAAGGGCTTGGGTTGATACTTAACTATCAAATCCAATAATCCTTGATTACTTAAATGAGGAGGTGGCGATTTTACATAATCACTACAAAAATACAGGTAATTAGGCAAGCCGGAACGATGCGATAATAAATCTCTGACTGAAATATTTGTGTATGGAAAACCTTTAAGAATTTCATAAACCTTAGTTTCCAACTTCAATTTACCTTTTTCATAAAGCATCATGGCCGCAATTCCTGTAACAACTTTAGAAACAGATGCTAACTGAAAAAGCGAAGAATCACTTAATTGTGTATTAGCAGATTTATTACCAATGCCAAATGACTTTTGATAAATAATATGACTACCCTTTGCAATCAATACATTGCCATTAAAAGCATTTGCCTTATATAATTTATTAAATAATGTATCGAGTCTAAAGATTTCTAATTTGTATTTAGAGGAATCAATCTTAGAGAATACATGTGGTGACCTAATGGATGAAACTGAATTTTTATTTATAGGTTCCTCATGCTGAGTGCAATTAGCAAATAAAAAAGGATAACAAACAATAAGAAATATTAGTAATTTAAATAGTTTCAAAATCTATAATTTGATAGTTACGGTAAATGCTTTTATAAACTTGATGGTATGTGGTAAATATAAAAAATGGCCAAAAACAAAACTGTTAATTTTTACTCGATTTTATAACAAGTGTTTGTAAATATATTCGTGTATTGTACTGCTTATAAAATTAAACGCCCTCACCAATAAAATTGGCAAGGGCGTTTTTACATCGTAGTAAAAATTAAATTTATTTCAATTTAAATGCTTTTTTCACTTTGGTAACGTAATCTAATTTTTCCCATGTGAACAATTCAACTTTCATTGTTTTGATTTTTCCATCAGGCGACTTAAATGTTTTAGTAACAACTTCATGTTTACGCCCCATGTGTCCGTAAGCAGCTGTTTCACTATACATTGGGTTACGTAATTTCAATCGTTGTTCGATGAAATAAGGACGCATGTCAAAAATTTGTTCTACGATTTTAGCAATTTGTCCATCTGTCAAATTTACTTTAGCAGTACCATAAGTATTAATAAAAATACCCATTGGTTTGGCTACGCCTATGGCATAAGAAACTTGAACCAACACCTCATCACATAAACCTGCAGCTACTAAATTTTTAGCTATATGACGTGTAGCATATGCCGCAGAACGATCAACTTTACTAGGATCTTTACCTGAAAAAGCACCTCCACCATGAGCACCTTTTCCACCGTAAGTATCAACAATGATTTTACGACCTGTTAAACCGGTATCTCCATGTGGTCCACCGATAACGAATTTACCAGTTGGGTTAATATGAAATTTGATTTTATTATTAAACAAATGAGCATATTTAGGATAATTCTTTTTCACACGAGGTATTAAAATTTCCTCGATATCCTTTTTAATTTTCGCTAACATTTTAGCTTCCTTATCAAATTCATCATGCTGAGTTGAGATAACAATAGCATCAATTCTAACAGGCACATTGTCGTCACTATATTCTAACGTTACCTGAGATTTTGCATCAGGGCGTAAATAAGTTATTTCTTTATTTTCTCTTCTTAATGATGCCAATTCTAACAATAAGGCGTGTGCTAAATCCAAAGCCAAAGGCATATAGTTATCAGTTTCGTTAGTTGCGTAACCAAACATCATCCCTTGATCACCCGCACCTTGCTCTTCTTTTTTCTTTCTATCAACACCCTGATTAATATCAGAAGATTGTTCGTGTATAGCAGACAAAATACCGCAAGAATTAGCCTCAAACATATACTCAGATTTAGTGTATCCTATTTTACGGATAACCTCACGAGCAATATTTTGAACATCTAAATATGTTTTTGATTTAACTTCTCCGGCTAAAACCACCTGACCTGTAGTTACCAAAGTTTCACAAGCTACCTTACTTTGAGCATCAAATGCTAAAAAATTATCAATTAAAGCATCTGATATTTGATCTGCCACTTTATCTGGATGGCCTTCTGATACTGATTCTGAGGTGAAAAGATATCCCATTCTATTTTTATTGTATTATTTCGTTTTTGATTAACTATTGATGATAATTGTTTAAAAATTCTTTGAACTAGATTAAGCTTCCTTAATTGTGAATTCGTAAAATTCCATAATTTGATTACACAAAAGTTTCTTACAAGCTTCATCAACCTTTACCGATGCCGCCTCTTTAGTTTCTGCTTCAATTTCCAAGGTAATATGTTTTCCGATTCTGACATTTTCTATTTCAGATAAACCCAAATTTTTCATAGAGCCTGTTACAGCCTTCCCTTGTGGATCTAATAATGCTTTCATTGGCATCACATTGATATCTGCAAAATATTTCATTGTTGTAAATATATAATTAATGATTGTTTTTTAATGTTAAACGACGAAGTGGATCTGCGTCTATTGCACTTTATGCATCCATCCCATATTATCTGCTACTTTTCCTTTACGAATACCTCTTAGGGTTTCATCAATTTTGGTAGAAAATGTTCTTTCTTCAACAGGAGGCAACGAGTAATAATCATCTTCATAACCTATTCCAATAATTTGTGCAATTGTTGCAGCTGTTCCTGTTCCAAAGACTTCTTTCAAAGTTCCATTTTTATGAGCCTCCACTATTTCAGTAATTGATACTTTACGTTCTTCCACTTTCATGCCCCATTCTCTGGCCAAGGCCAACACACTGCTTCGAGTTATACCCGCTAAAATGGTATCACTTAAAGCCGGAGTTACAACCGTATCTCCTATCACAAAAATCAAATTCATTGTACCTGATTCTTCAAGGTATGAATGTGTTTTGCCATCAGTCCAAATGACTTGTTGATACCCTTTTTGTTGGGCTAATCTGGTAGGGTACATACTTCTACCGTAATTTCCTGCTGCCTTCACAAAACCAACACCTCCCTCTACAGCTCGTATGTAAGTAGTTTCAATTAATACTTTAATAGGTTCAGAGTAATACTTACCAGCAGGGCAAGTAATGATTATAAACTTATAGGTTTCGCTTGGTTTAACACCAATAGCCTCATCAGTTGCTATCAAAAAAGGTCTTATGTATAGTGAACCTGTTTCTGATGACGGAACCCACGCTGAATCTAATTTCAACAATTCCATTAAGCCTCCCATAAAAATTTCTTCAGGAACTTCCGGCATTGCCATTCGGATAGCAGAAATATTTAAACGATTAAAGTTATCTAAAGGTCTAAATACACTAACCTCTCCTGAATCTGACTTGTAGGCTTTCATTCCTTCAAATATGGCTTGACCATAATGCAAAGCAGACATGGCATAACTCATCGGAAAATCTCTATAAGGTGTTATATAAGATTTTTCCCATTTGCCATTCGCATATTCTGCAATAAACATATGATCTGAAAAACATTTACCAAATGGAACATTATTCACATCATAATTATCAACCCTACTTTGAGTTGTTTTTTCTATTTTAATGTCTGCGTTTATCATTATTATGTTAGTGTTGTACGAAACAAATTAGCACATAATTTTTGTTAGTTCAAACTTTTTAGCCGATTATTTTTTAAAATGCACGTAATCAACAATTTTCATTGCGACTGTTGATATTTAATATAGACAGATGAGTACATTCTCATTATTTTCGCAGTCAATTTTCAACAAATACGTGTTAATTAATTATAGTTATACAAGTCTTACAACTTTTGCAAGTAACATTTTTCAGTTACTTAATCAACCGACCGTTTTGTATAAAAATATAAAATTAAAAATTGCCTTAGTATTAAGCATACTCTCATCGAATGTAATGTTAGCTGAGGGAGGACCTAAAAAAGATACCACAAGACTAAAAGAAGATTTATCAAAAATTTATCCGATAACGCAAAACATCAGCAAACAACATTTAATTCATTTAATTGATTCCATTTTAGAATTGAATACGATAGAGGAAAAAGAAATTGAATTGATAAATTGCTATCACAGTTTGCTATCTGCTAAAGAATCTAATTTCAGCATAGAAAAATACGGAAATTTTCCTGCTAGTAATTTTTACGATCATTTTGATGAATCAACGGTATTTAAAGTAGCGCCCGATGATGAATTTCCGGAATTGCAAATCATTAATATTGAAAGTGATTCTTTAGGTGACTATCATCATCCAAAAGTGGGAGCTGTTAATTCTAAATACGGATGGAGAGATGGAAAAATGCACAAAGGCATTGATATCAACCTCAATAAAGGCGATGAAGTTGTTGCGGCTTTTGATGGCATGATTCGCATTGCAGACGTTAAAGGAGGGTATGGCAATGTGGTCATCATCAGACATTACAATGGTTTGGAAACCGTATATGCTCATCTTTCTAAAATTAAAGTAAAACCCGGACAATTTGTTTTTTCAGGTCAATTAATTGGCTTGGGTGGTAGCACTGGAAGAAGCAGTGGCCCGCATCTTCATTTTGAAATCCGATTCAAAGGACATCCGATTAATCCTTCATCCATCATTTCTTTTAATGAACATAAAATTTATAACGATTCCATTATTATTAAAAAGGCACGTTATGGTATTTGTGCTTATCCGAGTGATACAAAATCTCACACCATTGAACAAGGCGATACATGGTTTGAAATTGCAAAACGGTATGGTTTATCGGTTAAAAAACTATGTGTATTAAACAACACTGGGCGATGTTATTACCTTAAAGTAGGTCAAAAGCTAAAAGTGAATTGATTTGAGATTTAAGAATTAAGATTTAAGATTTAAAGTACAAGATTTAAGGTTGAAGGTTTGAGATTGGAGAATTTAGATTTAAGATTTAAAGTTCAATATTTAAGGTTTGAGAATGAAGATTTAAGGTTCAAGATTTAAGGTTGAAGGTTTGAGATTGGAGAATTTAGATTTAAGATTTAAAGTTCAATATTTAAGGTTTGAGAAAATAGGATTGAGGCGAGCCTAAACATAACTAAACAAAACAGCCCGAAGCGTTGCTTCGGGCTGTGTTTACAAAAAGAAGTGGTTATCAATTCAATTATTCAAGAATAATTTTTTGTGATTGTAATACATGTTTTTTGGTATCGGTTAACTGCACAAAATAAATGCCTTTAGCGCCTACTTGTTTCATCGAAATATCAAACTGATTGGAAGTAATTTCTTGATTAAAGACTTCTTTCCCATTCAAATCGAAAATTTTTACCATGTGGCCATTGGCTTTGGGAATACTCGATGCGTCTTTGATTAACAGACCTTACCCCTCAGACACTCTTCGGAAAAGGAGAGGGTAAATTGTCGCCTTGAGTGTTTTTTTGCTTTGGTTGTTGTAAAAAATGGCACCGGCTTACACCCCTCTCTCTTCGGAGAGGGGCCGGGGGTGAGGCCGGTACTAAAACAGTTCTCGATACAAAAATTCAAAGAAGCAGAATTTTCTACTCGAACCAACAAAGCTTAGGTCTTAACCCTCTCTATTTATAGAATAGTCTTTAATGAAGTGTTTTTTCTATTCGCACAAAGCTAAGCAGTTCCTTAATGATTATATTTGCGAGCTTTTAAATAACAGCCATTCCACGACTAAAACTAGTGAACCAAGATCCGTTAAATAACCAATACCCCGATGAAACCATCAAGGACATTAAATTAAATGCTTTGCTTGAAATTACTAAGGCTATTAATAACAATGCTACTACAGCGCAGCTATTGGATATTTATCAGGAAATTCTTGAAAACCGATTGAATGTTGGTAAATTGGTTTTATTTAGCTTTTCAACAGAATGGACGTGCATTCTGAAATACGGCGTCAGCAAATCATACAATCATCTTGAATTTGAACCGGAATTACTTGCTATTAAAGATATAGAAACCCTTTCTTATTCTAAAGGTTATTTAAGCAAACGCTTTGAAATTGTTATTCCTATTTACCACAAACAAACCCCGCTGGCTTACGTTTTATTGGGCGATATAGATGAAACGAAAGTTGAAATGAGTGCGTCTATTCAACACCTTCCCTTTATTCAAACACTCACCAATATCATCATCGTTGCCATAGAAAATAAAAAGCTCTATAAAACATCTATTCAAAAAGCTACCATACAAAAAGAACTTCAGCTAGCTCAGGATATGCAAAAATTATTATTTCCATCTAATTTGCCAAAAATTGAGGAATTAGAAATGAATGCATTATACTTACCTCACCAACAAGTGGGCGGCGATTATTATGACGTGATATGGATTAATGAAGTAGAAATGGTATTTTGTTTGGCGGATGTGTCGGGAAAAGGAGTAGCCGCAGCATTACTCATGAGCAACCTGCAAGCAGCTCTTCGTGTGCAACTTAATTATACACAAAACCTAACTGAAATTGTGATTGGCCTCAATCAACTAATATGTGAAAATACCAAAACCGAAAAATTCATCTCTTTGTTTATTGCGAAGTATAACATCGGAACAAAAAAGCTATCTTACATTAATGCCGGCCATAATGCGCCTCTTCTATTAAATGATTCACAAACCATTTCTCTCGATAAAGGATGTACGCTTTTGGGAATTTGTAATCCGTTGGTACAAATTGAACAAGATGTCTTAGAAATTACACCACATTCCATCTTGTTTGCTTATACAGATGGTTTAACGGATACCCTGAATAGCCAAGGAGAAAATATCTCCATTGAAGAGATTCAAACCATTTTGCAAAATAATCGACAATCTAACTGCGAATTCATCAATAAGGCGATGTTGTACTACCTAGAAGAATTTAAAGGCGAAATGCCTTTTGTAGATGACATTGCTTTCTTAACCTCAAAATTTCATTAAAATATTGCGATGTTTTACGCTTTTTTTAATCCAATAAAATATGTTGAGAAATAAAGAAAGAAAGATTTTGGGTTATTTCAATGGTTATTTCAGATATAATTTACCGGCAGGTTTCCTTAAATTATAATTTAATGACATGGCCTCACCATAAGCGCCTGCACTTCTAATCGCAATAATATCTCCTCGTTTTGTTTCCGGCAATAAAACGGCTTTTCCAAAGCAATCGCTACTCTCACATATCGGCCCAACAATGTCATATTTTAAGAGAGTCGAATTTTCAGAAGTTATATTTTCAATTTTATGATAAGCCTCGTAAAGAGCCGGCCGAATTAGTTCTGTCATTCCTGCATCAAGAATGGCGAAATTGGTATTAATTCCTTTTTTAACGTGTAATACGCTAGCTATTAAAGTTCCGCATTGTCCTACTATGGATCGCCCCAATTCAAAATGAATTTTTTGATTAGGTTGCAGTTTTAAAAAATTTCGGAATACATCAAAGTAGGATTTAAAATCTACAATAACTTCTGAGTCAGGTTCATGATAATTAATACCAAGTCCTCCGCCAAGATTAATTGACTCGACATAAATTCCATGTTCAATAAACCATTGATTGATTTCGTTGACTCTCGTGCATAATTTTTCGAATGGCACAAGCGATGTTATTTGTGAGCCAATATGAAAATGCAAACCAATTAATTCTACATGACTTAGTGTCTTTAGAATTTGTATAACCTCTTCAAATTCATATGGATTAATACCAAACTTATTTTCTTGCAAGCCAGTAGTGATGTATTTGTGCGTATAGGCATCAATATTCGGATTAACACGCAAAGCAATAGCCGCTTTTTTATGTTGTTTTGCGGCAAGTTGATTGATAACGAATAACTCGGAAATACTTTCAACATTAAAACAACATATATTCTGTTCAAGTGCATAATTTATTTCATGGTCAATTTTCCCTACGCCGGCAAAAACAATATCATTTGGCAGGAAACCACATTTAATAGATTGTTTTACTTCATTTCCACTTACACAATCTGCACCTAAACCAGCCTTCTTAATGCAATCGAGTAGCTTAAGGTTTGAATTTGCCTTTAGTGCATAATGAATTTTAACATCGTTTCCTGCGTGTTGTTTTAATGCCGTTAATGTGTTTTGTAACAGATTTAAATCATAAACAAAAAAAGGAGTCTGCTTTTTTTTAATTCTTTCTATCTGTTTATTTGAAAACATTTTTTATTCTATAATTTATTACAATCCTATTTGATGAAAGTAAATCTAAGGCTTTATTTATTCAAACAAATCGGTCGATAAATATTTGTCTCCTCTGTCGCAAATGATTGCCACTACCACTCCTTTGTCGAGGGTATTAATTAGTTTTAAGGCAGCCACAACCGATCCCCCACTGCTCATTCCTCCAAAAACACCTTCTTCTTTTGCAAGGCGCTGAGCCATAATTTTAGCTTCTATGTCAGAAACTTCAATTATCTGATCGACTTTTTTTGGATCGAAAATTTTTGGTAAATATTCTACAGGCCATTTTCTTATACCCGGAATCTTTGAACCATCCTTAGGTTGTGCACCTATAATTTGAATAGCCGAATTTTGTTCTTTCAAATATCTTGATACTCCCATAATAGTACCGGTGGTTCCCATTGCAGAAACAAAGTGAGTAACTTGCCCCTCTGTATCACGATAAATTTCAGGACCAGTTGTCTTATAATGCATATCAGGATTATCCTGATTAGCGAACTGATTGAGCATTAAATAGCCGCCCTCACTTACTCTTTGATGTGCATAATCAATAGCACCCTCCATACCTACACTTTCTGGTGTTAAGGTAACCTTAGCTCCAAAAGCTTGCATCGTTAATACCCTTTCTCTTGTGGAGTTTTCGGGCATCACTAATTCAATCTCGACATTCATCAATCGAGCAATCATGGCTAAGGCAATACCTGTATTACCGCTAGTTGCTTCAATTAATTTCATACCGGGTTTTAAATCCCCTCTATCTAAAGCTCCTTTAATTAATCCAAAAGCGGCTCTATCTTTTACACTTCCTCCCGGATTATGTCCTTCAAGTTTTGCTAATAATTTAACTTTAGGATTAGGATTAACAACATTCAGTTCTACTAAAGGCGTATTGCCTATAAAATCTAATAGCTTTGCCATAATTTACCTTGCTTTTATTACATTTAATTGAGGTTTATGATATACCAACGAATTTGGAGGAATACTCTCCGTAATCCAAACATTTCCGCCAATCACAGATTTTTCTCCAACAACTGTTTTACCTCCTAAAATAGTGGCTCCGGCATAAATAACCACATCATCTTGTATAGTAGGATGACGTTTAGTTTCTGCTAAATTTTTATTTACACTCAAAGCTCCTAGTGTAACTCCCTGATATATTTTTACTCGTTTTCCAATGTGCGTTGTTTCACCAATAACAACACCAGTACCGTGGTCTATAAAAAAACACTCGTCAATAGTTGCACCCGGATGAATATCTATACCCGTTTTGCTATGGGCGATTTCCGTTAATATACGCGGAATAAAAGGCACTCGTAATGTTAACAAACTATTAGCAACTCTGTAAATAGCAATGGCATAAAAACCAGGGTATGAGCGAATCACCTCATCTCGGTTTTTAGCAGCCGGATCACCTGCTTCTATCGCTTCTGCATCTTTTAACAACAAATGGTATAAATTGGGTAATTTTTCATAAAAATCATCAATCACCTTTTCTATATCATCTTCCATAAATTGTTCAACAAAAAGCATGGCTGTCAATAATTGTTTTTTGCTGGCATGATACTCTACTGAAAGCTCATCTTTGGAAGGGAAATACTTATTACTATATGCCGGAAACAAGACTGACAAAAGTGTATCAATAAAATCTTGGACCAAAAAAGGAGATGGTAAGTTGGTTTTGTGATGATGAGCTTCAAAAAGTTCTTTTATAAAGTCTTTATCTCCCATAATTTTTCAGTCAATTGTTCCCGCCGCAACGGTATTATTTGTGTTTTCGTTGATTAATATAAAAGCACCTGTGTTTCTATTATGCGAATAACTATCGAAACTAATGGGCTCTGCCGTTTTAATAAATACCTTACAAATATCATTTAACTTCATAGTTCCATCGCTTTCTAATGCCTGAAACGAATGAATATCTATTTTACTCATGACGTCTTTAATAACCGCTTTAGATCGAAAACTATTTTGTTGTAAAATAATTTTTTGACCTGGTATGTAAGAAGCATTATCCATCCAACAAATGGTTGCAGTCAATTCTTTTTGTGTTGTAGGCAAAAATTCAGAAGGCACAATCGTATTACCCCTACTAATATCAACATCATCTTTTAAATGTAACACTACCGGAGTATTGGTTTCTGCTACATCCACTTCATTTTGGTTAACTTCAATTTTATCGATGCTTGATTCTATACCGGAAGGTAAAACGGTAACACGTTGCCCTTTTTTATAAGCACCACTAACCACCTTTCCGGCAAAGCCTCTGTAATCATGCAACGCTTCTGTTTGCGGACGAATAACATACTGTACCTGAAAACGAGCCTCATCGGTTTGTTGAGTTTCAGATAATTGAACCGTTTCCAAAAACTCCAATAAAGACAACCCATTATACCAAGGCATTTTTTCAGATTTGGTCACTACATTATCTCCTGCCAAAGCACTTGCTGGAATAAAACCAATGTTTTGTAAATTCAATTTTTCAGCAAAAACTAAATAATCACGCTCTATCTGTTTATATTTTTCTTCTGAGTAATCAATCAAATCCATTTTATTGATACACACTAAAACATGGGGCACACCAAGTATCGCTGAAATAATGGTATGTCGTTTCGTTTGGTCGGTAATACCATTTCTTGCATCTACAAGAATGATAGCCAAATCAGCATTAGATGCGCCCGTAAACATATTGCGAGTGTATTGAATATGGCCAGGCGTATCTGCAATAATGAACTTTCTTTTAGATGTACTAAAATATTTGTACGCTACATCAATAGTAATACCTTGTTCGCGCTCAGCGCGCAATCCATCAGTTAATAATGCCAAATCAATTTCAGTATTTGCACCTACAGTTTTACTTTGACGCGTGAGTGTTTCAATGATATCGGTTGAGATAGAATTACTATCATACAGTAAACGTCCGATAAGCGTGCTCTTACCATCATCTACGTTTCCTGCTGTAAAAAATCTTAATAAATCCATTTTTATTGAGTTATAAATTGTGAATTATGAATTATGAGTTGTGTGTGTGTGTGAGTTATAAATTAAGGATTATGAGTTATGAGTTGGCTACCTTATAAATAAACACTCCTTTAAAAGTATCCCCCTTTTTTTCTGTCTTCCATGGCAGCTTCGCTTACGCGGTCATCCATACGTGTCGCTCCTCGCTCGCTAATTCTAGCCTCCTTTAATTCAGTAATAATATCATCTACATTATAGGCTTCGCTTTCTATCGCAGCCGTACAAGTCATATCTCCAACCGTTCTGTAACGCACTTTTTTGGTAACAACAACATCAGTTTCTTCGCGTTTCACAAACTCATTTGTATTCATCAACTGCCCACTTTCCGTCAAGATACATTCGCGTTCATGAGTAAAATAAATAGACGGTAATTGTATATTTTCTCGTTTAATATAATTCCAAACATCTAACTCAGTCCAATTACTGATGGGGAAAATTCGAACATTCTCACCTTTATGTATCTTACCATTGTAAATATTCCAAAGTTCAGGACGTTGCATTTTTGGATCCCATTGCCCAAATTCATCACGTACAGAAAAAATACGTTCCTTCGCCCTCGCTTTTTCCTCATCTCTTCTCGCGCCTCCTATACATGCATCAAATTCAAATTCTTCAATCACATCTAATAACGTATATGTTTGCAACCCATTACGGCTTGGAAATTTACCTTTTCCATCTTGCAATTTTTTTTGTTGAATCGTATCAGCCACATATCTTACAATTAATCTTTCATCAATTTGTTTAGCCAAATTATCACGATAAATAATGGCTTCAGGAAAATTATGACCTGTATCTACATGCACTAAAGGAAAAGGAAATTTACCAGGACGAAACGCCTTAAGAGCTAAATGAACTAAACAAATACTATCTTTCCCTCCACTGAATAATAATGCAGGACGTTCAAATTGTCCAGCTACTTCACGCAGAATGTAAATGGCTTCTGCTTCCAATTGAACTAAATAATCGTGTTGTGTTTTCATATCAATATTTTGTCAGGTCGAACGAAGTCAAAACCTCTGTTTATTTTTTTCACTTCTCGACTTCGCTCGAAGAGACAGTTTATATCAATTCAATCGAAGTAGAGATTTTTATTTACTATGCAATCCGCATTCTTTTTTGTCATTTTGTTCCCACCACCAACGGCCAGCTCTAAAATCTTCTCCATCCTTAATAGCTCTAGTGCAGGGTGCACAACCTATGCTCACAAAACCTCTATCGTGAAGCGGATTGTAGGGGATATTATGCTTTATAATATATGCTTTAACCTCATCTAATGTCCAATGTAAAATAGGATGAAACTTAGTTATTTGATTGCCTTCATCCCACTCTAATAAAGGCATGTCTTGTCGGTTTCCTGATTGCTCTGATCTGATACCGGTTATCCATATTTTTTTCCCTTTTAAAGCACGCTTTAATGGCTCTACTTTTCGAATAAAACAACATTCCTTTCTATTATCTATACTTTCATAAAAACTCAAAGGTCCTTTATTCGAAACCATTTTCTCTAATGCCTCTGTTTGAGGATAAAACACTTTGATAGGTGTTTGAAATCGTTCCAAAGTACTATTCAAGACAGAATATGTTTCGTTAAATAAACGGCCTGTATCTAATGTAAATACATCGATAGGCAAATTATTTGAGAAAATAATATGAGAAACGACTTGATCTTCATAACCCAAACTAGTTGAAAAAACTATCTCACCCGGAAATTTATCGGCTAATAATGCTAATGCTTTTTCTGGAGATGTATTTTTAATAAGTTCTTGTAACGGTATCATAAAATTTTAGGCAATGAACATTCGTAATTAATATATAATATTCTTTATTTAGGAGCCTATTGCAAAGCTTGTAATAAATCATTCAAAATATCCTCCCTATTCTCCAACCCAACAGAAACCCGAATTAAGCCTGGTGTAATTCCAACTGATAATCTTTCGGCTTCACTCAATTTGCAATGGGTAGATGATGCAGGATGAGTAGCAATGCTTCGAGCATCTCCTAAATTTGGAGAAATTTTAATCATTTGTAGTTTATCCAAAAATTGTTTGGCTGCTTCATAACCACCCGACACTGTAATGGTAATAATACCTCCACCTGCCTTCATTTGTTTTTTTGCTATAGCATGATGAGGATGAGACGATAAAAATGGATATGATACATTTTCTAATCTTGAATGTCCTTCTAATTTTTGAGCAACATATAGCGCATTATCACAATGTCTGTCCATTCTAACAGCTAAAGTTTCTAAACTTTTACTCAATACCCATGCATTAAAAGGACTCATAGAAGGGCCTGTTAATCTACCAAATAAGTAAATAGCATGCACCAATTCTTTTTGGCCTACTACTATTCCTCCTAAAACTCGTCCTTGGCCATCCATATATTTTGTAGCAGAATGAATAACGAGGTCTGCACCAAACCGAATAGGCTGTTGCAGATAAGGAGTTGCAAAACAATTATCTACAATAAGAAGAATTTGATGTTTTTTGGCAATCGATGCTACTAATTCTAAATCTATTAATTCAATAGCCGGATTAGTGGGGGTTTCCAAATAAATAAATTTTGTTTCCGGCTTAATCAATGACTCTATTTCCTTGACCGATCCGGTAGTAAAATAGGAATGCGAAATATTCCATTTTGGAAAATACTTTGTAAAAATAGCATGTGTGGCTCCAAATACAGAGGAACATGAAATAACATGGTCGCCAGATTTAAGCAATGCCATAAATGTTGTAAAAATTGCTGCCATACCGGACGCAGAAGCAAAACCAGCTTCGGCTCCTTCCAACAAACAGATTTTATCAATAAATTCGTTGGTGTTAGGATTTACGTATCGAGAATAAATAAAATCATCAGACTCTTCATTAAAAGCTGCCCGCATGCCTTCAGCCTCGTCAAATACAAAACTAGAGGTTAAAAATAAAGGAACTGAATGCTCATTATAATCTGTTCGATTTAATTGTGCCCTAATGGCTTGGGTTTCAAAATGTTTGTCTTTCATTTTTTCTCTTTTTTATTTCAATTTTTTCTGTAAATAAAACAGAACGACTTTACATGATAGCTTTGTCGAATATTGAAAATTTTTCGCCTGTCATTTTACTTATTCAACAAGTTCAAACTAAACTGAGTTGGGAAGATAATGAAGTGGCGTATTTTTTAATTATTTACACTTACTTTATAACTAATTTTTGCTGTAGGCTCAAGTGTTTTAGAAACCGAGCAATATTTTTCAATAGATAATTTCACGGCTCGTTCGGCTTTATCTTTATCAACTTGTCCGCAAATTTTAAAATGCAAACAAATATCTCGAAACAAAGAGTAGTCTTCAATTTTTTCTCTTTCGCCCTCTACCTCTACTTCAAAAGACTCTATAACTTGCTTTTGTTTTTTTAAGATTAAAATCACGTCAATAGCACTACAACCGCCTATTCCTGCCAATAACAATTGCATGGGTCGCATCCCCTTCCCTTCTCCACCTATATCAGGAGAACCATCCATTTGCAAAGCATTACCTTCTTCATTGGTTGCTTCCATATGGAAATTATCATTCAGTCGTTTTACATTAATCTTCATGTTACAGATATTTTATTATGAATAAAATTAATGTTTTTAAAATGAATTTACGCCATTAACAGTGGTATATTTCATCGTATATTTTATTCCCGGATTGATGTATTTATAAGCACTGTGGGCCATCAACGCCGCTTCATGGAAACCGCATAAAATAAGTTTGAGTTTATTTTTATAGGTATTAATATCTCCAATAGCATAAACGCCTTCAATATTGGTTGAATAATCATCTGTATTTACCTCAATGGCATTTTTATCAATGTTTAATCCCCATTTCTCAATTGGTCCTAATTTAGGACTCAACCCAAATAAAGGAATCAGATAATCTGAATGAATACTCGTTTCTTCGTTCGTTTTTGTATTTTTTAACACTACTGTTTCAAGTCTGTCGCCGCCGTCTATATGAAGAATATTGGTATTTAAGTGTAATTTTATTTTACCTTCTTCTGCTAATTTTAACACTTTATTCACACTATCGGGAGCTCCTCTAAAGGATTCGCTACGATGGACTAATGTTAACTCAGAACAAACTTCACTTAAAAAAATAGTCCAATCTAGTGCACTATCACCACCCCCGGCAATTACCATTTTTTGACCACGATACTTTTCAGGATCCAAAATCATATAGTTAACGCCTTTTCCATTTTCAAAACGGCTCAATCCTTCAACCTCTGGCTTTCTTGGTTCAAAACATCCTAATCCGCCTGCTATAACAACAGCCTTTGCACTAACTTTTGTTCCTAAATTAGTTGTTAGTATGAAATCTTTTTCTCCTATCTTGTCTAATGACTCTATTCTTTCTCCAAGTGTAAACGTTGGGCTAAATGGTTCCGCTTGTTTCAACAAATTATCCACCAATTCCTGAGCTAAAACAGATGGGAAACCAGGTATATCATAAATTGGTTTTTTAGGATATATTTCTGATAACTGTCCGCCGGGTTGCGGCAAATAGTCAATCAGGTGGCAACGCATTTTCAAAAGTCCTGCTTCAAAAATGGCAAATAAAGCTACTGGTCCTGCGCCAACAATGGCAATGTCTGTTGTTATCATGTTTGTATTTTTGTTTTTAAATCGTTTAAAAAAATAATCGTTTTAAGCTTAATATTATAACCACAATTCCTACTAAAATCATGATTGTTTTTGTTGGAATTTTATTAGCCATATAAGCCGCAATGGGTGCTGCTATAACTCCTCCTATAATTAATCCGGCAATAATCATCCAATGAGTTAATCCAATAATTGTGACAAAAGTTAAAGAACTGGAAAGAGCGATAAAGAACTCTGCTAAATTTACCGAACCAATTGTATATCTTGGATTTCTTCCGCGCGCAATTAATGTGGAAGAAACGATAGGTCCCCATCCTCCTCCTCCAATCGAATCTAAAAAACCACCTACCAAAGCAAGTGGAAATAACCGCTTGATTTTTTGACGGACCGTGTCTTTTTTTAAAGCTTTTACTACTATAACAATTCCTAAAATTAATGTATAGGAAGAAACTAATGGCTTTATAATATAATTATATTGTTCAAATGAAGATAAAATATATGCTCCTAAAATAGCACCTATCACTCCGGGTATTAAAAGTCCTTTAAATAATTTCATGTTAACATTTTTAAATTTCAAATGCATTAACCCAGATGCCGCACTTGTAAATACTTCTGAAGCATGCACACTAGCGCTCGAAGCTGCAGGTGTAATGCCAAATGATAACAAAAAAGTGGTTGCCGTAACGCCATAGGCCATGCCCAAAGCGCCATCAATCATTTGGGCGGTAAATCCTGCCAAAATATATAACAAAAACGATGCATCGATAGTGCTGACTAGATTGATAGCAGATTGTCCCAATATGGAGGGTGGTAAAAAATAACATAACAAATATCCTGAAATCAATAAGGCAGGAATAGATAAACTGTATATCCATATCCGGCGTTTACTAATTTTTATAGAATGTAACTTTTTAGGATTTTGAGAAAGAACAGATGTAATACTATTTAATTGCCTAACCTTATCTGTAAAATCACCTTTTAAATAACTCCTAACTTTAGTGAGATGTTCCATCGATTCGTTAATTTCTTCCGGAAAAGACTCTTCAAACGTCTCACGAATGCGTTTTGCCAGAGTAGGAGATTTACCATTAGTGGATACGGCAATTTTCACATTTCCCTTTTGAACTATTGATCCCAAGTAAAAATCACATTGATCGGGAGTATCAGCCACATTGGCCAAAATATGTTTGTCTTTTGCTAATTGTTTAATTTCTATACTTTTTTGTTTGTCATTGATGGCAACAATCACCAAATCAATTTCGTTTAAATCAGTCTCCTGAAACAAACGTTGATGAATCGTAATTGTAGAATATTCGTCCTGTAAAACTTTAATTTCATCAGAAATATAATCTGCCACCAAAGTAATTTTCGTTGCAGGACTATTATTAATAACGGCTGTAACTTTTTCTAACCCTACTTTGCCACCTCCTACAATTAAAACCCGAAATTTTTCAAGCTTCAAAAAAACCGGGAAGAGTGTATTTTTAACTTCGGTTGACATAATTTATTTTATAGTTTAAAATATCAATTTTTGTTTTAAATAACCGGAGAAACAATTCTCCGGTTATTAAATACATCTAAAAATTAAATGCAATGCTTATCAATACTATTAAAATGAATATTTAAGTGTTACGCCATACGTTCTTTGATCTCCAAGTACAGCTCCATACTGACCTGCATTTCCTCCGGCAGGAAGCAATTGTTCATAATAATTTTTGTCTAATAAATTTCGACTCCATACTATGAATGAAACTCCTTTTGCCGCACGGAAACCAATTCTTGCATTAACTAATGAATATCCATCAATATTTAAATACTTAGAAGGAGATGGGCTTGATGAGAATTCTGAACGGTAAGATACTTCAGAAGCTAAATAAAATCTTCCTGTATGTTGTAAAAATTTACCAGCTAAAGATAATTCGCCACCAAATGAACCTGCCCATTTAGATATACCCGGAAGTCTTTGACCAGAAACGTCGGTGTAAGAAACAGATGTTGATTTCCCATCTACAGTTACGGTATGACCAGTTGCCTCTAAAGGTAATGGAGCATTTGTAAACTTAACATATTTTCCATCAGTATAAGAACCACTTGCAAATACAGATAAAAATTCTTTAACTGCTAAGCTACCTTCTGCCTCAATACCCTTTACATTTACCTTTTCAGCATTTGCCAAATAACCACGATTCACACCTAATTCTGCAGATTGTACATTCGTTTGATAATCTGTAATATCGTTATTATACGCATTAACATTAAATTTAGAACGCTGAGTTGGTGATGTTTTAATACCGAACTCATAGTATGAACTATATTCTGGCTTAATGATAGCGTAGTTCAAATCGGCTGTATTTGTTAAAGTACTGGTAGGAATACCTGCTACGTTTACGCCAATTGGCTTGTAAGCTGTTGCATAGGTGCCGAATACATTAATTTTATCTGAAAATTTATAAGAAGCCGTAATATTATATGATAAGTTGGTATTTGACTGTCCTTTGTGATAGGCTTGAGAACTATACACCTTTTGTTGAAGTGCTATTAATTTCGGATTAGTTGTTTGTAATCCGCCATAAGTAGTTCTGTTATAATCAGCAATTTTCTCATCATAATTATATCTAATACCAGGAGAAATGTGTAATCCTTTAAAAACATTCCAATCAATATTAATAAAAGCTGCACTGCTAAATGATTTTAAATCAGATTTAGTGCTAATTCCATACCCTTCTAATAAGCCTGGTGTTTTCCACAAAGCAGTAGATGCAGCATCATTTTTATCTTGAGAGAAACGCCATTGATCTTTACCAGATTCTTCTTTGCCATTTACTTTAACTTCTTGACCAATAGCATATATCCCGGCTACTCCACTTAGTTTAGATGTTAACTGACCGGCATAACGTAACTCCTGGCTCCATTGTGTTTGGTCTGATGGATTTTGGGATAAACGCAATGCCTGCAACCCTGTAAAATCCCGGTCATTTGATGGATCCCAATGCCAAGAACCCCATGATGAAGTGGAGGTTAATGTTCCTTCTCCAATTTTATAATCAACATTTAAAGATGAATTACTAAACTCTTGGTAAGATCTCCAAGGTGTATCTTGATCAATTTTTCTATCGAAAGCATTTTGACTTGGAAGTTTATACCCTAGATCAGCAGCAATTGAATTAAACTGACGAAATGAAGCTCTTTCTGTTGGAACAACACCAGCTACTACTTGAGCGTATCCTTTAGGTCTTTGATTAGTATAGCTGCTTGATAGGTTAATGGATAATTTATCGGTTGGAGTGATTAATAGTTGTCCTCTAATTCCCTGATTATTTAAGGTATTGATATATTCCTGTGTTTTCACATTTTCAATTAAACCATCTCTTTGAGTACTAGAAAAAGATACTCGTCCGGCAATTTTTTTGTTTATAGCACCTGATACCGTGGCTTTAGCTTGCACATATTGAAAGTTCCCATAGCTTAATTCTGCGCTTCCTTCTGGAGTAAATGTTGGCTTACGACTTGTAATATTAAATGCACCTGCCGTTGTATTTTTACCAAATAGTGTTCCTTGAGGTCCGCGTAAAACCTCAATTCTTTCAACATCTAAAAAATCAAGTGTTGTAGCAGCTGCACGAGCATAATATACACCATCAACATAAAAACCAACACCCGGATCAATCCCATCATTAGTTAACCCAAATGATGACCCTAAACCTCTAATGTTAAGACCTGTGTTTCTTGGATTAGATGAGTATAATTGAACGGAAGGAACTAATTCTTTAACTCTGTTTACATTGAATGCTCCTGTTTCTGCTACTTTTGTTCCACCAATTACAGTTATCGCAATTGGCACATCTTGAACCGCTTCTTCACGTCGACGAGAACTTACGATAGACACCTCATTTAAGTTGTTATCTAATTCCAAGGAAAAATCCAAGGCGCCTTCTGTTAAGGCTGTTATGTCTTTTTCAAGACGTTTAAACCCAATATAATTGACTTGAATTTTAAAAGGTGGTTCTTGTGTGGTAGAAAATGAATAACGACCTAGTGAATCTGTAGTAGCGCTCACTTTAGATCCTGGAATATTGACAACAGCTCCAAATAAAATTTCTCCATTTTGATCTTTAATAATTCCGGATATTTTTTTACTACTATTTTGAGGTGGATTGTTTTGTGCGTCGACAAAAAATGCCGACAGAATGAATAAAATAATAAATTTAGTTTTCATGAAAATTGTTTTTTAATAAAAGATTTTAAAATTAATTTAGTAGATGTTTGAGGTCATGAGCTAAAAGCGCATAATTCCTGTGAGATTTTACCACATCGCCAATCACGATTATAGCAGGAGATTTAATTTTTTGATCTTTTACAACCTGTTCAATGGAATCGATGGAAGCAATGGCTATTTGTTCCGAATCCAAGGAACCGTTTTGTATAACGGCTACAGGTGTTGAAGATTTTCCCTCTGCTGTGAAGACTTTCACAATCTCATTAAGTTTATGAACTCCCATCAAAAGAACTACTGTAGCATTGGTCCTTGCGGCATCCAATACGTCTTTTGATAATTGTCCTTTTTGGGTGGTGGCTGTGATCACCCAAAAACTTTCGCTCACCCCGCGGTGAGTCACAGGAATTCCTGCTAAACCAGGAACCCCCGTAGCACTGGATATGCCCGGAATATATTCTGTTTCAATTTCAAACAATTCTGCATGTTTGATTTCTTCCTGTCCCCTACCGAATACAAATGGATCTCCTCCCTTTAATCGAACAACGTTTCCATGTTTCAATGCCATTTCAACAATTAATGCGTTGATCTCTTCTTGTTTGTATTCATGCTTGTTTTTTCGCTTGCCTACAAATACTTTCAATGTATTTTTAGGAGCATACTTCAACAATTCTATATTGGCAAGGGCGTCGTATAAAATCACATCGGCTTTGCTTAAAGCGTTAATGCCTTTTACAGTGATTAATTCTGGATCTCCGGGTCCAGCGCCTACTATAGTTAATTTTGGATTTATATATTTTTTCATGCGTTTATTTGTTTTAAGTTATGAGTCAGGCTTCGGTTTTTACATTAAGCTGTATTTGCCGAAACACCAAACACAGCTAAAACATTATCATATTCCAACAAGAGTCGAATTTGATATACACATATATTTTTTCACTCATGATACTTTTAATTTATTTGCTTCACGATAATGAATAATCTTATCTGTAAAGTTTTTGGCCTCAATGAAATAATATTCTGCAAATTCTTTGGTGGGTTCGTTTTTATTAATTTGCAACACTAATTCCTTAAAACTATTTTCTAATTTAAATCGTTCTGTTTCTACAAAATGTTTATCAAAATCATTAATTAATGTATGGTGTGTATTTACATGAATTGCTTCATCCAATAATAATCCTTTCGCTGAGTGAATAAATGAGGCGTAGCTATAATAAATACTATCTCCAAACTGACCTTTTTCTAATGCCTCACTACTCCATGCCAATTTTTCTTCCGCCTCAAAAAATAACGTTTGAACTAAATCAATGATAACACCAGCACACTCTCCTACCCCGATCGCAGTTTGAAATTTTTCTTCGGCACCCCAATCTATATAATCTGTTTCAGTTAAGTTTGAATGATCGGCTAAAGGTTTAAGTAATTGATAAAAATAATCTTTACCTTTTCTGTCATAATAAGAATTAAAATATTCACTATCCAAAGCATTGTTTTCAAAATCAGAGAACAAAATTCTCAAAATCTGTGGAGCTCGCTTACTAGCTACCTTAATTACCTTATCAGCTATACGTCCTTTTCCATCTCCCAAAGTTCCTCCTCCAAGCAACAATTGAACAGCTGGAACCACATTAGCTCCTACTTTAAATGAACTTCCATGAAAACCTATTTGAGCCAAACCATGTTGACCACAAGAATTCATGCAACCGCTAATTTTGATTTTTATATCGTGATTATAAATCAAATCAGGAAATTCTTCATAAATGACTTTTTCTAGTTCAACCGATATTTCTGTACTATTTGAGATCGCTAAATTACAGGTATCTGTACCTGGACAAGCCGTAATATCACCCGTAGAATCAAAGCCAGGAGTCGCTAAACCTATCTGACTTAACTCAAAAAACAATGTTGGTAATTCTCTTTCATGTACAAATTTCAATAAAAATCCTTGGTTGATAGTAATCCTAAAATCTTCTGAAGAAGCATATGTTTCAATAATATTCGCCAATAATCTTGCCTTTGCTGAAGAAATATTACCCAACAATACTTTTATATAAACGCCAAAGTATCCGCCATCCTGTTTTTGCTTAAATACATTGGTTTTTAACCATGCATCATATAACGACTTATCTACTGTAGGCAAAGCCTTTCTCAAAGAAGTTGATTTAACTGGAGGGTGTGTATGAGCATGGCTTCTATCAATTTCATACTCTTTATGTAATAAAGCTGTTCTTTCTTCCTCTACTAATTTCAAAAATTCATTTAATCCAATTTTATGGATTAGGTATTTTATCCTAGCTTTGTGCCTGCTTACTCGTTCTCCATGTCTGTCAAAAACTCTGATGCTTGCTTCTACAAATGGAATTAGTTGATTTTCATGCAAAAATTCAAAGGCTGTTTGAGCCAAAAAGGGTTGTGCTCCTAATCCACCACCAACAAGTACTTTGAACCCTCTTTCATTTTGTGCATTCAGTTTTGGAATGAATCCAAAATCGTGTATATAAGTAACTGCCGTATCTTTCTCATTATTAGAAAAAGCCATTTTAATTTTACGTCCCAATTCCTGTCCAAATGGTTTTCTTAAAAAATATTGAAATAATGCATATGCATAAGGAGACACGTCAAATAATTCGTTCGGATCGATACCTGCCTCAGCAGAAGCTGTAATATTACGCACGGTATTTCCGCAAGCTTCGCGCAAGGTTATATCTTCTTGTTCTAATTTTGCCCACAATTCAGGGGTTCTGTCTAAACTAACATGATGTATTTGAATATCCTGACGCGTGGTTAAGTGTAAATTTCCATTTGAATACTCATCACTAATATCTGCAATACGTAATAACTGTTTAGTACTAATTTTACCGAAAGGCAATTTAATGCGAATCATCTGAACTCCTTGCTGCCTTTGACCATAAACACCGCGCGCCAAACGAAGACTTCTGAATTTTTCTTCATGAATTTTCCCCTCCCTAAATTCACGGATTTTTTTATCTAAATCAATAATATCTTTTTCTACTAAGGCTTTTCCTGAATGATTAATCGATTCTAATTCGGTTCTGAAACTTTGCATACTAACAATTATTTTTTTTGGTATTCTGTTTGATGAATAGTTATCTATTTTGTTGCGTTATATATTCTATACCAGTCTTCATTGCTCAACTTAATAGAATAAGCACTTGCTGCGTTTTTAATACGTTTTTTATCCGGACTTCCTATAATTGGTAAAGCGCCTAATTTATATAACCAAGCAACTGCTGTTTGTTCTACATTGGCATCATACTGTTTACCAACTGCAGAAAGTACCTTTCTTACTTTAATAGCTTTTTTATCTTCTCCATTCAATACTCTTCCTCCAGCCAAAGGTGCCCATGCCATTGGTTTACTAAACTGCTGCTTTATAAAATCAAGTCTTCCATCATCAATGGCAGTTGTATTTAAAACATTCAATTCAATGTGATTGGTTATAATTGGTCGAGATAAACGAGAGGCTAATAACCTGTGTTGAAACACATTGAAATTGGATACTCCTATATGACGAATTTTACCTTTTAAAATCAGTTCTGTTAAAGCTGAAGCCGTTTCCTCAGCATCAATCAGTGGATCAAATTGTTCTAATAAAAAAATATCAATATAATCTGTTTGTAGTCGTTTTAAAGTCGCATCTACAGAAGCACGAATATGAGCAGGACTTAAATCAAATTGCTTTTCTTTAGTATTATCAATTTTTTTAATTCCCGCTTTTGCTGATATAACAATATCTTCGCGTTTAAATGATTTAGCTTTTATCGCCTGACCAAATAACTGCTCAATTTGTCCATTACTATACTGATCACTATGATCAAATGCATTCACTCCTAATTCAAGATTATAATTTACTATATCCTCTACTCTTTTAATAGAAGTTAGACTAGTTATATTCCATCTCCAGAATCCGTAAATAGCTGCTGATATTTCCGGGCCTGATTCACTGATATATATATTTTCCATGAGTAATTTATGTTTTTAAAAGATTATATATGTTTACTAAAAAAGCCCCACCATGCTACACGGAGGGGCTTTAAAACAAAATTTCCTTCCGTCAGCAACATCGACACATACAACAAGACATCATGCCTTTTAAAAATTTTTCACGATATGTTTTTACTTTTCTCATTTTTTCCGGGTGCAAATTAAATTCATTCATCCGACATACACAAGCAAAAATGAAAATATTTTCTTATCTCCTATCGGAATAGTATAACATAATTAACATAAAAGACTGTATTTACTACAAAAATCGTTACTTGATGGTAAAAAAATAATTGAAGAGAAAATGAGAATATTAACTCATAAATGGCTTCTGAACTTAAAATTTATTGTCATTCTTATATTTTTCAGGTAAAAGAATAGGCTTTTGGCAATATATTAAGACTTACTATATTAAATTTTTATAAAATTAGTCTTCTTTTTTTAAAGATTGTTTTTTGGTTAATTTTCTTTCTCTTTCCAAAACATCTTGTAAACTGTTTTTTGACAAAATTCTAATAGTAGCTTCACGCACTTCTAAAACAACATCCCGAAGCCCACACGTTTCCTCATGTAAACATTCATCACATGATTCGTAAAAATTTAAACTCACACAAGGTAATAACGCAATAGGTCCTCCTGTCATACGAATAATCTGACTCAACATAATTTCCTCAGGATGTTTTACAAGGTAATAACCTCCTTTTGCACCCATTTTACTACCAGCAATACCATTATGGCGCAATTCCAATAAAATAGCTTCTAAAAACTTACGAGGTATTTTCTCCTTTTCAGAAATTTCAGAAATTTTAAGGTGTTGTTTTTCGGGATAAACCTGAGCTAGGCACAATAAAGCCTTTATGGCATATTTTGTTTTTTTATGGAGCATCTTGTTATATTACTTACAAATATAAAAAACATACCGAATCTGTAATATTTAGTGGATATATAAATTACTATACCAGACATTGATCAATTTTCACACATAAAACCCAACTGACTGCCATATTAAAATCAATCAAACTTTATTTTATAAGTTAAAATATGGGACAAATATCATATTTTTATAACGTTCAGCTTACAATAAAGAAATACATTGCATAAAAACACTAAAAAATATTTACATAAATTATTCTAAACGAAAAAAATAATTATATTTGCCATCGTATTTTAACAATACTAGGTGAGGTGCCTGAGAGGCCGAAAGGAACAGTTTGCTAAACTGTCGTACGGGTAACTGTACCGCGGGTTCGAATCCCGCCTTCACCGCATAAAAAAAACCGCTTTTTAGCGGTTTTTTTGTTTAAAATCAGCTATAATAAGTAAGGTATCCTATTACGAATTAGAGCTTCCCTTAAAAATATCTTTGATTTTATCTTTTAAATGAATAACTTTTTCTAAATTTTCTTGAATAGCAGGAATTGTCATTTCTGTGATTTGGGAAGTTCCACTTAGAGTTTTGAGAGATTCAGGATAAAAGACTATAAAACTAGTAAACTCATTATTCTTATTGAGATTTTTGGGCATATTGTCTATATGAAAATCAAAAGAAACAGTTTGCTTTCTGCTACTTAAAAAAATAAATAAATCATCTTCTTGAGCCTTATCAATAATATCACTGCCGTCAAAACCCGTTAAAGTATGGTAGTCATAGTACTCTCGTTTTTTATCCTGATTTAATTTCGCAAATGCCTCAATCGTTTTTTCCTGGCCATATATAACAGCTTGGCTACCCATCTGTTTCAATATAATGCTAATTTTTCGAACAACTAAATTAAAGCCACTTTCCAATTCGGCATTTGGTGTTAATAACACAAGAATACGTTGATACGTGTTTAATGGTTGAATAACTTTTGAAATAATAATGGATTGTTTGGTTTTGACTAACAAATTGTCTGCTATACTTCCAAAAATTAAGTTTCCTGAACCCTGTTGCGCTCTCCAACTAATCAAAATATCTGATATACTATACGCTTTGGCTGTTCTTGCAATACCATCCACTATACTTAAATCAACTTTTTTAAGTACTTGTACTTTTTGATCTCCTGACGAAATTTGCTCAACAACTCCATCAATTACCTTTTTAACCACATTTATTTTTTCATCGGCATCTTCATTTTCTTCGACTATTGATAATGGATAAATTGGTTCATTGGATTTCTCATCCTTAATTATAAGTGCTAAATCTATCAAACGAGCAATATTTTCAGGATTACTAACAGGAACTAAAATCCTTTCAGAACGATCGATAATTTTCTTGGAGGTTTCTTTTTCTGTAATTGCGATACCTCGCGCCGCGCGTTCGGTAACAAAAGAACTTACCATGCACGTAATTAAAATCAATATAATGGTTCCATTAATCACGTTTTGTTCAAATAAACCGATATCATACCCCACCTTTATAACGGCCAAAGTAGCAGCCGCATGCGAAGAACTTAAGCCAAAGATTACTCTTTTTTCATGCTTAGTATAGTGATAAATAGCCCCTGTAGCTTGCGCTGCCAACCATTTAGTGACTAAAGCTACTAAGCTTAAGACTCCTGCAAAAATTAAGGCGTCCGCACCTTTAAAAAACAAACTAAAGTCAACTAGCATTCCGGCGCTAATTAGAAAAAAAGGAATAAATATCGTATTACCGATAAATATAACCCGGTTCATTAAAATAGAATTATGCGGAATAACCCGATTTAATGCCAATCCGGCTAAAAAGGCCCCAATGATTGGCTCAACCCCTGCTAACTCAGAAAAAAAGCCTGAGATAAATACGACGGCCAATACATATATATACTGCGAACTTCCCTGACCTTCTACATTTCTAAAAAACCAACGACTCACTTTTGGCAATAGGTATAATACGGAAAATGCCAGAATGGCTAACGAAAAAACCAATCGAACCCAAAACATCGAATTGATTTCTCCTCCTACTACGTTCGTAATAACACCTAAAAGAATTAAAACTGCGCTATCTGTAATAATAGTCCCTCCAAATGAAATTTGCACAGCTCTGTTTTTTACGATGCCCATGTTACTGACAATTGGGTAACTTAGCAGGGTATGAGTAGAAAACATACTAGCTAATAAAAGGGCCGGCCATAAAGTAAATCCAAAAATATACACACAAACCAAATACCCAATAATGATGGGTATAAAAAAAGTAAACGCACCAAACACCAAACTCTTCGCTCTGTTTTGTTTATATTCATGCATGTCAATTTCTAACCCTGCCAAAAACATGATGTAAAGTAAACCGGTTTTGCTGAATAATTCGAAACTGGTTGATTTTTCGATAATATGCAACGTGTTGGGGCCAATGATAACACCGGCAATAATCAAACCTATAATACCGGGAATCCGAAAACGCTTCAAAACTAATGGAGCAAACAGAATGATTAATAAAGTTAAAGCCAAAATCAATACCGGATTTTTTACAGGCAAATAATGACTGAAAAAATCACGAAAAGCATCTAAGTTGGCAATCAATAACTCCATAAAAAGTGTTTTTACAAAAATAAATAATAATCATTCATTTCATGATGATTTGAAAAAATATAAGATGATTGCCGTCTGTAAATAAATAATTCGAGTCAATATTTATTCTGACCAACGATAACTGTTGATTTCTAAACCTGACAAATCTAACACTCGGTCAACCACGGTGGCGGCCAACTCTTCAAATGTTTGAGGTTTACTATAAAAAGAAGGAGTTGCCGGACAAATTATACCACCTGCCTGAGTAAGTATTTGCATATTATTTATATGTACTAAACTATATGGAGTGTCTCTAATCATCAAAATGAGTTTTCTTCGTTCTTTCAAGATGACATCAGCTGCACGAGTCGTAAGGTCGTTACTAATACCGGATGCTATTCTGGCCATAGTTCCCATACTGCAAGGGCACACAATCATGGTTGTATATTTGGCTGAACCGGAAGCAAATGGAGCGTAGAAATTATTTTTATCATAAAAAGTAAATTCGGAGTAATGTTGATAATCCTCATTACCCAACTCATGCTTCCAAACATCTTTAGCATTATCACTCATCACCACTCCGACTTGTTCTATTTGTGGCATTAATTGAGTTAATTTATCTAATAACACTTTGGCATAAATACTACCACTGGCACCGGTGATAGAAACGATTATTTTTGATTTTGTTTTCAATGTATTAACGACCCTTTATTTTATAACTCAAGGTTAGCTCCAAAATGTTATTATAGTATCCCTTGTTAAACGTTCGAGCAATGATATTGTTGTAATACAGTGCCTGTTTTATCCGATTGGGTCTAGTTGTTATAAATGAATTACTACTTCGGAAATGAATTATCCATTTTTCATTCAATTGCCTACCCAGACCTGCCTTTACCGAATAATCAAATTTTTCAAACGGATAAACACCTGTGTAAATCATCTGTTGATCCGCTTCATAATAATTAATTAAATAAGCCGCTGCAACTCCTAATTCAAGGATATATTTTTTATGTACATAACTAAATAATAAAGGAGCTTCCATATAATTTAAATTTAAATAATAGGCGCTAATATCTCCCTTTGTGAGATTTGGATTTTTTTGCGCTCCTTTTTGCAGAAACACCAATGATAAATTTATCCTTTCTGATTCTGTAAATGAAGTTTCGACTCCTAATCCTGTCATAAAGCCTAGCTTATGAAACCCACTATAAGCATCGCCATGCACTTGCGCCGGAACAACACCTCCTGTAATTAATAAATGAAATGTATGTTTCTGTTCCTGACCATAAAAAAATAAAGGAGAAATTAAATAAAGCATAACTAATGCTTTAAAAAAGGAGCAAATTTTAAAAAAAAGATTCATGATTATGGAAATGACTATAAAAATTGCTTGAGCCAACCCAAAGCTTCTGATTTATCGCTAAATAATTTTGTAGGTCTTTCGGGTTTATTAATTTTTACATAAAAATTCCCTAAGATTCTTTGCGCCATGGAAGTAATAACAAATGCATCGGCCTTTGTAAAAGGATTATTGGTATTTTTTGAAAGTGACTTTAAGAGTTCTATATCGGTAGAAACATGATTAGAACAAATTATTAAAACCGGAAGTTGTTTTCCTCCTAACTTTTTTTGACTTTCTAATAATTGTTGGAAATCATCTACTGAAAATTCAACATTTTCATTTACAAAAATCTCGTAATAACCAGGTTCTAATATCTGAATTGAAAAATTAGTAAATGATATTCTTTCTAATGAATTCAGGCTAGTTGTCATGAGTAATAAAGTATAAAATTCTTAAAGCTTTTTTGAACAAATAAGGCTGCCTAAAATAGACAGCCTTGTAGAATGTGTTTTTTATCTATACCTATTAGTTATTGATACTAATTTTTTTATCTAATTCTTCGATATATGCTTTAAATCGTTTGTCAGTATCCATTAAATTGTTAACCGTACGACATGCATGTAATACTGTTGCGTGATCCTTACCTCCACAATGCATACCGATAGTTGCTAAAGAAGACTTTGTCATTGATTTAGCAAAATACATCGCTATTTGTCTAGCTTGTACCACTTCTCGTTTACGTGTTTTTGACTTCATCAAATCGATATTTAAGTCGAAATAATCGCAAACAACTTTTTGAATATAATCAATAGAAACCTCTCTAGCTGTAGATTTAACAAATTTGTCAATCATCTGTTTCGCTAAATCCAAAGTAATCGTTTTCTTGTTTAAAGAAGACTGAGCTAATAAAGAAATAAGAGCGCCTTCGAGTTCACGCACATTAGATGTAATGCTATACGCTAAATATTCACAAACCTCTTTTGGTAACTGAATACCCTCGTTGTACACTTTTTTCTCTAAAATAGCAATTCTAGTCTCTAAACCAGGAGTTTGTAAATCTGCACTTAATCCCCATTTGAAACGAGATAGCAAACGTTGTTCTATACCTTGCATTTCAACTGGTGCTCTATCAGCCGTCAAAATAATTTGTTTTCCTAACTGATGTAAGTGATTGAAAATATGGAAAAATACGTCCTGAGTTTTTTCTTTACCTGCTAAGTATTGAATATCGTCAATAATCAAGGTATCAATCATTTGATAGAAATGAACGAAATCGTTTTGATTATTGTTCTTGATAGAATCAATAAACTGTGCAATGAATTTTTCTGATTGTACGTAAAGAACTGTTTTGTTAGGATAGTTTTTCTTGATGTCAATACCAATAGCCTGTGCTAAGTGAGTTTTACCTAAGCCAACTCCTCCGTACAATAATAATGGATTAAAAGCGGTTCCTCCCGGTTTTTGCGAAACGGCATATCCAGCCGAACGAGCCAAACGGTTGCAATCTCCTTCCACAAAGTTATCAAAACAATAGTTCGGATTCAATTGAGACTCTACCGACACTTTTTTCAATCCTGGTATAATAAACGGATTCCTAATCGAACCAGCCTCTATCGGCATTGATACAGGATGATTTTTTAAATTCGTGTTGATATTTGGAACTTTCAGCATAACCGCTTTTTCGGTTTTACCAGTTCCATTATCCATTACAATACTATATTCAATTCTACCCTCCGTACCTAGTTCCTTACGAATCACCTTTTTAATTATGGTAATGTAATGTTCCTCTAGCCATTCGTAAAAAAATTGGGAAGGCACCTGAATATTCAAAATATTGTCTTGTAATTTAATTGCTTTGATAGGTTCAAACCAAGTTGCAAAGTTTTGTGGACTTACATTATCTTGTATAACTCTCAAGCAATTCTTCCAAACAATTTCAGCTGTCTTTTCCTTCATAAATTAAATAAGTTATTAAGTATATCGTGTTTACTTTTATTAACAATTTTCCGTTTGTAAATATATGTTGATTATTTAATCTCGCAAGAAAAAAACCAATATTTAATTTAGGAAAATTTTCATATCGGACTTGTTTTTTTAATATTTTATTTTAACCGAAAACAGAAATAGTATTATTTAGCATTTCGCACCAATAGGCATTTACTTAACTATCAGTAAATTATGGGGGAAGCAACGTTTTTTTTAAGCAAAACGCTGAAACATCTGCCATCAAACATTCCATTGAAAAAAGGCAAATTTATGATGTTCAGAAGCTAACGATGAGTAAATATAAATTCGGTTCTTCTGTTAACTTGATGTTCTTGTTCCGAACACATAATTCCATTTTTACAATGATTTAAAATTTGAGATTCGCCTAATCCTTTCGCGTCTAATCTATCTCGATCTATACCCCAATTAACAAAATATAATAATACATTTTTAGCTCTTTTTTCTGACAATAATAAATTAGCCTCATCATTACCCTGAGCATCTGTGTGACTTATAATAGTTAAAAAAAGCGAGGCATCTTGTTTCATATTTGCCAACACATCGTTTAAAACGTCTTTATCGTCGGGATTTAACTCTGCCGAATTAACCTTAAAATAAACATCTTTAACCACTTTCAATTCTTTGTTTTGGGGGAATTTTAATTCTTTTAAGGTCAATTCTACTTCATCCTCTTTCAAATCCGTGAGCTTGGTTAATTCAATCGGTAATAATTCATATACAAATGTTTTACCAGCTTTTTTAAAACTATTTATAATTTGTCCTTTTGTATTGGCTATAAACAATTGTCCATCCTTTATCTTACTATCATCTGCAGGAACTTCGATGTTGTAATAATTTTGGGCATTCAAATTTTCAAAATGAAAATCTCCGTATTCGTTGGTGATAGTATTTTGAACCACATGACTTTCACTATCCATTAATAGTACACTTTGGTTAATTAAAGGCACCTTGTCCATTTCTCCCATTAATAGCTTTGCCTTGTAAGTAACCACATGGTTAATGGCTGTTTTTTGTTCTGTGCAATTTTTACCAGACGTTTCAGCTCTATAAAACACAACATTATCTATCAATGTAGTGGCATAATCTCCATTTGTATCGGTATGTTCTATTTTTATATTTTCAAATAAAATTTTGGTTGGTAAATTATCAGGGATACCTCTAATTGCCGACTTTATGACGGAAGTAAGCAATGACGCATCTGTCTTTGATGAATTAAAAGAAACCGTTTCAGCATTTTTATAAAAAACCGATAATTTCCAAAATAAAACATTACAAGTGTCAGTAGGTCTTTGATTATTAAGTATATATATGTCTTGCAGTTTTTCTAACATGCCGTTAGGAATGGTATCTCCGTGCTGATAGCATAATATACGAAACGAAAATTCATCTTTTTGAGAAAACATCAAAGACGATAAGCATATAAATAAAAATAAACCAATTTTTTTCATGATTAATTAATCGAATAATTAAATTATTGAAAATGAACACTTTAAAAATACAACAAGCATTTACAATATTATATAAATGATAAGTGGTAACTTTAAAAATCAAATTTATTAATATATTCTTCATATCATGTCTTTATGGCAATCTTTATACTAACAGGCAGAGATTAATGAATGAAATAAGATTTTTTTAATCGAGTATTTAATCTATTTTTGATTAGTATTTTGAATTTACATTATCCTTCTTTTTTAAATGTTAGATATTCTCAGTAAACATTCGAGCCTTGGTTTTTTGGCTATTGAATTAAAAAACAAAAAAGTACACTACAACGCCAAATACAAAGAAATTTTAGACGTTAACCTCAATTACGAATTTTCACTTCAGCTTTTCAAAAAGTTGCTTGACCAATTAAATAATAAGTCTTTATTCTTAGCCCTATTAAAAAAATCAAAAAAGGATAAGGAATCAATTGTTAGAGATTTTAAGCTAAAGCGATCTAAAAATAACATACCTCAATGGGTTCATATTGATGGCTATTTTTTATACGATGAAATAGAGAAACCACATACCCTTGTTATTTCGATAACCGATATCAGTCAAAAAAAATATGACGAGCAAATTCAAAAATTAATTGAGTCGGCAGTTACCAACGTTAATCACGCCGTTGTGATTACAGAAGCAGAACCTATAGATTTACCTGGTCCTCGAATTTTATTTGTTAACGAAAGCTTTACTGAAACAACCGGTTATAGCTTAGAGGATGTCATTGGAGAATCTCCAAGAATTTTACAAGGCCCAAAGAGTGACCCTAATACTTTACTAGAAATTAAACAAGCCTTAAAAAATTGGCAGCCCATAAAATGCGAGGTGTTGAATTATAAAAAAAATGGAGAAGAATTTTGGGTGGAGTTAGACATTAAGCCGATCAAAAATAAAAAAGGTTGGTACACACATTGGGTATCCGTACAACGAGACGTTACTAAATTGAAATTAACGGAGAATCAGCTAATTGAAAGCGAAAGTGCGATGAGACACCTCATTAATGATAGTCCGGATTTAATACAAAGTATTGGATTGAAAGGAGAAATAGCTTTTACAAACAATACCTGGAAAGAATTACTTGGTTATACAGAAGAAGAAATAAAGCATCTGAATATTTTTTCGATCATTGACGAATCATGTCATGAAAACTGCATGAATGAATTCAGACTTATTATGTCTGGAGAACAGCTCAAAAACATTCAAACAACCTTTAATACCAAATCTGGTAAAAAAATATACCTAGAAGGCAACGCTGTTCCAAGGTTTATGAACAACAAAGTAGTTGGCACTCAAGGTTTTTTTAAAAATATAACCGACCAAAAATTGGCGGAAAACGCACTTAATAATAATATTTTAAAAACCGAGCGCATTTTAAATTCTCTAAACGAATGTGTTTGGGGGGTCAGTTTACCCGAATATTCGATTGAATTTATGAGCCAATCCGTCATAAATTTGTATGAATATCCGATGGAAGCCTGGAAGAAAAACATCAAAATTTGGATTGATTGCGTACATCCGGATGACAAAAATTCGGTATTACATATGAGCGATCAATTATTTGAAAAAGGAGAAACGTACCAAGAATACCGAATCATTACGGCCTCAAAAAAAATTAAATGGATTTATTCGACAACTAAAGTCATTAAAAATTCGGAAGGTACACCGGTTTTGATGACAGGTATATCAGGAGACATTACCCAACGAAAATTAGCAGAGGAACAAGTCAAAGAAAGCCAACATAATTATAAAAAACTACTTGATAATAGTTTAGAGTTAATTGTTAGTTTAAATACAAAAGGCGAGATTTTATTTAGCAATAAAACGTTTCTCAATGTTTTAGATTTTCCAAATGATGATGCTCAAATTAAAAATTTATTCGACTTCATTTATACTAAATGCAGAGAAAAGTTCCTTTTTGAATTCGAAATGGCTCTCAATAATAAAGTAGTCGAAAATATCACGTTTTCCATTAAAACTCTATCTAATATAGAGATTTACTTAAAAGGAAATTTAATTCCTATAATAAAAAACAACAAGGTAGTTAGTGTACAAGGCTTTTTTCTGGATATTACAAAAAAAATAGAACTTGAAAAAGAAAAAGAAAAATTTGAAAGTGAATTAAAAATCGTACAAGAAAATGAAAAAATAGGTTACTTTCTTTTTGATTTCGGAAAGGATATATCCGTTACTAATAATGAAGTGATTAACGAAATTTATGGAGTTGACGCATCTTACCATAAAAATCTTGAAAATTTCATAAAATTTATCCATCCCGAAGATAGAGATATGGTTGAGGGGAAATTTCAAAAATCGGTAGAACAGTGTTCACAAATTGAGGAAGATTTAGAGTTTAGAATCATCCGACATAATGACCAATCTGTGCGTTGGGTAAAATACCTAATCTTCTTTGAATTTGATACTGCTGGTAAGCCCCTATCTTTTTCGGGCACAGTAAAAGACATCACAACACAAAAAAAATCAGAAAGTGAACTTCAAAAACTCAACAACCAAATAGACTATTTATTTAAAACCGTTGACGAAATATTTTTCACTATAGATGCTGTGAACGACAAAATCATGTATATCTCTCAATGTACTTTAAATATGTTTGGTTACAGTAATGAAGAGTATTACCATGATTTTTCAATTTTATTCAGAATCGTTCATCCAGATGATTTAGTGTTATTTATGAATGACCGGGAAACCTTACTGAAAGGGCAACCTGTATCTCGCGAATACCGAATTATTCATAAGCAAAGTGGGCTCATTAAATGGATTGAATCTACCTCAACACCCTACCTGAATAAGGATGACCAATTGCTTCAAATAAATGTTATAACCAAAGACATTACAGTTCGAAAACAAAACGAATTAAATTTAAAATCAACCCTCACAGAATTAAAACATTATCAAGATGCGGTTAACCGATCAGCCATTGTATCGATTACTGATAGGAAAGGCATCATCACTTTTGTGAACGAAAAATTTTGTGAAATATCAAAATATAATTCTGATGAATTATTAGGGCAGCCTCATAGCATCGTTAATTCAAACTATCATTCAAAATCTTTTTTTAATGATTTATGGGAAACAATATCAGGTGGCAATATTTGGAAAGGCGAAATAAGAAATAAATCTAAAAATGGCGAATTTTATTGGGTAGACTCAACCATTATTCCATTTATTGAAAATGGGAAACCATACCAATATCTATCCATAAGATATGACATGACAGAAAAAGTCAAAATTAAAGAAGATATAGGGAAACAAAAAGAATTTTATGAAACCGTATTAAACGACATGCCAGCCGATATTGCTGTATTTGATAAAAATTTTAGATATATCTATATTAATCCTACAGCTGTAAAAGACGATGAAATTCGTAAATTCATGATTGGCAAAACCGATTTTGATTACGCTGAATTAAAGAAAAAGAATTTATCGATAGCCAAAAACAGATTGGAATTATTGCACGAAGCTTCCAAAACCAAAACCGGCATTTCATTTGAAGAAACAATAGAGCTGAATAACAATGAAAAAAAATATATGCTTCGGAAAACCTATCCGTATTTCGACAAAAATAATGACATGCAATATATCATTGGTTTTGGCTTAGATATTACGAAAGAAAAAAAACACGAACTTTCTTTGGCTCAATCATTAGTTGAAAAAGAAACGCTTTTAGGAGAAATACATCACCGTGTGAAAAACAATTTGGCCCTTATTGACGGAGTAGTTGAACTAAAAAAAGCGCTCGAAAAAGATCAATACCTTATTGATACTTTATCCGACATTCAATCTCGCATCAAAACCGTGGCTTTGGTTCACCAAAAATTGTATCAAAATGATTTATTTTCAAAAATTGACATCAAAGATTACATCAACGAATTGGCTGTTTACCACCAAAAAATGTTTAACAAAGTAAATTCGGATAACGTGACTTTTGAACTTTCAGAAAATCAAATTTTTCTCGATATATCTAAATCCGTATCATTTGGGCTATTATTGAATGAATTAATTTCTAACAGTTTGAAATATGCGGTCATCAATCATCATGTGACCATATCCATTCTATTATCTCAGCAAGAAAACGCTATCTTATTTATATATAAAGATTCCGGAAAGGGATTAACGGCTGATATGAATGAAAATCCTAAACAAGGATTTGGCTTTAAATTGATACAAACTTTAATTAAACAACTTAAAGCAACCCACAAAATAGCCACTGTTGGGCATTTTGAAATTGAGATTCATATTCCGTTTCCAAATGTTGTTACTAATTAATACATAGCGATAATCACATTTTCAGAAAAACTCAATCAAAGAGAAGAGACTGACTCAAAAACGGTCTCTTTCAAGAAACCAACCAAACTCATTTAAACAAAAAAAGACAATCTCAAGATTGTCTTTTTTTTGTTTATTTATATAAAATATAAACTATTTTACTTGTTCTACAACTGCTTTAAAAGCTTCAGGGTGATTCATTGCTAAATCAGCTAAAACTTTACGATTCAAGTTGATGTTTTTTGAATTTACTTTTCCGATAAATTCACTGTAACTCATTCCATACTGACGAACACCAGCATTGATACGTTGAATCCATAAAGAACGCATTGTACGTTTTTTATTCTTACGATCGCGGTATGCATAAGTTAAACCTTTTTCTAAGGTATTTTTGGCTATTGTCCAAACATTACCTCTAGCTCCCCAATAACCTTTAGTTAAATTTAGGATTTTTTTTCTGCGAGCTCTACTCGCTACGTGATTGACTGAACGTGGCATTTTTTTTTAGTTTTTTGATTCTACGCGGTTATTTTCGGTAACTCTTTCATACATAAAATCTGGTTAAACAATTGTTTTTTTAAACCTTTTTTCCGGTTCGATTTTTAGATTATTACATGCACAATAAAAACTTAACGTTATTCATATCACGCTCATGTACTAAGCCTGATTTGGTTAACGCACGTTTTCTTGTGGTCGCTTTTTTAGTCAAGATATGACTTTTGTAAGCGTGTTTTCTCTTAATCTTGCCGGACCCAGTTACAGAGAATCTCTTCTTTGCACTAGAGTTTGTTTTCATTTTTGGCATTTTACGTTATTTATTTTAGTTGTTAGTATTTTTAATTGATTATTATAACGAAGACAATCAAGCTTATTTTGTTTTTTTAGGGGCTAATACCATTAACATCTTTTTACCTTCAAGAACTGGTAATTGTTCTGCTTTTCCGTATTCTTCTAATTCAGAAGCAAATCGTAACAATAAAATAGTACCTTGTTCTTTAAAAACAATTTCCCTACCTCTAAAAAACACAAAAGCTTTTACTTTACAGCCATCTTGAAGAAATTTCATGGCATGATTTTTCTTAAACTGAAAATCATGTTCGTCGGTATGCGGACCAAATCGAATGTCCTTTACAACAACTTTAGACGCTTTGGCTTTTACTTCCTTCGCTTTCTTTTTTAATTCGTATAAATATTTACCGTAGTCTATCAGCTTACATACTGGTGGATCTACATTCGGAGCTATTTCTACTAAATCAACCGCTAAATCTTCGGCCATTTGAATAGCCTTAGCAATTGGATATACACCTGGTTCGATATCATCTCCAACCACACGAACCATAGGAGTGTTCCTAATATTTTGATTGATTCTGTGTTGTTCTTCTTTAACACCAGGACGTTTAAATCCTTCTCTCAATCCACGAGGACGCTTAACTATTGGAGCTTGTCCAGGTGCAACAGTACCAGGCTTCACAGGCCCAGTATTTTTGTTGTTGTTGTTTATTGGTTTCTTAAAAACGCTAATAACTACCTCCGCTTTTAGATTAATTGTTTATTTTTTGTTCAAAATCTTTCTCTATAGTTTTCTGCACTAAATTAGCAAAAGCCTCTACGGTCATCGACCCAATATCGCCTTTCCCTCTTTCTCTCACAGAAACCGTTCCTTCTTCCGCCTCTTTTTCTCCCACCACCAACATAAAAGGAATTTTATTTACCTCGTTGTCACGAATTTTCTTACCTATTTTCTCATTCCTTTCGTCAACAAGGCCACGAATATCGGAAATATTTAATAATTCTGAAACTTTTTTTGCATAATCGTTGTATTTTTCACTAATCGGCAAAATAGCATATTGATCAGGTGTTAACCACAAAGGGAAACTTCCCGCACAATGTTCTATTAAAACAGCAATAAATCTTTCTAAGGATCCGAAAGGAGCTCGATGAATCATTACCGGACGATGTTTTAAATTATCTGAACCGGTATATTCGAGTTCAAAACGCTCCGGTAAATTATAATCTACCTGAATGGTTCCTAACTGCCATTTACGACCCAAGGCATCTTTAACCATGAAATCTAATTTAGGTCCATAAAAAGCTGCTTCGCCAGTCTCAACAACCGTTTTTAAACCTTTTTCTGCTGCAGAATCTACAATAGCCTGCTCGGCCAAAGCCCAATTTTCATCTGTTCCGATATACTTGGTTTTATTTTCAGGGTCACGTAATGAAATTTGAGCTGTATAGTCTTTAAAATCTAATGCATTAAAAACATATAATACCAAATCAATTACTTTTAAAAATTCTTCTTTAACTTGATCTGGTCTAACAAATAAATGCGCGTCATCTTGGGTAAATCCGCGAACACGAGTCAATCCATGTAATTCTCCTTTTTGTTCATATCTATAAACAGTCCCAAACTCTGCCAAACGCACCGGTAAATCTTTATACGATTTAGGCGATGATTTATATATTTCGCAATGATGCGGACAATTCATTGGTTTTAAGAAAAATTCTTCCCCCTCATGCGGTGTCTTAATTGGCTGAAATGAATCAGCTCCATATTTTTCATAATGCCCCGAACAAACGTATAATTCTTTTTGAGCTATATGTGGCGTTACAACCGGTAAATAACCAGCTTTTAATTGCGCTTTTTGTAAAAATTGAATCAAACGCTCCCTTAACATGGCTCCCTTTGGCAACCATAAAGGTAAGCCTAAGCCTACTTTTTCTGAAAACGTGAATAATTCCAATTCTTTCCCTAACTTTCTGTGATCGCGTTTTTTAGCCTCTTCTAATAAAACTAAATAATCTTTTAGTTCTTTATCCTTAGGAAATGCTATACCATAAATACGAGTTAGCATTTTGTTCTTTTCATCACCTTTCCAGTAGGCACCCGCAATATTTAATACTTTAACAGCTTTAATAAAGCCTGTATTTGGAATATGCGGACCACGACATAAATCGGTAAAACTTCCCTGATTATATAACGAAATGGTGCCGTCTTCTAATCGCTCTAATAAATCTAACTTGTACTCATCGCCTTTGTCCGTAAAATACTTAATAGCCTCTGCCTTAGTAATATCGATACGTTTGTATTCGTTATTTTGACGAGCTAATTCCAACATTTTAGCTTCAATTTTTTCAAAATCAGCCGGAGTTAAGGTTTGCCCGTTTAAATCAACATCATAATAAAACCCATTTTCTAATGGTGGACCAACCCAAAATTTCACACCGGGGTACAAAGTTTCTAAAGCCTCAGCTAATAAGTGAGCGGATGAATGCCATAAGGTATTTTTTCCTTCTGCATCATTCCAAGTTAATAAACTTAAGGTTGAATCTTGATGAATTGGCTTGCTAGCATCTACCACTTCGTTGCTAACTTTGGCGGCTAATACATTTCTTGCTAATCCTTCGCTAATGCTCTGTGCTACTTGCATAGAGGTGGTTCCTTTTGGATATTCGCGAACAGAACCATCTGGTAAAGTTATTTTTATCATCATACTAGTTTCCCATTTACAACATGGGTTTTAATTTAAGTGTGCAAAGGTAAAATAATTTAGCAGTTTCAAAATGAATTCCCTCAAAATCCGAAGATATACACCCTACAATTCATGCAAACTCAATTAATCTCTCTGAAAAACAACCTCTTAAGGCATTTTAATAAAATACACGTTGCAACATTTAATGTTGTAACGTATATTTGTTTCCGTAAATTAAAAACTATCAACAAAAATGAAAACTATCTTTAAAACATTAATAGCGGTAGCCGCTATGACCCTTAATGCAAAAGCTCAAACAAATTGGAATGTTGACGCATCTCATAGTAAATTAGGTTTTGCTGTAACTCACATGATGGTGAGCGAAACAGAAGGTAAATTCAAAATTTATGAAGGAAAAGTTTCTTCTCCAAAAGCTGATGTGGATTTTTCCGGATCAACCATTGATTTCTCGGTAGATGCAGCTAGTATAGATACAGATGATGACAAAAGAGATGGGCATTTAAAGAGTGCTGATTTCTTTGACGTGGCTCAGTTTCCAAAAATCACATTCAAAAGTGTATCCATGAAAGCTGATGGAGCAAAAAACACTTATAAATTAATCGGTAACTTAACCATGCACGGAGTTACCAGATCAGTGACTTTAAAAGCAGTTGGAGCTCCTAAAATTGTTAAAGACCCTTACGGCATGGATCGTTATGCGTTTAAAGTAACAGGCTCTATCAATCGTAAAGATTTTGGTTTAGCTTATAACGCGGCTTTAGAAGCAGGTGGAGTAGCTTTAAGCGAAGAAGTTAGATTAGACATCAATGTTGAAATGACAAAAGCAAAATAATAAATATCAAAAAAAGTCCTTGACATGGTCAAGGACTTTTTCATATCATCTATCGTGAAACTAGAAGACGAAATTCAGCAAAAAAAATTCAAATCAGAAGAGCAAAAGCTGATGGTTAATTTGATATATACGACCAATTGGCTGAATGCTAAATATGATTTATATTTTGCCCATTCAAGTATTACCATACAACAATATAATGTATTAAGAATTTTAAGAGGTCAATACCCTCAACCTTGTAATATTAAATTAATTAAAGACCGAATGCTCGATCGGATGAGTGATGCATCGAGAATCGTTGATAAATTGCATTCAAAAGATTTGATTATCAGAAAAGAATGCCCAAATGACCGAAGAAGTGTTGATATAGTGATTACTGAAAAGGGTTTAGAACTTTTACAATCTTTAGACTACATTGATGAATCTTCAAAACAGTTATTCCAATCACTTGAATACGACGAAATTAATACAATCAATCGTCTACTAGACAAGTTAAGGTATTAAATACCGTTTTTTATTTTGACTTATTTTATTTAATACTCTAATTTTACCACATCACTATTTTATATACCCGAATATGTTAGGACTAAAATTAGAAACAGACCCACGATGGGTAAACATCGTGGAAACAAACATCGAAGAAATCTTAACAGACCATGCCTACTGCGAGCAGAAAGCAGCCTCTAATGCTTTGTCTATTATCGTTGCCTACCCTTATCATACCGATTTAGTGGATGAAATGGCCAAGTTAGCCAAAGAAGAATTATCGCATTTCGAAATGGTTCACCAAAAAATTAAGGAACGACAGTTAACCCTTGGTTTTGAACGCAAAGACGAATATGTAGGCGAACTTTACAAGTTCATGAGAAAAGGGTATCGCAAGGAAATTGTTTTAATTGACCGTTTGTTGTTTGGTGCCATTATTGAGGCAAGAAGTTGCGAACGCTTTAAATTGCTTTCGGAACAGCTTCAAGATGAAGATTTAAAATCATTTTACCGAGAATTAATGATTAGTGAAGCGACACACTACACCTTATTTATTGGTTTTGCCAGAAAATATGGCGCACACGTTGAGGATATAGATGCCAGATGGCAACAATGGCTCAATTATGAAGCCGATTTAATAAAAAATTACAGTAAAAAGGAAAGCATTCACGGATAA
>CAMAPT010000018.1 GCA_945860225.1 Chitinophaga pinensis | reverse complement strand
TCAAATAATTTTATTTCGGAAACTATCATTTTCTTGAAAATTTAAAATAATCTTAAAAGTAATAAAAAAAAGTAGGGTTTGCAAGGTTTAGGGTGAAAAAAGCCCCTCCTTGCCTCCCCGAAGGGGAGGAGGCCTAACCTAGCCTCCCTTGGTCGAGCTGTCAGGTCGAGCGAAGTCGAGACCTTATAGTTTGTTCAATTTTCGACTTCGCTCAAACTGACAAAAAAATCATTCAACTGATGTATTTTTGATTTTGGAGGGTAGATTTGATGTTAGTTGGTTAATTTGGGAGTTTGTTATTTTAACCTTCAAACCTTAAACTTTTAAGACTTAAACCAAAAAAATATTGAAGGTTGATTACTTACCTACATTAAAAAAATAAGCCAATAAGCCGGCTACAACAAACACCTGACCCATCCAAAAAATAAACATCCATTTGATAAGCTCCGCTTTTGTATTAGCAATATCCTCCTTAGTAGCAAGAGTCTGCTTCGCTTCATCAAATTTCCTATCTACCTTTTTTTCTAAAATTTCTACAAATGCCTCTGCCTCTTCTTGACCTAATTTGGCTTTAAGCATTTCAAATAATTTTATTTCGGAAACTATCATTTTCTTGAAAATTTAAAATAATATTAAAAGTAATAAAAAAAAGTAAAGATTGCAAGGGTTAGTAGTTAAGATTCAAGGTTTAAGATTGAAGATGGCCCCTCCCAACCTCCCCAAAGGGGAGGAGGCCCCACTTAGCGTACCCTTGGGGGAGCTGTCAGGTCGAGTGGAGTCGATACCTAATGCTTTGTTCTGTTTTCGCCAGAACTGTCAGGTCGAGCGGAGTCGAGACATAATGGTTTGTTCAGTTTTCGACTTCGCTCAAACAGACAAAATTTTTCTTTTTATTGTCTTTTTGCTTAGTCAAAAAGAAACAAAAACCCAAGACGAAAGACCAACTCCTATTTTTAATCCCTCAAAAGCCTTCGCAACGCCACCTAAAAAATCGTAGTTCGCACTCTTTCGACAAAAGCAACCGCACTTTTACCAGTGTATGAGCAGTTTACAAAGATTGATTGAGGATTTACAATTTGAGATTTAAGGTTGAAGATGGCCCCACCTAGTCTCCCCGGGTCGAGCTGTCAGGTCGAGCGGAGTCGAGACCTTATAGTTTGTTCAATTTTCGACTTCGCTCAAACTGACAAAATTTTACTTTTTATTATCTTTTTGCTTGGCCAAAAAGAAACAAAAAACCAAGACGAAAGACCAACTCCTATTTTTTATCCCTCAAAAGCCTTCGCAACGCCACCTAAAAAATCGTAGTTCGCACTCTTTCGACAAAAGCAACCGCACTTTTACCAGTGTATGAGCAGTTTAAAATTGATTGAGGACGATTTACAATAATTGAGGAATGATGAAAACTACAGAACTAATAAAAAGCTATAAAACTCATCACCCATCCATTATGATTCAAAAAAACTGTATTTTTATACTACGATGAATTCAAGCCTAAGTATTTTTGATGTTCTTTTACCTCCTTTATACTTGGTGGCCGCATATACTTATGGATACTTGGTCACTAAAAAAAACATCAAGAATCATCCAGAATATACATTTTTCACTAAAGGCTTAATGATTCGGATTGTTGGTTCTATTGCCTTGGGAATGGTCTATTTTTTTTATTACGGAGGAGGAGATACCGTTAATTATTTTCAAAGCGCTTCGGCTTATGCCAAATTATTCTTTAAGGATCAGGAAGGTTTTTGGGTTGGTTTGTTTGGAAATGCTAAAGGCTATTATTTTTTCTTTGATGACTCAACAGGATACCCAGTTTATTCGCCTCGCGATCATCATGCTTTTTTTGTGGTACGATTGCTTGTACCCATTGTAGCCCTAGGTGGCTATACCTATTTTTCAAGTGCCATTTTAGTAGCATGGATCACATTTGGTGGGATGTGGAAGCTATACCAAACGTTTTTACATGAATTTCCTGAATTAAAAAAAGAAATGGCTATAGCCGTTTTATTCGTACCCTCTTGTGTATTTTGGGGCTCGGGCATAATGAAAGATTCTTTTACACTATCGGCCGTTGGATGGTTTACCCATGCGTTTTACTTTTTTTTCATCAAAAAACAACGTAAAATTTCTTATGGTATATATCTCTTGATTGCCTCTATTATCATTTTAGCAATTAAGCCTTACATCTATTTTGCTTTATTGCCAGGTTCTATTTTATGGCTAAGTAACAATCAAATTAAAAAAGTCAAACATCAAGTGATTAGAATACTTATAGCCCCTTTCATATTGGTTATTGGAGGTTTAGGAGCTTATTGGTCACTCGACCAAATGGGAGACAATTTAGGTCAATACAAATTAGATAACGTTTTGGATAAAGCGGTAGTCAGCCAGCAAGATTTAAAAGCTAACTACTATAAAGGAAATTCTTTTGACATAGGTAATTTTGATGCTAGTATTAGTGGTGTTTTATCGGTATCGCCTATGGCTATTTTTTCGGGTATTTACCGACCAGCTTTGTGGGATGTCCGTAACCCTGTCATGTTTATTTCTTCACTTGAAAACACCTATATGTTAGCCTTAACTATTTTTCTGTTATTCAAACTAAAATTTTTTGGATTTTTTACGCTGATAGGCAAAAATCCACTATTGGTATTTTGCATGTTATTCTCCATCTTTTTTGCCTTTTCAGTAGGCTTAAGTGTATCTAACTTTGGCACCTTGGTAAGGTTGCGAATCCCTGAATTACCCTTTTTTATTGGAGGTATATTCATGTTACGATTTCTTTACGAACAGAAAACTGGAAACAAAATGCGATTTTAAATTCCTAAATAAGAGAATTATTTTTTTTCAGCCATACCGTAAGCTGCATGCCTTTGTTTGTAAATTTCATGATTGGTTTAATAATAAAATCTAATACTTTTGGTAGATACGTTTCGCATACAAAATAATCATGGTTAACTAATTCACAATTATTATTTTTAGAAAATTCAAGAAAAGACTTCAAACTAAATTCATATAAATGAAAGGGTTCATGCATAGGGCTTAAATTAGCAACATAATCGGTTCCTGTCATTTTATAATAAAAGTTAACTAAATCGTGAATTAACCAATCCGAAGAAGGAACCTCTATATGAATTATACCATTCGGTTTTAACCAATCTAGTGCTTTTTTTATCGAAAAAGATGGATTATAAAGGTGTTCTAAAACCGCCCCAAAAGTAATAAAATCAAAACTATTACTTGGATAATCGACATCTTCAATCATACCTAATTTTAACTTATCCTTATTTACACCCATTATACTAATTGCGCGATCGTAAAACGGCTCAGAAGGTTCGAATCCAAAAGAATTAAATCCTGCCTTCTCTAACGATATCATTGCTTTCCCAAGACCAGCGCCAATGTCTAAGGAAGTCATTCCTTGTTTGTAATCCAATAAAGTTTTAAGTTTTTCTATTTCACTTTTAAAATAGTTTTCATCTAATGAAAAATAACTTTTATTCCAATAATTTTCCGGTGGAATTCCATAATGATCTTGAATACTCTGAGGTATAGGAATTGGATTAGAATAAACTAAATCACATTTTTTACATTTTAAAATTGTTGTAGATATTCCTACTTTTTTAGAAGGATTTCTTCCCTGTGATCTATTCAATCTTTTACCCATTATTTTGCTATCTTGCGTGGTATTACCGCACATATAACAGCATTCTAAGTAATTAAAGGTATATGTTTTTGTCATATTTTTAGTTTATTCTGAATATTTAATTTTATAAAAAAACTAGCAAACTTTATTTCATCCATTTCTCATACCACATTTGAAACATTAATAGATACCAAATTTTAAGCGCTAATTCTTTTTTACCGGCATAAAATTGTTGTTTGATACGATTAACTACATCGACATTAAATATGCCTTGTTGTGCCATTTTTGATTCGTCTAAATAATAGAACACTTTGTCTTTCAAATCATACGTCAACCAATGCTCAATAGGAATGGCAAATCCCATCTTTGGGCGTTCCATCATTTGCTTAGGAATATACTGATGCACAATCTCTTTCAGGATATGTTTTTTATTGCCTTTGTGATACTTATAACTATCAGGTAATTGAGCAGCCCATTCTATCAAACGATGGTCTAAAAAGGGTTCTCTACCCTCTAAACTCACGGTCATAGAGGCCCGATCAACTTTTTGTAAAATATCGTCCACTAAATAGGTTTGGTAATCAATAGCCATCATATAAGCTAGCGGTGAAAAAAAATCGGACTGTAATTGATGACTCAAGTAAGCAGTTTTTAAGGTATGAGTAAGATGTCGCATTAATAATTCAAGTTCCTTTTCATCAAATTGTCTGCTCAAATTAAGCATCATATTTTGGGGAGAAGGATCTTTTAGTAAGCCCTTCAATTTTTCATAACGATTGTGGAAATTATATTTTTTTTTCAAAACAGGAATCGAATCTGCCGGAATCAAATCCATTAGCCCTGCCACAGTCTTTCTTGAAAAATGAGGTAATTGATTTAAACGCTTACCAAATTTCATCATGTAATCATACCGATTGTATCCCGCAAAAATTTCATCGCCTCCATCGGCACTCAAAGCGACTGTTACCTGTTTCTTTGCCATTTTACAAACCAAGGTGGTAGGAATAGCGCTACTGTCCGCAAAAGGTTCATCGTAATAGTAAGGCAATTCGGATATTAAATCTAATGCCTGGGTTTGTGTACACGTATACTCATGGTGTTCTGTGCCCAAATAAGCAGCCACCTCCTTAGCATAAGGCGCTTCATTTAACCCAACATCAGGTACCGCGATGGTAAAGGTCTTTAATTTTTCCACCCTGTTTTTTTGCAACAAAGCTGTTACACAAGCGCTATCGTATCCTCCACTTAAAAACACACCAACTGGCACATCCGCTACCATTCTGAAATCAACCGCTGATTGCAACACCTTTTCGGTTTCTTTTTTAGCTTCCTCAAATGAAATATCTAATTTGGGTTTATTATAACTATCATATACATCCCAATACTTGTGAAGTGAAAAATCAGAAGTTTGAAGCGAAAAGTTAAGATAATGTCCGGGTTTAAGTTTAAAGCAATGATTAAATATACAATGAGATGTGGGCACGTTGCCAAATTGCATAAATGCCGCCACGGCTTCTAAATTGATTTCTTTTTTAAATTGTGGGTGATGATGAAATGCTTTCAATTCGGAGGCGAACAAAAACAAACCATCTTTCCAATAATAAAAAAATGGTTTTATGCCTGCCCTATCCCGCACACAATGTAAGGTTTCTGATTTAGAATCATAAATAATCAATGCAAACATGCCAATGAATTTTTCTACACAAGCCATCCCCCACTCTGCAAAAGCATGCAAAATGACCTCTGTATCGGAATGCCCGATAAATTGATGATTTAAATCGAATAGTTCTTTTTTTATCTCATGGTAATTATAAATTTCTCCATTAAACGTTATCCAAAAATTCTCATAAGACATTGGTTGTTTACCCGTTTCACTTAAATCAATAATAGACAAACGGCGATGGCCTAAACCAATTTGACACACGGAATTATGGATGAATTCATAACCACTACCATCAGGACCTCTATGACTTAAACTATCAGTCATACTTTGCAAAACTTGTAAAGATGAGCTTTGATTAAAATCAATGAAACCTGATATACCGCACATTTTATTAGAATTAAATTATAGATATTTTTTTATTGTAATAGATTAAGAAATTTAGCGAGAACTGCAATAACTAAAAATGATGTAATAAATAAAACTTTTCGTGAGATATCTTATCATGAATAGAGTCAATTACTAATTTTTTAATTTTCGTATTTAAAATTAAATCATCTGTTGCTACTAAAAGTTGCACTTTGTTATCGATTATATATTGATACTTTAATTCTTCTATGTTTAATTTTTTTTTATTGATTACAACATATTTATTAAAAGGAGAAGCCTTTATTGACTGAATTTCGAATTGTTTTTCGTTTGAATCTTTAGACAAATCAAAATCGTACATTGACAATGATACAAATTCAAAATTATCCAATAATAAAAGTTGAGAACCTACAATAACAAAATCGCTCGAGGTATTAAATACATTTGTCAGATACTTTTTAGATTTTAGATAAGCAACTTTAAGATTATTAATTTTAGGCATAAATTTTTCATTAATATAATTTAAAGTATGTGTGTCATAATGATTTCTGGGATTAACCTTATCTAACAGACTTAGAAAACTTTCAAAACACAATGCTAAAATAATAGTAAGAGTTATAAATTTTACCTTTGAATTTAAACTAAAGGAATATGCGATAAAAAGCACACTTGCAATATTTAAAATACAAACAGAAATATTAGAAAAAAACTGAACAGAATCCATAACCTGATTAAATAATGCCCAGCCTATTAAACCACTAAAATATAAACCAACTAAAACAAAAAATAAAAAATTGTATCTTCTAAATAGTAAAATATTTTTCTTCAAATTCAATAAAAATAACAACACTACAATTAGGTATAATAGCGAATACTGTATATTACTTTTAACAATAATATTTATAGAAGTTTTAATTTTTTGAAAAGAAAACCATGATTCTAAATCATACATTTTATTTAATCTTACCTCACTTTTATCTGAGAATTGTTGGTAAAAAAGAAATATTAAGGTGAGAATTAAAACAGGAAAAAATAATACATAAATATTTTCTTTTTGCTTTTTAAGAATAAAATAGATTAGACTAAGACCACAACATCCGAATACAGCTAATGCGCAAGATATATTGCAAATAACGACAACAGAAAGAAAAATATAAAAAAGTTTTAATTTTTCATTTATTAAGAAATATAATGCCCACAATAAAAAGATGTATAAAGGAATTAATTTAGGTAAATCAAAAATATTCCTAGTAAATACATTTGAAGAATCCATTAAATAACTCCCTTCATAAAAATTATTTATATACAACCCTGTAAAAAATAATCCGAACAAAGAAAAAAAAGTAACCACAAATTGATTGAAAACTATCTTCGAAATTAAAGTTTTAAATCCGAAATAACACTGGGTAGTTAATACTGGAATTGTGATTAAAACATAATTAACCAAAGCACTTTTATTAAATAAATTAAAAAAAGTATTTAGCCAAATATCATAATAATGATAAGGAGCAACATAGGGTTCGCTATGAAAATAAAAAACATTTGTTTCATTTTGATATTTAAAAAAATTACTAGACATTCTTGTATAGAAATTTGTATCTCCCACAGGAATGCCAATAAAAGAAGATTGACCATGAGAATATAAAACAAAATAAATAACAAAAAACAATATGGATATTAGATTTACTTCTCTCCAAGAAAAATATATTAATTTTTCGTTATTGAAAGGTTCATCAATTTGTGTCGGTATTTTTAAGTTTTTTTTAAAATTATATAGGCAGAATATATAAATAGCTATCAACAATAAAATAAGATTTACAGTTTTAAATTTCGTAATTATCAAAGATATCAAAACTACTACAACTGTAACACCAATAGTTAAAATAGAAAGATTAAAAAGGGATTGATTAACGAAATTTTTTCTAAAGTTATACAAAAATATTAACCCGATAATCCAAAAAAGATTAATACTACCCAGAAACAAGCAGAAAAAATAAAGACTCTCTGAAAGCATTGCAAAATAATTTAAAAGTTAACTCTTTTTAGTTTTAAATCCTTTAGAAATTTTCTTAAGAATTTAGAAGTTTTTTTTTGTTTGAAAAGAGAAATTAAAATCATTATCAGAAAAAAATTAGGTAATAAACATGTTAGTAGTTTCGTTAAACGATGAAAAATTAACATATTTTTAGCAGGAAATTCATTTGATTGACCATAATATATGGTTTCTGTTAGGTAATTTATTTGAATTGGTGTTAGTTTACCATCATAAATTTTATACAAACTATCTTTATTTTTTAAATAGAATTCCATACTTTGATGTGCCAAAAGAACACTATCCCAATTAGGCTCTTTATTAACATCGAACAAATGCCAAGAACTCTTATAATAAACTTCCGTTAAAAAATGACCATTACCTTCTTTTGAACTAATCCCAACATTTCTATTTTTAATTCCTTTTCTATTTAATAAATCCATAAATACGATAGATTGCTGGCTACATAAAGCCGCAGAATGCTTCAAGATATCATCAGGTTCCACAATGGCCAAAAAATGGCTCCAAATCAATTTACCTGATAACCATGCAATCCAATTATCAAATATCGAATATTCTGCCAATCCATGATAAAAACGTTTTTTAACGACATCACTACAAATATTTACATAGGCACTTGTATCTATTTTATCTACAGGATGGTTAACTGTGTAAATCCCATCAATGTGTGCCATTAAATCATTCACATTTTTAAATTGAGTCAATTCTATTCTAAACAATTCTGAATTAACATTTAAATCTTTTATCGTTTTAATTTCTGAAAAAATTAATGGAATGAGAGTGATAATAAAGAATCCCGTATAAATTAAAAGGTGATGTTTTTTTACTAGTTTTGAAAGCACAACTAAATTAACTGAATAATAAATGTTTAAAGATAGCTAATGTTCTAAAAGTGAAAAATTCCTTTTTATTTTTTTTAATACCATTAAAAAAATAATACAATCCAGATTTTTTATTTTTCATTAGAATTAAGTGTATAGCTAAATAGGTTAGCATGTGACCTTCAATTTGCTTAACCGAGAATAATCCAAACTTTGAAATAAAAACATCATCATCACACAATGAATTAATGAGTATTTCTTTTCTTTTGATTAATTCGTTTTCATCAAAACTCATCACACTTCTTCCTGAATGTTGAATCATTTTTCCTGTAATAATTGGTTGTAATTTTACAGGGTATCGAGAAGCTAATTGTAGCCATAGCAACCAGTCTTCTGTACCACTTAAATTACGGTGTTCATTAAATTTTAAGTTGCTTAGAATTTCTTTTTTAATAAACATTCCAAAGCAACTTAAAAAGTTTCCTTTCAGTATAATTTTATTTAAATCACTATTGGAAGGATATGTAACTTTTTTGAGTAATTGATTATTCTCATCCCTAAATTCATAAGCAGAATGAAACACTAACGTTTTAGGATTACTATAAATAAAATTCTCAGCTAATTCTAAATGATTTTTGTAAAGTAAATCGTCAGAGTCAAGAAAAGTAACCCATTGTCCTTTAGATCTTTCAATTCCATAGTTCCTGGCAGCTGCTCTTTCTGCATTTTCTTTGAAATAATAATAGAAGTTTGTTAAGTTATTTTGTTTGATAAATTCTCGAACAACTTCACCTGTATTATCTGAACTTCCATCATCTACAATGATTACTTCAAAATCTTTAATTGTTTGATTAAAAACACTTGTTAATGTTTTACAAATTAAATGTGCACGATTATAGGTGGGTATAATGATTGAAAAAAACATTTAAAAGTTATTTAGATTATAGTAACTAGAAATTACTGCATCAATAGAAAATGTATTTAATACACTCTTTTTAAGACCATCACCTATATAACGAGGGTTTTCATTATAAAGTAAATTTAATACTTCATCTAAATCACGTTCAGGATTATCTTTCGGTATTAAATAACCATTAATCTGTTGCTCTATATAATCTTCAAAATCGCCCACATTACGACAAACAACCACTGTTTTGCTTACCAAACCTGCTTCTTTAATTACACTATTACTTGCTTCAGCTTCAGACAATAGAGGTACTACATCTGCTGCTGCCAAATAATCAATTACATTTTCGACATTGCCAAGTAAAAAAATATGGTTTATTAAATGATTTGAATCAATATAGGTTTTAAATTCAGCCATTAAAGGACCTTCACTTATTACTAACAATTTAACATCTTTATTTTCATCAATAACCATTTTTTTAAGAACATTAAATAATTCATTATACCTCTTTCCAGGTACCAACCTAGCTACTTTAACCAAAAGTAATTTCGCACTGAATTGTAATCTAATTTTTTTTACTTCGTTTTGGTTAGGTTTCGGATATTTTTCAAAATCATATCCATAATAAATCAACTTAACTTTGTTAGGGTTTACACCTTCCACTTCACAAACTTGCTTTTGTACCATTTTTGATGGAACTATAATTAGTTTAGCTAGTTTATTAATTACTTTATCAAATAAGGATTGATTAAAATTACGTTCAGAACCACTAACAGATGAATGATGACGGCAAATATAGAACTTTGATGAACAAAAAAACTGAGCAAATACAGAAATAATATTGGCTTGTTGTAAATGAGAATAAACAATATTAATATCATTTTTTTTGCAAAATTTGATTAAATATAAAAAATGCCTAAAATAGTAGATGATGGCTTTATTTTTTTTTATCACATACGTATAAGTTTCAATTTCATTTTTATGAAGTTGCTCATGTAATTCTGATTCATCAGATTGAGTTAATAAAATCACTTGATATCCTTGATATTTAAAGCCAATAATCAGAGATTCTATTGAAATTGTTCGTTTATTGGAAGGATAATAAAATAAGATTTTTTTCATCTAAGTATTTTATAATGACATATAAAGATTTTCATACTTTTCAGAAATATAATCTAAAGAATGAAATTTATTCACGAAGTCTCTACCTTTTGAGCCAATCTCTTGTAGCTTATCTTTATTTTCTAGTAGCCAGATTAATTTATTATATATGTCATCCGAATTAGGCTTAATATTAATAATTGGATTAGAAATTTGGAAATCAGAAAGTAATTCTATTGCCTCATGTTCCGCACCACTTAAAACAACTTTACCTTTTGACAAGCCAATAATAGCATTTACTCCATATGAATAACTGCTGGCTTGATCAATTAATACATGACAAGAACTGATAACCTTTAAGTACTCAGCGTATGATAATTTTTCAGAAACTATAATATTAAAATATTTTGAATATCGAGAATTTCGAATTTTTTCTAACGCCTCCTCAATATAAATTCCTCCTTTGAAGCCTTTCCTTATCTCGCCATAATAAACATTGATTTTATCTAAAATAATAGTTTTATCAAATTGAAATTGATTTAAGTCAACCGGGATGGGAATAAATTTATTTTTATTTTTAAAAATAGTTTCATTAAAAGATTGATAATATTCGAAATGAGTTGATACAATTGCATTATATTTTTTGTACCTATCAAATTCTATAGATTTAGCGTTTATTTTTTCATGTTCACAAATTCCATTCTTTAAATCGTAAATTTTACAATCTTTACAGGGGGAATATTTTAATTGTTTAACAAAATTATTGTACGGTAAAGAACAAGCAGTATTTAATAAGACTGTCTTTTTATTCCTCTCAAAAATTTTCGGGAACAAGTACCCGTCTACTCTATTGTGATAAAATATATGTGAGGCTGTTTGAACAACATCAAAATTTTTAATTTTTTGACTTATTTGCAACTGATGAGTAATTTCTTTTAAGGCACCGATATAATTATTTTCATCTTTATGTCTAGTGTAAACTTTTATGTCGGAATCAACTTTCTTAAAGCCATCACCATGTGAAATTAATGTAACATCATGCCCTCTATATTCTAATCCTTTTTTTAAATTAAGTTGAACTGTACTAAAATCTCCTAATAATAATATCTTCATAATTATCATGTTTAAAAAAAACATTAAAGTTCTTTCAAATATTTAAGTGCCGACTTAAAATTTACTCGTGTTAAATAATTAAGTGATTTTAAAATAATTATTAATTTAAAACTAGTTTTCAAGAAATATTTTCTCAAAAAAATTATTTCATTATTAAATATCATATCCAAATTCAAATTTGGATTAAAATAAGTGCTTTTACCACCATAATGTATAATTGATGTTTTGGAAGTAAATAAAACTTTTTTACCATTTTTATGTATACAATAAGCCCACTCCATATCTTCTCCATACATAAAAAAGGTATCAGGTAATTTATTTTTTTCAAAAATCAATAAAGCTTCTTTTTTAAACAGAAGAAAAGAACCATAAAGCCAATCGGTTATAAAATCTTCGTTATAATTAGAGAAATTATAAAATAAATTGTTCTTTTTATAATTATTTGACAAGAAATTGGTCAATCGAAAAAGTTTAATAAGTTCATTTTTAATGCTTGGAAACGCTTCGCAGATTGGTCTAATCAATCCCTTCTCATCAATTGTTTTTGGCCCTACCATTAAAACATCTATTTGTTGATGTATAATATTAAAACATTTTGAAATACTATCTTCAATTAATTTAACATCACTGTTTAATAATAAAAATGTTGAACCTATTGCATGTGTCAAACCTAAATTACAACCTTTTGAAAATCCTAAATTTTTGTCAGATTTAATTAATTTAATTAAAGGGAATTTTTCTTTAAACAAATCAGCATCGCATTCAACAGAAGCATTGTCAACTAAAATTATTTCATAAGTAACTTCTATAGTATTATCAATAACGGATTGAATACATTGACAAGTGTACTCAAACGTATTATAATTTAATATTATGATAGAAACATCCATTAACCTATTTTTTTTGAAAAACAACCGATTTTAAAATTTCAATAAAAGATTCAGATACAATTTTACTATCATAAGATTTAACCAAATCAGGATAAGTTGAAAAATTTAAATTATGACTCCCTTTAACTTCTTTCATTTTAATCACTAGGTCGGATAAATCACCAACTTCCACGCATTTAGTATTTGAAAACATTTCGCAAAACTCAACAAACCCACCTGATTTAAATCCCACAACTGGTAGTTTGAAATTAGCAGCCTCAATCATTACTAATGGATATGGGTCTTCTCTAGAAAGTAATAAAAATCCATGAGCCTTATTAAAATAAGAGTAATATTCATCTTTTTGCTCGCCCAGTATTTTGCAATTTTTTAAATTTTCGCTCTTAATCGTTTCCTCTACCATAAAATCCAAACCAGTATTTGCAGACCCTCCCAACCAAATAAAATCATCTTCTGGTAACAGTTTAGCAATTTTCGGAAACAAATCAAACCCTTTTCTATATGACTTTTGACCTGAACATATCCAAGTAAATTTATCAAATTTTGATTGAGAATTATCTAATAGATTTGTGTTTCGTGAATTAAATGTTTCTGGCAAATAATATACTTTATTGGAAGATATTGCCGCAAACTTTTCTTCTAATTGCTTTGAGCAAACGATTACTCCTTTGGATTGATTGACAATGAAATTAAAATTATCTTTAGAAACTATTTCATAAAAAGATTCAAGTTCATGAACATGAATTACAAATGGAATTTTTGTTTTTCTTAAGAATGGAATAATATGAGAATTAATAATTGTGTTAACATAAATAACATCAATTTTATGCTTTTTTAAAATTCTATTTAATTGTAACTCGTAAATCGACGAAGAGAAAATTTCAAGAACTTTATTACTAATCCTATTAAATAAAGAATTAGTGTGTGAATAATAATTAACATTTTTATCTAATTCAGAACACAATGAACCTTTAGAAAAAGATGAATATACCGTAAAATTAACGTTATTTGATTGAGCATTAATTAAGTTTAATAAATTAATCTCTGAACCTGTTCTGCTAAAAAATGGGGTAATACAAAGTACATTCATAATGTTTAAAATAGATTAGTAATATCGTTTGCAAACTTTATTATATCATTTTCATAATTGTATTCCTCAATTATTGGTTCAGTATATAAATATGTTTCAATAATATCAGCAAGTTCTTCAGAATCCAAAGCATTAAAAAACGTGCAGTTTTTCGAAATTTGTTCTAAATGAACTCCTAAATTTGATAAAATAATATGCTTATTCAATGCTTTAGATTCTTCAACCAAGGTACTCCAACCTTCGAATAATGACGGTTGTATTATAGCCAAGGAATTCTTCATAAGTAAAAGTTGATCTTCTCTAGGTATAAATCCAGTAAACACAATAAAGTTAGATAATTTTCGTTTATTAATTTCAGACTCTATTTTCAAAAAAATCTCATTATCTCTAAAACTCTTTGTTTTTCCAGTGAAAACAAACTTAAATGGTATTTCTTTTCTTTTAACTAAAATATCTATTGCATATATTAATGTTAAATGATTTTTATGAGGCCAAAATTGATTTGGAGTTATAAAATATTCAGCACCTAAATTATACTTTGATAAAACATCTTCTTTTTTTAAATTAGAAATATTAGGTAATATAGACGTAAATCGAAGAATTTTTATATCATTTTTATTTTTAGGGTAAAATTTAAAATAATCGTTTTTTGCATCATAACTACTTAAAACTAATTTCTGCTTAGATTCTGATAAATGCAGATATTTACTTAATGAATTTTCTAACTCTATCTTTGAAAAAAATTCAGGATAATACAACTGCTGAAAATCAGTAATCCATTCTATTATTTCATTATCAAAATAGCCTCTCGTTGCACCAAAAAATGGAAAAACTGCATCTACTTTTTTTGGTAAAAAATGAATAAAATCAATTTTACTACCAGAAATTCCTCTTATCAATTTATTAATTCCTCTTACAAAAATATACTTGGAATAACGAGGAACAAATTTGATATAGGGATAATTTATAATCTTAACATCTTCTATCGGCGCATCAAATGTATAGCATAAATATATAAAGGGCTTTTTATTATCTTCTAGTAAATTTAAAGCCTTTATCAAATTTTGAATATAAATAGGTATACTTGATGCATAGCTATATGCTATAACGTACTCCATTAATATTTTTTTTCTTTCAGCCATGATATGTATTTTTTTATTCCATTATCAATATTCATTTTTCTTGCAAATCCAAGTTTTTCGATTTTTGAAACATCAGCTTTCCAGTTTAATGGATCACCATCTCGTTTTAAATTATTAAAATTCAAGATTAAGTTCTTATTTAACTCTTGAACAAATAACATGGCAACATCTCTTATCTTACTTTCTGCTCCACTTCCAATATTGTATGATTCTCCCTTAAAATCACCATTATTCAAAATTAAGTCTACAACATTTAACAAATCATCTATAAAAATAAAATCCCTGGTTTCATCTCCTGTTCCAAATAGTTCAATATTATGTGAACTGTTTGTTACTTTTTGGTATAAATCCCAAAATAGCATTTTTTTTTGACCTGGCCCATATACGGAAAATGGCCTTAAACTGCATGTAGGTATATTATAACAAACATGATATTCTATACATAAAATTTCAGATTGATATTTATGCCAGCCATAAGGTGACAATGGCCTTTTTATGTCTACTTCTTTTATTGGTAAATTAATTGGATTACCATAGATTGCTGCGCTAGAAAAATGTATAAATTTACAAGATGCGTTTATTTTTTTTAATGATTCTAGTAGTTTTGAAACACTAGTAACATTTGCTTCAAAATCCAAATATGGTTGTTCTAATGATAATTGAACATTTGAACTACCACCTGCAAATATCAAAACATCTGGTATAAATGAACCTATTAAATCTTCAAGATTGTAATTAAAGGATAAAACCCTAATATATTTATACGCTGCCTGATTTTTAGGTAATAAAGAATCAATTCCAACCAAATTGTGGCCTTTTTTTATAAAAAAATCGACCAAATTGCTTCCAATAAATCCTTCTGAACCAATTACAATAATATTCATGCTATTTTTTTATAATTATCCCTTGACCAGTAGGTAGAGATAATATTTTTATTCCTTTTTGTATTGCAAAAGAATCAAAGGCATTTTTTTGATGAATATGCATAGGAAAACCATAATCATCTAATAATATTACGCCTCCAATAACTATTTTATCCCAAAAATAATTAATAGCAGCTATTTCAGGTTCAACACAATTCATATCAATTGACAAATAACAAATTTTTTCCGCATTACACAGTGACAATGTAGAAGGTACAGAACCCTTTATAATTTGAACATTATAGGTGCTAAAAGTTTCAATCACTTGCTGGTAAACATCCTTATATACGCCAAAATAATTATTAATTCCTGCATTTTTTTCTAATTCCGTAACTAAAGATTCATCAAGGCCACTAAAGGTATCAAATAAATAAAATTTCTTATTTGTTTTAGGGAAATCAATATACTCAATTACAGCTCTTGAGTAGGCACCAGTATTTACTCCGCATTCTATAAAATCTCCCTCAAAATGTTTAACATAATCAGCAAACCAACAAACAATGTAAGTCCTCCATTGCAAAGTAAAGCCATTCCACGGTTTTGTAGCAGCAGCTTTTTCATATGCTTTCTTAAACAATTCATCATTTATAAAATCACAATTATTACTTGTGATTAGTCCATCTGTTTTATATGTGGCTGGACCATGAAGTTCATTAGTATATATACCCGATTCAAAATATATACTTTTATAATTTTTAAAAAACCAAATAATTCTTATTCTAAATAACCTTAACTGATACGGTATAATATTCTTCAATTTCATTAATGTGTTTTTTTAATACATTTAGCTGGATTTCCAGCTACTACAGTATATTTTTCAGTATTTCTTGTAACAACGCTACCAGCACCTACAATTGTTCCGGAAGAAACAGTAACCCCCTTTAAAATAATTGACTTAAACCCAATCCACGACTTTGATTGAATCACAATAGGTTTTGACTTTACTACATTCCAATTTTTAAAATTTTCACCCTTTATCCAATCAATAACATCATTTTTTCTATCTTCCCAGTTCAAAGAATGAGCATCTGTATCAATCATAGTAATACCCCAAGACAACATAACATCTGATTCAATAGTAATGCTATCATTACACATTAAATCTGTATTTGGTCCTATAAATACTCGGTCTCCAATTTTTACTTTTGCTCCTTGATTATAAATAGTAACACTGCCGTTAATCATACAATTACTTCCAATTATAATGTAAGGTTCGTTTTTTTTGTAATTTGTTATTATAACTGACAGACCATCAACTTTTGAATTTTCTCCAACTACAACATTTCCGTTCTTAATAAAAAAATCGATATTAGACATTGTCCTAATAACTTTAAATTTAGTAAGGATTCTTTTAATTACTTCAAACACTTTGCCAATTACAATTTAATATTACACTTCCATAATCTACCCCTTCATATTTTGTCATTTCTGTGCCAGTATCTATTATCTTAATTTTAGTAATGTTTTCAATTAAATCATATACTTTGCCACTATCATTAAAAATAGCATATCTAAATGAATATGAATTAGGTGCGATGATTGATTTAGGAATTTTAATGCTAATAACTGAAAAGCTATTATTATTTAAAAAAACAGAAAACACTTTCACAGAAGTAAACACTCGAGCTTGAAATTTATCTAATAATGTAATAGAAATTTTAGTATCTCGTTCAACAAACTTAGATCCGTTTATCGTAATTTTAATAACTATATTTTCATCGAATCCAAAAGAAGAGGCAGATATATTATTTTCATTTAAAGTTTCTATCTCCTGAAAAAATAATTCAGACTTTTTTTCATTTTTAGCTATATATCTATTACCAATTTCATTATCTTCTGAATTAAGATAAGAGTTTAATACGTCTGAAGCATTTCCAATCTTTTCTATTTTACCTCCCTGCAAATAAACGCCTTTTTTACATAATTGAGTAACGGCACCTAAATTATGGCTAACAAAAAGAATGGTTCTACCGCTTCTGCTCACATCTTCCATTTTCCCCATGCATTTTTTCTGAAAATCAGCATCTCCAACAGCAAGTACTTCATCGATTATCAAAATCTCATTTTCTAAAAAAGCTGCCACAGCAAAAGCTAAGCGAAGTTGCATTCCACTACTATAATGTTTTAAGGGTGTATCAATAAATTTAGAAACTCCAGCAAAATCAACAATATTGTCAAAATTTTTCAATATTTCTGCTTTTCTCATGCCTAAAATAGATCCATTCATTAAAACATTTTCTCGACCACTTAACTCTGGATGAAAACCAGTACCAACCTCTAATAAACTAGCAATGCGACCACGACCAATAATTTTACCTGATGTGGGCGGAGTGATTTTTGATAATATTTTTAAAAGGGTTGATTTTCCGGCTCCATTTTTACCAATAATACCAATTGTATCGCCTTGCTCTACAATAAAACTAACATCATTTAAAGCCCAAAAATCTTCTGTTGTGTTTTTTACCTTAAAAACCTTTGAAAGAGAGTCTCTTAAACTCAGATAAGGTTGCTGTTCATGATTTATCAAGAACTTTTTACTAATATGTTGAATTTCTAAAATTGGTTTCATCAGGCAAGGTCAGCAAAATAAGATTCGGTTTTTCTGAAATAGATAATTCCAACTACGAATAAAATCATAGAACTCGCTAAACTAATTAATACAGTGTCAAAACTTATTTCATATCCGTTAAAAATACCTCTCATGAGCTCTAAAGCTCCCGCCAGTGGATTTAATTTTAATATAAATTTTATTACTGGATATGTAGAAATGTTTTCGGGATATAACACCGGAGTTAAAAATAATAACCCTTGTACTAAAAACGGTATAACATATTTTACATCTCTATACTTAATATTCATTGCAGCAAGCGTGGTGCCAATCCCCATAGCTGATAAACATGTAATAATAACACTTAAAGGCAAAAACAAAATAGACATGTAATTAATATTGACTTTATAAAAAAACAGAACCACTAAAAAAACAATCGATGCAATAAAAAAATCTATCAAAGAAACTAATATTGCGGAAATTGGAATTATTAATCGAGGAAAATATATTTTTTTAATAATATTTGCATTACTAACCATGCTATTAGCTGCATTACTCATACCGCCACTAAATATACCCCAAAGTAACATGCCACTTAATGCAAATACAGGGTATGGAATCGTTAATTGAGTTTTTTGTGAAATTGACTCTCCTAAAAAGAGAGTAAATACAACAGTCATAAATAAAGGTTGTAAAATTGCCCACAAAAAACCGAGAACTGTTTGTTTGTATTTTACTTTAACATCTCGCCAAGTGAAAAAATAAAACAGTTCTCTGTATTCCCATAATTCACCAAGTCCAAAACTAAATTTTCCTTTTGGTTTTATTTCAAAATAAGTAGACATATATTAGACTAAAATACTTATTTTTAATTAATAATTAAAAATAAGTTAATGAGTCAGATTATTAAACATAAATTATTTTGTTTTTTACTGTTTTTATCATTTAACCCAATGCTCTCTCAAATTGATACTATACCTGGACTAAGGCTTTGGTTATCGTCTGATAGTGTTCATTTATCTTCCTCATTAAAAGCAGATACGCTATATGATTTATCGCCATTAAAAAATCATGCAGTACAACTAAATAATAATGAACAGGCTATTTCGAATACTTTGGGATTAAATAACCATAAAAGTGTTTTTTTTGACGGTGTTGATGACTTTTATAATTTCAACGAAATTTCTAACATTAGAACTGTATTTTGGGTTTTAAAAGAAAATAGTTTAGTATCATCCAATTATAGGTCTCTTTTGGGGCACAATACTTTATATGATTTCCATCGTGGTAATGGTAATTTAATTTGGGAAGCATCTAACGCAAGTCCAAAAATTATTGGGGGGGTAACAAGAGTTAATTTTAACCCTGTAAACAGTACGACGTACTTTTTAAATCCTGAGTATTCTATCATCAGTCTTATTACTGCTGGCAATGTTACTGCAAATAATTTAAGTAACGATAGATTAACATTTGGAAGACTTTGGTCTGGAGAATTTTATGAACTTATAATATATAATGGAGCTTTAACTCCAATTCAAACAACCATCATTGAAAAGTATTTAAACGACAAATATGCTCCACCCATTAATCTAGGCTCTGATATTGCAACATCATGTAATGTAATTTTAAAAGACGACAATCATAATTTCACAAATTTTTTATGGAATACAGGGGCTACAACTCCAAGCATCACGGTAGTAAATTCAGGGCAATACTCAGTTATTGCAACCAATGTGTTTGGAAAATTATCATATGACACAATTAATATTCAGATAAACCCAATGTCTAAATATAATTTTGCTGATAGTACATTTTGCCAAAATCAATCAATTACATGGAATACACAACTATCTAAACAACTATTCAACTTTCAATGGTCTAATGGTTCAACAGACTCGTTAATAAGCATCAACCAACCTAGTGATTATTTTGTAAGAATTACTGATTCTTTTGGCTGCTCCATAACCTCAGACACTGCACACATAACAATTGATAATTTTTCCTCTACCACCTCACTCGGACCAGATATATCTCTATGCGCGGGTAATTCAATAAGCCTTCAACAAGGTCTACAACCTAATTTAACTTATACTTGGAATACAGGAGAAAACACATCCGCCATTACAGTGACTAATACCGGGCAATACGCTGTAGCGGTTACAAATACAAACAATTGCGTAGCACAAGATACCATTCAGGTTAACATTATAGGCGAAGCACCAAAAGCTGATTTTTCGTATATAACCGGTTGCATCAAATCTGCTGTTGCATTTTCTAATACTTCTACACCGCCTTTGGGAAATTCCATCGAGTCACATAACTGGAATTTTGGAGACCCACTATCTTCTGCGAATACCTCTACCTTAACTAACCCTTTTCACACCTATGCTGATACAGGAAATTACAACGTACAATTACACGTTAAAACTAACATAGGTTGCGAACAAACCATTACTAAAACCTTACATATAGCCCCAACTCCAACAGTTAATTTTACCAATGGCATAGCTTGCCAAAAGGATAGTACTGTGTTTATAAATTTAAGCTTAGGTTCAAATTCTTACTCCGTAGCTTCTGTCCGTTGGGATTTTGGAGACCCAACTAGTGGACTAAATAATACGTCTTTTTCAAACTCACCCAAACACCTATTTGCAAACCGCGGAAATCATTCTATTAAATTAATAGCAACCAACGAAGCCGGATGCAAAGATTCGATTACTAAATCTGTTTTTATAAAAGATCAGGTGAGTGCTGATTTTTTATATAACAATGCCTGTCTAAATCAACCTACCTTATTTCAAGATCAATCTATTGCCACTACTTCCTCACCGCGTTTATGGAATTTCGGGAACAATTTTTCAAATGGATTAACTGCCACTAATACCTATAGCAACATTGGAACCTATTCAGTAGCATTAACAGTGAATGGAACAAATGGCTGTATTTCTAAAACCACAAAATCAATTATGGTTTATTTACCACCTATTTCAAATTTTTCGGTTCCAAATTTTTGCACAAAAGATACTGTAACTGCCGTGAATCTATCGATTCCCAAAAATGGCACCATTACCAGCTACGATTGGAAAATGAATCAAACCTCTTTTTCAGCACTCAGTCAGCCTAGACTAACTACTACCCAAACTGGTTCCCTTAGTATTAAATTAACCGTTACGAATTCATTTAACTGCACAGATTCTGTTACTAAAACAATTCAAATTCTACCATTACCAAGTGTTGATTTTACCATCCAGCCAACCGCTTTTTACTACATTGATTCCTTAATTACATTTTATCCTACCATCACAAATGGACGTTCGTATGTTTGGTGTTTCGACGGAAAAATACCGATAACTACTCAAACACCTACGCTCTCTTTCAATTCTCCAGGCACCTACTCCTGTTCTTTATGGATAGAAAACCAAGAAGGATGTGAAAATTTAAAAACAAAAACTATTTCAGTCCAAAAACACTACCTTGATGTTGCTGTCCTAAATACTCAAACAACAAAAGATGTAGATGGTTTTATAGTAGTGAAAGCTGATATTGCTAACTATGGTTCCGTGCCAGTAAATTCTATCGATTTACATTACCAAATCAATGATGCTGGTAATATCAAAGAAATATGGAAAGGGGTATTAAATCCTAATACGATTTATACGTATACCTTTAATTCAAGAAGTGCCGATCAAAACGATAAAACCAATAAAATTACTTGTGTATACATTGAAAAAGTAAATGGATTAATCGATCAAAATAGCCTGAATAACCAATTTTGTAATGCCTTAAATTTAGATGAAATAACGGTACAAAACCCTCTACCAAACCCTACAGATGGAGATATTACAATTCCGGTAATATTAAACAAAGACGTCGATTTTTCTATTTCGATATATAACGCTACCGGACAAATCATGTCCCCTTTAAGCAGTTATCGGGGAAGTAAAGGGTTAAATTTTATTCATCTCTCAACAACATCCTATTCAAGAGGAAATTATATAATTAGAGTCATCATTGATGAGCAAACATTTATCAAAAAATTCATAAAACTGAAAGAAGACTAAAAATAATCGAAACCTAAACTTTATACTTTGTAAACACTCAAAAAACTATAAATTGTTGTTTTTAAAATATTCAAGTTTTGAATTAAAAATAGCAGCCATTAAAGTGGCTCTTTTTTTTGCTTCTTCGGCATTTGGGCCTTCAAAAAATTCATCAACTGTTTGTGTAAAATGTTTCACCCAAATAATAAAATGACTTTCATCAATAGGCATTCTGGCATGAGGAGGAAAAGGAGCTCCTGTATAGGTTCGTTCACCTAAAAGAATAGTTTGCCAAAATCGATACATTTTATCCAAATGTTCCTGCCAATGATTTTGGATGCGCTCCTGAAAAATTGGTCCTAATACCTCATTTTCTCGAATGCGTTGATAAAACGTATCAACCATCTGTTTTATATCTTCTATATTTTCAATATCCCGTTTCATGCTGTGGTACTAAAGGTACTATTTTTGGGAACGTTTTTCCAATAGCGTTTATCAAATGCTAAACAAATATTTCTTAAAAACAATTTACCGTTTTCTTTGATAATAATTTTGTCATTTTTTAATTCCAGTAAATCATCATTTATAAAATCGATAAATCTATTCTTGTTTTTAATAAAATATACGCTGATTGGAGTTTCATGCTTACACATTAAATCAAGTATATGTTGTCTTATAGCTAAATCATCTTTTGTTAAAGAATGACCTTTGAAAATTGGGAAACGACCTTCGTTAACTACTTTTTGATATTCTTCAACCGTTTTAATATTTTGAGCAAAGGCATCCCATGTATCACTAATTGAGGAGCATCCTAATCCTATCAGTAATTTAGTCGTATTAGTTGTGTAACCCATAAAATTACGATGAAGTATTCCTTCTTTAAAAGCCTCAAATAAGGCATCATTAGGAAGGGCGAAATGATCCATGCCTATATCGGAATAATTGGCTTTCATAAACAACTTTTTACCTGTCTCATACAAACTTCTTTTATATGCATCAGCAGGTAAATCTATTTCTGAATATTTTCTTTGACCTGGCTTCAACCAAGGCACATGAGCATAGCTGTAAAATGCAATTCGTTCGGGTTTCAATGAACAAATTTTAGTAATGGTATCATGAATCGTTTCAAGGGTTTGAAATGGTAATCCATAAACTAAATCAACATTGATAGACGTATATCCAATTAACCTTGCTTCTTGAATAACATTTTTTACTTCTTCAAAAGTTTGGTAACGATTAATCGTGTCCTGAACTTTTTCATCAAAATCTTGAATACCAAAGCTTACTCTTTTAAATCCTAAATCGAATAAAACTTTTAAATGAGAGCTAGTTGTGTTATTTGGGTGTCCTTCGAAACTAAAATCATATTCTTCAGCGATATCTGCTGTTCCTATGATGGATGTTAATAAATACGATACATTTTCGGGAGAAAAAAAAGTTGGAGTTCCACCACCTAAATGAATTTCTTTAATCAAAGGTTTTTCATTAAACTGATTTAAATAAAGCTTCCATTCTTTTAATAAAGACTCTATATAAGGAATTTCAACCTTATGATTCACCGTAATACGTGTATTACATGCACAATAGGTACATAAACTTTCACAATAAGGCAAATGAATATAAAGACTAATACCATCTTTATTGTACAATTTAAACGCTTGCTTAATATGACTTATCCATCTTTCTTCAGTCATTAAATTATCCCAATAAGGAACGGTGGGATAACTGGTATATCGAGGTGCCTGAATGTTGTATTTTGAAACTAAATCCATTTTTAGTAAATAAATTAAATAATCGAATAAATAGTTACATATACTTAAGATCATTATCTTTTTTAAGATGAATGACATGGCATGCATTTAGTAAATAAATTATAGGATACGTAGGATCTAACTCATGCCATTTAATTCCAAAATTGGCTCTTCCTCCAAATTTGTGATGATTATTATGATAACCCTCCCCCATCATCAATATATCAATAGGTAATAAATTTTTGGCCGTGTCCGACACTTTAAAATTAATATACCCTATTTTATGCGCGTACCAATTAATAATAGCACCATGAATAGGACCCATTAAAAAATGAATAGGTAATAATAAAAACATCCACCAAGAAGTTGCGAACTGCCAATAAAAAATAAAATAAAATATACCCCATAATATACGAACGGCCCAACTTCCTGCAAAAGTTTCAAAAGATCGCCAGTAAGTAACATCTTTTGTGAATTTTCCCGAAACATTAGCTGTATTATCCAAAATAGATGAATAAACAGTCAATGTCTTCCACATCATATCAAATAAATTTTTTGAATATTTGGGAGAGTGCGGGTCATTTTCGGTATCGGCATAAGCATGATGAAGTCGATGCATAACACCATAAGCTTTTGGACTTAAAAACGAAGACCCTTGAAATAACCATGTCAAAATATAAAATACTTTCTCCCAAAATTGATTCATCGTAAACATTTGATGCGCAGCATAACGATGCAGAAAAAAAGTTTGAGCAAATAAAGAAAGATACCAATGAAGAATAAAAAATATTAAAATAATCATGATTTTTTTAACTAAAAAATTTAAAGTATTAAGCAATTTTAATTTTTAAGATTGCTCATTTTTTAATTCAGAAAGAAAATTGTCAATAATTCCAGACTTTACATGAGGCATAACTACTATTTTATACCAATTAGGTTTTTCATTATGATTATCTGGTACCAAATGGTATTTGTTTGCTAATGCACTACTCATATAATGGGCATCAATTGTTACAATATTAAGATCAGGATGCCTGTAATGTTTAATCCCCCATTCGTTTAATGTTTCGGATATTGTAGCTGCTTTATCAACTAATTGACGCATTTTCACTGTCCAACCAACAGAACCGTGAATTCGCAAAATCATCCAAACGCACACAGCATTGGCGCCAGAACGGCTTCCGCACAAAGTATAATCCCTCCCTTTTACATAACCTGCCTCATTGGTGCATACATATTTCATGTATTCCTTTCTTATTAAAAAAATACCTGTACCATAGGGTGCTTGTAGCATTTTATGCCCATCTATAGAAAAAGAAGTGATATTTTTATTTTTAAAATTAAATGAGTTGTCAGTATTAACAAATGGATAAATGAATCCTCCATAAGCACCATCAACATGTAATTTATAATTAACATGAAGAAGATTTAAAAAATTAGTTATTTTACCAATATCATCTACCGATCCAAACATGGTAGTAGACATATTGACATTAACGATAAAATATTTAATGCCCTGAACTAATGCATCTTCTATTTTATGCTCAAAATCTTTGGTAATAATTTCGCGTGTTGTAGGATGTACAGGTAATTCTATACCTTTTACATTCAATAAATTTAATGCCTTTGGAATAGAATAATGCGTATCGGTTGAATATACAATGGCAATATCTTTGATATCCGCTTTATATTCTTGTAAATAAAAATTTCGATATATCCAAAGCGCCTCTATGTTTGCTTCTGTTCCTCCGCTTGCTACATATCCATCATAAGAAAAAGGTTCCGCACCAAATATTTCTTCAGCACATATCTTTATTAAATCTTTTTCAATGTCATGAGTACCCGAGAAAAAATCTTCATGTTCATCTCCTAACGTGTGCACCCCTATATGATTAGGGTTAGCAATTAGGGTTGATAAAAATGGGGCATCATTAAGAAATGGGGCATCATCATAAAAGATATCAGTATCCAAAAAAGTAGCAGGGATACCTAAAATATTTTCAGTACGATAATTAGTATTTTTACTTAACGATTCAAATACCTTTCGTTTAATTGACGTGTATGGATATTTTTCCCAGAACATAATATAATAATTAATGACATTTTTTAGGAGAACATTTTAATAATGGCCTTTTAGCCTTAGAACTTTCGCAACATGAAATTTTTCGTTTTTCTTTTTCAAACTCAGGACTGAGATATGGAATACCTAAATTCAATCCTCTTAAAATTAATAATACAGCCATCAGAGAAACCACATAAGGCATTGATTGACGAACTTGATTCCGAAATTTCAAACTGATAAATTGACCAAAAAATGCCACTGTATACATGACAAAAAAAGTACCTATGCCAAAAAAAAACATAAACATGGCTCCCTTTAAATAATGACCAGAAGCAACAGAACCGGCAATTCCGATATATACTAACCCACAAGGCAAAAGCCCATTTAACAATCCAATCAAAAATAAACCAGGAAGTTTTTTTTTATTAAATAAATAAGCTAACTGCTTTTTAATTGAATTAATAAAACGAAAAATAATATTACCAAAACTATTCCCGATTCTTAAATTAAACAGTGTAATAGATAACAACAGCAATATACCTAAACCAATTGAAAGCAATTGCTGAAATCCACCTATAAAAAAAGATTGACCCAATAATCCAAATAAAACACCTAAAAAAGTATACGTAAATATTCGACCTAAATTATATAAAAAAATACCTACATGCTTTTTAACCGGTGCATAGTGATGAACAGGTAATGCTAAAGCAATCGGTCCACACATGCCTATGCAGTGAAAACTTCCTAATAGTCCTAACGATATGGCGGCAATAATAAGTTCCATCACTAATCAATAAAAACAACCTCTTCTTTAAAATAATTCTTGTGATTACTTATCCAATTCAATTGCATTTTATAAACCCCGTGTTCTAATAGTTTAGTTTCTATAACTTGTTTGTTATTAATGAAATTAAATTTTAACTGAACATCTTTACTAGAATCAGATGGGCGAAAAAACGTCACAGTTCCCGAAAAATCATTTGTTAACATCATTGAATCAATTTTCAGTAATAGAACTTTATCAGAAATTGTATAATGAATTCCAAATGACAAGGCTTTCGCATTATTGGTGGCATCAATTTTATCCTGAAATTTTAATTCTTGTGCATAATAATCAGCACTTACTAATTCAACTTTTTGCCCATAGCTCATGAACACCAAGGTGAGAATTAAGCCTACGAAACCAATATAAAATACCATTATTTTTTTTCCAAAGTTCATATCATTTATTTTTTAGAGATGCGACTTAAATTGTATAGGACCTAAAAATTTAGTTTTTACGGTTTTTATTTTTTTTCCATCCGAATAAATACCAATTTTTAATGGGGTACTTCTTTTATGAATATCTTGTTTATTCAGATAAACAAAAAATTCGCCTTCCGTTACGCCTTCTGGTTTTACCTTAATGTCTTTGCCAATTAACTGTAATTTATAATTACCAAAGTTTTCTACTCTTAACTCAACTGGTAATTCCTGACGCGTTTTATTAACCAATTTTATCGTAAACAAATTGCTCAATTGATTATTCGGTTGTTCTTGGTACAACATTCCTTTTGCTCTTAACACTGTGGCATCGTAATCAGCACGTGTCACAAGTAAAGTTGTTTCAATACCGATTAACACTAATAACACAACAGAATAAGCTTTCATTCGTGTGGTAAAAGATAATTTAATTTTTTCCTTAACACCATTCTCAGAAGCATAACGAATCAAGCCTTTTGGCAAACCAACATTTTCCATCATAGAATCACAAGCATCAATACATGCCGTACAACTAATACATTCGAGTTGGGTACCATTTCTAATATCAATGCCAGTAGGGCAAACTTTCACACACAAATTACAATCAATGCAATCTCCACCTGTTCTAATTTCATTCTTCTTAAAATGATGTCTTTCTTCGCCGCGGACATAATCATAAGCTACTACTACCGAATTTTTATCTAATAAAACACCCTGCATTCTGCCATAAGGACAAACTATTAAACACACTTGTTCTCTAAACCACCAATACACAAAAAAGAAAACAGTAGTAAACAAAATCATTCCAACAAATGCTCGCTTATGCTGATTAATATGCTGAAGGATATTAAAAACACTATCAGAACCAATAACATAACTAAGTAATGTGCTAGAAATTATAAATGATAAAACATAGAATATTAAAAATTTTAATAATCGCTTCCTAATTTTTTCGGCATTCCAAGGTGCTTTTTTTAAGGCTTTTTGATAGTTGGCGTCTCCATCAATCCAATATTCAATTTTACGAAAAATCATTTCCATAAAAATGGTTTGAGGACAAGCCCAACCGCAGAATAATCTTCCAAAAACTACGGTGAATAAAGCAATAAAAACAATAAAAATTAGCATCCCTAATCCGAAGATGAAAAAATCTTGTGCCCAGAAAATAGAACCAAACAATATAAATTTCTTTTCAGGAACATTAAATAAAAAGAGCGGCTCATCATGGTATTTTATAAAAGGAACTGAGAGAAAAATCAATAAATAAATCCATGTTAAGTATGTTCTTAAATCATAATACTTACCAAAAGGTTTTGTGGGATATACATAAGCCCTTTTACCATCGTCATTAATAGTAGCTATACTATCTCTAAAAGATTCGTCTTTTTTTTCATCTTGTATATGGGTTTGACTATCCATTATTTTTTACCAGTATTTAAGCTATCTAAATTGGCGTGTAAACTTAAACTATCTACTAATGAAGCTAAAGTGTCTTTTGAATTTACTGCATTATCTTCCACATATAAATCGCCCTGAGGTGCTTTAGCATTTGGTGGATTAGTTCCCCTAAGTGTTTTTATATAAGATGTAACTTGTGCAATTTGTATGGGTGATAAATCTTCTTTCCATGATTTCATGCCCTTTTCTACCCAACCATATTTAATAGATTTAAAAATTTCTTGAATACTTCCACCATGAATCCAATAATCATCTGCAAAATTAGGTCCTACAGAACCTTCTCCTAATTTTCCGTGACATGCTACACAGTTAGAAATAAAAACTTCTTTTCCGGCTTCTATATCGGCAGATTCTGTCAGTAATTTAACCGTGCTCTCATCAACATTATTTGCTGATGTTTTCATATACTCCTCTACTTCTAATTTAGCCTTTGTGATTTCTTTTTCATATTCCTTACCCTGTAAATCACCTGTACCCAAAACGTGATAGTTAATTAAATAAATAATTGCAACTACAATGGTTAAATAAAATCCGTATTTCCACCAAGGTGGTAAATTATTATCCAATTCCTTAATACCATCGTAATCATGATCTAACAAAATTTTCTCTTCATCTTCTATAGCAACAGCATCAGTTAAACTCATTAATAATTGAGAATCCACCTTTTTAGTCTTTTCTTCAGCTTCAACAACGGTATATGTTTTAATCAGAAAATTAAACTGAAACATCATTAATCCTAATACAACAATTTCAATAAAAATAATGACTATCATAAAATAGAAAGTAAACTGGTCTATTCCACCAATTCTTCCATCATCATTAACTACAGTGGATACCTTCTCTTGAGATAACATTGAAAAAGAAGATAACAACAAAATAACAGACGTTATATTTCTTATTGTTGTTGATTGATCATCTTTATCATTTTTGTATTTACTAGTTAAATAATCACTATCGGCAATATTCTTAAATACAGAAGCAAAAGCAGCAATAACTATTGCCAAAACTAAGGCCGTAACTAGTAATGTTAAAAACAAGGCGTTTGTAAAATAAGACGCACTTTCTTGAGTAGTTTGTTCCTGACAAACCCCTACAAACGGAAATAGCAAAGCTACGCCAAATGATGTTATTTTATTTAGTTTATTCATACGTTTAAATTGTTTGTTTTTTATTTGTCATATGGTATAACCATGTTTAGTCATTTGGTTTTGTGCGTAAAGCACATGGCTATTTCATATGTTTAAATTATTTGTTTTTTTTGTCATATGGTATACGCCATGTATCTTCATTTGTGTTTGTTCGTGCAGCATATGGCTATTTAACATGTAGATGCATTTTTAGTGTAGATGAAAAGCATAGTTTAATCATTTGAAGGTTAAACATGCCTATTCATAAGTAGAGTTTAAATAGGTTCTTTTTCACTAATTGGAAGATGGCTCAATTTGTCAAAATGTTTTTTATTACCTTTTAAAACATACAGAGTAACTAAACCAAAAAAACCAATGAAGATGATTAAAGATATAAGCGGATATATACCAATTCCTGTAATACTTTCTAAATAATTTTTGAATTTCATATGTAGATTTTATTGTTTTTTAGTTGTCATATGTTATACGCCATGTATCTTCATTTGTGTTTGTAGGTGCAGCACATGGCTATTTCATACGTCTTAATAATTTGTTTTTTACTTATCATATGATATAACCATGTTTAGTCATTTGTGTTTGCGCTAGTCGCAACTTGGCTATTTCCTAAGTCTATAATATTGATAATTTATTTTTTTGCCTTTAATCCCTCTGCTTTAATATCCTTACCTAAACGCTGTAAATAAGATATTAAGGCCACAATTTCTCTATCTGGTAAAGTTTCTATGCCATCTTTTTTCAAATTAGCTGTAATCTCTGTGGCTTGCTTTTCCATATCAGAAATGGCACTAGTTTCATAACTATCAGGATAAGGTACGCCCAAACGTTTCATGGCTTTTATTTTTGCAATGGTTGAGTTAGCATCTAACTGATCTTCTAATAACCAAGGATACTGAGGCATAACAGAACCAGGAGACATCGAGGTTGGATCGAGCATATGATTATAATGCCAACTGTCAGGATATTTTCCACCTACACGAGCCAAATCCGGACCTGTTCGTTTGCTTCCCCACTGAAACGGATGATCGTAAACAAATTCACCTGCTTTAGAATATTCTCCATAACGTGCCGTTTCACTTCTAAAAGGACGAACCATTTGCGAATGACATGTATAACAGCCTTCTCTTATGTAAATATCTCTTCCCTGTAATTCGAGAGGTGTATATGGTTTTACACTTGCAATGGTTGGAATATTTGATTTAACCAAAAACACCGGCACAAATTCTATTAACCCACCAATAGCTACCACAACTAAACTAATTATCATTAATTGAATCGGTTTACGTTCAATCCAACGATGCCAATGATCATGAGAATGTGAATGGTATTCACCGGTTAATGCCGGAGCCTGATCTTCTTCTATTTCAAGAAAATTACCAACCTTAATTGTTTTAATCAAGTTATAAGTCATGATAACGGCACCTGCCAAAAACAATGTACCACCAATAGAACGTGCAATATAAAACGGAATCATTTTTGTGACTGTATCCATGAACTGCCATTTCAATTGGCCTTCTGGTGTAAAATCTTTCCACATAGAACTTTGCATGAAACCTGCCCAATACATCGGCACTGCATATAATACAATACCTAAAGTACCAATCCAAAAATGAACGTTCGCTAATTTTTCAGAATACAATTTCGTTTGAAATAATCTTGGAATTAACCAATATAATATACCAAAGGTCATAAATCCATTCCAACCCAAAGCTCCAACGTGAACATGAGCCACAATCCAATCTGTGAAATGAGCAATAGCATTGACATTTTTTAGTGATAACATCGGTCCCTCAAAGGTGGCCATCCCATAAGCGGTAACAGCAACCACCAAAAACTTCAATCCAACATTGTCACGCACTCTATCCCACGCGCCACGAAGTGTCAATAATCCATTAATCATACCTCCCCAAGATGGTGCTATTAACATTACTGAAAATACAACTCCTAATGATTGCGCCCAATCAGGAACTGAAGTATATAACAAATGGTGAGGCCCTGCCCAAATGTATAAGAAAATTAATGCCCAGAAATGGATGATAGATAATCGGTATGAATACACCGGACGCTGAGCAATTTTTGGTAAGAAATAATACATTAAACCTAAATAAGGAGTAGTTAAGAAAAAAGCTACCGCATTATGACCATACCACCATTGAACTAGGGCATCCTGAACCCCTGCATACCATGAATAAGATTTCCAGAAAGAAACCGGAATTTCAATTGAATTAACTATATGCAACATGGCAACCGTAACAAAAGTGGCTATGTAAAACCAAATAGCTACATACAAATGACGTTCTCGACGACGAATAATTGTTCCAAACATATTCCAACCAAATACCACCCAAACCAGTGTGATTAAAATATCGATGGGCCATTCTAATTCAGCATATTCCTTCCCAGTTGTTTTTCCTAATACTAAAGTTAACGCGGCTAATACAATAATTAATTGCCAACCCCAAAAATGAATTTTACTCAAAAAGTCACTAAACATGCGTGCTTTTAATAACCGCTGTAACGAGTAATAAACACCCATAAAAATACCATTACCTACAAAAGCAAAAATAACAGCATTAGTATGCAACGGACGAAGACGACCAAAAGTCGTGTAGGGCAAAGACATATTAGCTGCCGGCAGATACAACTGAATGGCAGCTATAACTCCAACAAGCATTCCAACTAAACCCCAAAGCATCGTTGCATAGGCAAACATTTTTACAATCTTATTGTCGTACTGAAATTTTTGTAGTTCCATATTACCAGTTTTTTGTAATTGTTATTTTCTTATTCTTTTGTGTGTTTATTTTTTTCTTCCTGAATGGTTGTATTGTCAAATAAAATTCTCACCGACGGTGTATAATCATCCTCATACTGATTATTTTTAACAGACCATATAAAGGCTACCAAAAAGCCTATAGCCAATAATAAACTTGCTCCTATCATAATAAAAATGGCACTCATATTCGAAAACAAAATTAGTTTTATGGTAAAGTTGTCTATTGACATTAATCAAGCTAAAAAATGACTTTTGTCATCTTTTTACTTTTTCAATATCAACTCATACAAAGAGCTTAAACCAGTTGTTAGTATAACAATACTAATAGAACTTAAAGGCATTAATATAGCCGCGATTACTGGCTTGAGGTCGCCTTGAACGGCATAAAAAAGACCTATAAAATTATATAATATAGATAATACAAAACTTGAATAAATGATAGTTTTTTCATTTTTACAATACATAATTAAATCATTGAGTATTTTAAATGATTGCCCTGATAACACAGCATCACAAGCCGGTGAGAAATTATTTGTATCGTCACTGATTGCAATCCCCACATCACTCTGCTTTAATGCTCCTGCATCATTTAAGCCATCTCCTATCATCAATACTTTCTTGTTTTTATCCTGAAGTGATTTGATATAGTTCAACTTATCTTCCGGTTTTTGATTGAATAAAAGCTCTGTACTATCTCCAAAAATATATTTCAAATAGGGCTCTTCTGATGAATTATCTCCTGATAAAATTTTTAAATCAAATTTTGATTTCAAGGAATTAATCACATCTTCTAATCCTTTCCGATAGGCATTTTTGACTGCAAAATACCCTACAAATTCTTCATCAATACTCACATATATTTTACTACCGTAACCGTGATGTTCAATCGTTTTGTGTAGCACAAATTCAGCCGACCCCATTTTAACCTGATGCTGACTAATCGTAGCGGTTGTTCCATATCCCTTTATTTCTTTATAATGTTTATTAGGTAAGCTTTTGCTAAATGGTAAAAAGGAGGCAATACTTTTACTTAATGGGTGATTGGATTGATTCGCTAAAGATCCAATTAACTGAGCTTTTTCAGCAGAAAAATCGTTTCCATGAAATACGATTTCAGCTTTTCCTTGTTCGGTTATTGTTCCTGTTTTATCAAAAACAATCGTATCTATCCTAGATAATTGTTCAATGACAAAAGCGTTTTTAATGTATAATTGATATTTATTTAAAATACGAATCATATTACCATTAGTAAATGTGGCGCTCAATAATAAAGCACAAGGACAAGCCACAATTAATACTGCAGTAACAGTATTCCAAACCTTTGAAGAATCATAAACCATCCAATAAATAGCCGATGAAATAGCAATTGAGAATAAAATATATGTAAAATATTGGCTTACGTGATGAATAAAAGAACGAGGCTTGTTTTCATTTTTTTCATCAAATGCGTCATTGTTCCATAATTGAGTTAAATAACTTTGAGAAACTTCTTTTACTACTTCTAATTCTATCGCACCAGAAGTTTGCTTTCCCCCTGCATAAATAATTTCACCAATTGATTTTTCTATGGGCAAAGATTCACCCGTTACAAAACTGTAATCAATAGTGGCTTTACCAAAAAACAAAATCGCATCAGTAGGTATAATTTCATCGTTATGTATTCTGATTCGATCGCCTACTTTTAAGGTTGAAACAGAGACTTGTTTTTCAGTACCATCAGTATTTACCACGCCTACTCCTAAAGGGAAATAAGATGTAAAATCTCTGTCAAATGAAATCGTTTGATAGGTCTTATTTTGAAAATATCGACCAATTAACATAAAAAAAACGATACCAGACATAGAATCTAAATATCCAGATCCCGTGTCTGATATAATTTCGTAAACGCTTCTACTAAAAGTAATTAAAATAGCTAATGCAATAGGAGCATCAATATTCAAAAATTTTTGACGAATACCTTTGAAACCAGAAATAAAAAAATCAGATGCCGAATAAAAAAAAACGGGTAGAGAAAGAATTAAATTCAAATAATTAAACCAATATTTCAAGGCAGCATCTTCGATATTACCCAACGAAAAATAATCAGGAAAGCTCAACATCATAATATTACCAAAACAAAATCCGGCAATACCGAGCTTTACTATTTGACTAGTATCATATGTCTTTATTTTTCCTGCTCGCACATCATTTAAACTAATATGTGGCTCATACCCAATAATAGTTAAGTTTTCTGCTACTTTTTTAAGAGATGTTTTATGGTAATCGTAAATAACTATTACTTCTTTCTTAATAAAATTTACCTGCGATTTGATAATGCCCGCATTTATGTTATTTAAGTGCTCCAATATCCAAATGCAAGAACTACAATGCATTTGAGGCAAATAAAAAATAACGTGTTGCTGAAAATCATCTTGAAAATGCGTTAACTTTTTTATGATTTGTTGATCGTCTAAAAAATCAAACTTACCTTTTCGAACAGTATTTTTTTGATTGATTCCCGGTGAATTTTCAATAGTATAGTAAGAACATAAATCGTTTTTATTGATAATTTCATAAACGGTTTGACAACCTCTACAACAAAACGATTTCGAATCAATCTGAAATCCTGAATCTTTAACAAACTCACCGCAGTGATAGCAAGTGATTTTAGTCTTATTTATGTCTGCTACTTTCACATAGCAAACGTAATTTTATACAATAATTCCAAGCATGATAATTATCATGTTTAGAGATGATTAAGGTCAAATGGTTTATGGGCAAACAATAATTCTTCGCGTTTAATTTTATGATACAATTGTTTCACCCATGACAAAGCAATTGGTTTATCATGGTATATTTTGTTTTTTCGAGTAAACTTGTTTCAATATGTCATCAAACAAATCAACTTGTATCTGTTGTATTTCAAGAAGTTTTTTGTTTTGATGAACCATTAAATGATCTATTTTCTCATGTAATAATTGAATTTCAAGTTCTGCTTTCAAATTAACTTTATAGTCATTTACATTACGGCTCCTATCTTTGTGTTCTTGCCTATTTTGACTCATCATAATGATAGGGGCCTGAATAGATGCTAAACATGATAAAATTAGGTTCAATAAAATAAACGGATATGGGTCAAAGACTAATTGGGCATTAGCAATCAGATTGATTAAAATCCAAATAAAAATGAATACAAAAAACCAAATAATAAATCCCCAACTGCCTCCAAATAAGGCTATATAATCGGCCATTTTTTCTCCAAAGCTTATATGTTCATTTAAATCAGTTTCGATGTTTTCAGATAAAATTTCGTTTTTTGCAATAGCATCCACTACTTTTTTTTCTAACACATCAACTTCTCCGTATTCACTTAATATTAATTGATTAAGATATTTTTTTCGATAAATGATAATTTGATCTTGAGACACCAAGCTATCATCAAGCAAATAAGGATAATCTATCAGTAATAAATTTCTTACAGGTTCAGATAATGTATCTAACCGATGGCATAAAGAGGCATCATATTTTTGATGACTAATAGAACACGTAACCTCCATTATTTACCATCTATTAGATAATTTTGCCCCATCTTCCATACAAAGTATAGGAACCGGACTTTCAAAAGCAACCTCTTTAGTAGTGCTTGTATGAAAAATACGATGCCAATAAGAATGATGTTTAGGCTGTAATAAGATAATATCAACATCGTGTGAACGAACAAAATCTATCACTGCTTCACTCGCACTATCTTCTAGTAAAATATACGTTTTATGAGGCGTTTGCTCCATTGTTTTTTCTATATGTAAATCCAATTCCGCCTCTATTTCATTTATTAAATGATTTTCAGGAATAACATGAAGAATATTTAAGTTTGCATCAAATAAATGACAGAGCTGTTTAACAGTTGTCAGATAGTTACCAGAAACAGATTTACTATCATACTCACAAGCATACGCAATAGTTTGAATGTTTTTGTAGGTATAACCTTTAGGAATTATCAATATAGGCACTTTGCTCTCTTTTGATAGAGAAACCGCATTACTGCCGAAAAGTGTTTGTGTAAACTTCGTATCATGCTCCGTAATTCCCATAACAATTAAATCAACGTTATATTGTTTGTTATACTGGATGACATGTGACTTTAAATCTCCTGTCTCTACAAAATAAGTTACAGAACCTTTTAAAAATTGAGTTGATTTTAATCTTTCTGCTTTTTCTTTTAATTGCAATAAACTGGTTTCCAACGCATCTATTATTGAAAAAGTTAATGTGTTATATTCACTATTATAAACTGGCAAAGGGTTTACATGTAATAGGATTATATTGGCCGACAACGCATTTGCCAATCTCACCCCGTATAATAAAGCATTGTCGGATATTTCTGAAAAATCAATTGGAATTAATAGTGTTTTCATATAACACATAGCTTTAACAAGTTTCGACAAAACTATAATTAGCAACTTAAAATGCAGATTGCTACAATCAATTTTTAATGTGATATATATCAGCAAATAATTTTCATTAAGACTTAATTTTGCCAAATGAAATTAAAGTTCATAGGTGCAACTGAAACCGTTACCGGAAGTATGCATTTAATTGAAACAGAAAACAATTTTTCTATTCTGCTTGATTGTGGTTTATACCAAGGTTTAGGGCAAGAAACAGACATTTTAAATCGTCATTTAAACGTCAATCCCTCGGCAATAAATGTGGTGTTATTATCTCATGCACATATTGATCACTCAGGTAATCTTCCGCTCTTAGTTAAACAAGGTTTTTTGGGATTCATATATTGTACACCTCCCACACGAAAAGTTGTAGAGCTATTGTTATTTGATAGTGCCAATATTCATGAATTTGATATTGAATACATCAATAAAGAACGTGAATTATTGAACCAAAAACCTCTTGAACCACTTTATACCTACCATGATGTAGAACGCTGCTTAAAGCATTTAAAAACAATACCTTATAATCAAGAATTTCAGCTAAATGATCAGGTGTCTTTTACTTTCACAGATGTTGGTCATATTTTAGGAAGCGCTGCTGTTAATCTCAAATTCAATAATGGTACTGGTAAATTAACTCGCTTAACTTATACAGGAGACATTGGGAAATACAATGATATCATTCTGAAAAATCCTCAGCCCTTTCCTCAGGCTGATTATATTATTTGTGAATCTACCTATGGAGACAGACTTCATAACAATTCTCCTGATTCTGATTTACAACTTTTAAATATTATCAGAAAAACCTGTATCGAAAAAAAAGGCAAATTAATTATTCCGGCATTTAGCCTTGGTCGAACACAAGAACTTGTATTTATTCTTAATAAACTAAAAAATAAAAATATGCTTCCAAATATTAATATATATGTTGATAGTCCATTATCGGCAGGTATTACAAATATTATGAGAGAACATATAAATTGTTTTAATGAATCGTTTAATCAATATCTTTCGAAAGATGCAGATCCGTTTGGGTTTGAAAATTTAAAATATATAATTGACAAAGAAGATTCAAAAGCTTTAAATAATCAAAAAGAACCATGTATCATTATCGCAGCTTCAGGAATGATGGATGGAGGGAGAATAAAACATCATTTAATCCATTATATTTCTGACTCGAAACACACCATTTTAATTGTTGGCTATTGTACAACAAATTCATTAGGTGGGCAAATTAAAAACGGTAAAAAAAACGTAAAAATATTAGATGAATTTTATGACGTAAAAGCTGAAATAGCAACGATTGATTCCTATAGCGCTCATGCTGATTATTCAGAAATCATTCATTTTTTATCTTGTCAAAACAAAAAGAAAGTAAAAACCATATTTCTTGTTCATGGTGATACAAATGCGAAAATAATTTTTAAAGAAAAACTAATCAAGGAAGGGTTCCTAGATATTGTAATCCCTCATAAAAACAAACTTATTCATCTCAGTTAAAAAATGAATTACACAATATAGTTAAACTGAAATGCGATGATGTGTCTGAAAATTTATGAGTTATTTTCAAATGGCAAATTAATATACGTTTTAAAAACAAAATTAGCCGCACCTTGTAGCCAAATATTATAGAATGTGTGTTGTAAAACTCGGTCAAAGGTCACATTTAAATTCCCACCTAAAGTCTTAATTCTACAATTATTTTTATCATTGCTCTGACTAGTTAATCCCGCCACAATAGCCGCCGCTGTTACTCCGGTTCCACAAGACAAGGTTTCATTTTCTACTCCTCTTTCATAGGTACGAACAAATAATTCATTATCGATTTTTTCAATAAAATTGACATTAGTTCCCTCTTCAAAAAAACGACTATTGAATCTAATTTTTTTGCCTTCTCCCACAACATCAAAACATTCCAAATTGCTCACCATTTTCACATAGTGCGGAGAACCTGTATTCAGATAAAAAAAATCGGTTCCTTTTTCTACCTCCCTCACATCATTCATTTTGAGTTCTACAACATCTTGAGTAATTTTTGCGTGATGAATTCCATCTACCGCTAAAAATTTTGCTTCAGTGGAAATAATACCTAACTTTTTCGCAAAAGCGGTTATGCACCTGCCTCCATTACCGCACATAGAACCTTCTTTACCATCACTATTATAATATAACATTTTGAAATCAAATCCTATTTCAGATTCTAATAACATTAAGCCATCAGCACCTATACCAAAACGTCTGTCGCATAACCATTTAATTTCATCAGAAGTGAGTAAAATATTTTTTAAACGATTATCTATCAATACAAAATCATTACCTGTTCCTTGATATTTATAACACTCAATTTGTTGCATCATTAGGTTAGTTTATTTTAGCTAATAAATCAGAATCCTGAACCAATTCCATTGGTTTAAATTCAGTACCTGACGAAATTTTATAAACGACATCGTCATTTTTCAAATAATAATTTTCATCAACCTAATAAATAGTTATGCTACTAAAATCAGAAAGTCCATAGAGAATTACTCTATTACGAGTCATTCGATAACCTTTAGAATTTAAAGGTGTCTTCCAAAATTCAACAAAAAACAAATTAGGGTAATCACTTTTTGAGATTCCTGCTAACTGGCCCATTAATGTATCTCGTTTAGGTTGCTCATCTAAATTTATAACCTTTATATTTTTAACTGATAATAACTCTTCTTGAGCAATATTCATTCCGTCATCATTTAATAAATGATCGATCTCGTCATAATTAACATGAGGTGATTTTTTAATATTTAAAGACTTTTTTAGTTGATGTTTAGAATTCCTATTGTCGTTTGACGAAGAAACAGATTGTTCGACAATTTTGATATTATCAATATTAGGCTTATTAATTTTTTTTAAATAATCATCAATTTTGAATATAAAAAAAGCTACTCCGACAAGCAACCCAATGGACACTCCAAAAACAAAAGGTGGTATTTTATATTTAAATCTCATGACCGGCTAGTCATTAAAATTACATATATTTTCTAAACTGTTTTCAACTTTTTACTCAAAGTTTTGAGTAAAAAAAGTCATCTTGTTTTAACACATTTTTTAATCTGATAGATAAAATTAACCGCCGTTAAGTATTGTTAAAAGACTATATCAAACATAACTTCTCATTTAATTTTGCGTTATCAATCTATGAATTTAAAGTTTAATCGTTTTTAATTCAGTAAATCATGAAAAAATTATTCTCATCATTGTGTATTGGCGCTTTAGGCGGCACATTTGCCCTAATCGGTAATTACTATTTCAACAACAGCAGTTATTTTTCTGATGCTAGTTATAATCCTTATTCAGTTCCTGCCAAATTTACTAGTTACAATTCACAAACAGGAATAACTAATGCTCCAGACTTTGTGGTTTCTGCAGAAAAATCGCTAAATGCCGTTGTGCATATAAAAACCATTGTTGAACAAAAAAACAATTTAACCTATGATCCATTTCAAGATTGGTTTTTTGGAGGAAGACAACGTCAACCTAATTTAATGCTAGGCAGTGGTAGTGGTGTTATTATCAGCCAAGATGGCTACATTGTTACAAATAATCACGTGATAAATGATGCCTCTAAAATAGAAGTGATTCTAAACGATAAAAGAATGTATGATGCTGAAGTTATTGGAGTTGACCCTAACACAGATTTAGCCTTATTACAAATCAAAGAAACTAAATTACCTTTCATAAATTATGGAAATTCTGATGATGTTAGAATTGGAGAATGGGTTTTAGCCGTCGGAAATCCTTTCAATTTAAATTCGACTGTAACTGCAGGAATTGTAAGTGCAAAAGGCAGAAATATCAACATCTTAGAGCATACTACACAAAGTGGTAATTTAGCACCCATTGAATCATTTATTCAAACAGATGCAGCGGTTAATCCCGGAAATAGCGGTGGAGCTTTAGTAAATACAAACGGAGATTTAGTTGGCATTAACACAGCTATTGCTTCTAACAATGGTTCATATCAAGGCTATTCATTTGCTATTCCTGTAAACATTGTAAAAAAAGTGGTAGCTGATTTAGTTCAATTTGGTAACGTACAACGTGCTTTTATAGGGTTAAGTATTCATGACATCAATGCAAAATTTGCAGAAGAAAAACGAATCAAACAACTCAAAGGAGTTTACATTAATGGTTTAACAGAAAAAGGCGCAGGAGAGGAAGCTGGAATTAAAATTGGTGATATTGTAACGAAAATTGAAAATGTGACAGTTACAAGCACATCTGAACTATTAGAACAAATTGGGAAGTATAGACCTAGCGACAAAATTTATGTAACTATTGTTAGAAATGAAAAAGAAATTGTACTGCCGGTCATTTTAAAAAACAAAGAAAACAGCCTCGGTATTATCAAAAAACCTGAGGTTTATCATGCATCCATAAATTCACTAGGCGCAGAATTCGAAGAATTAAATAGCGAAGATAAAATAAGATACCATATTAATACGGGTATAAAAATCCGGAAATTACAACCAGGAAAATTATCGAATGCAGGTATCAAAGAAGGATTTATAATCACATCGATTGACAAAAAGAAAATTTCTACGATTAAAGAAATAGAATCCATGCTTGAAACCAAAACAGGTGGCATTTTAATTGAAGGCATGTATCCAAACGGTATAAGGGCTTATTACGGATTTGGATTATAAAAACCCACATCTATAAAAAAAACGCTCAAATTAACTAATATAAAATTTAACAATTACATAATCATCTAATAATCAACACGATAAAAAATTGGGAAAAACGTCTTTTTTTCATATATTTGTCGGCTTATTAAACCATCTATCATACTATGAGACAGCTAAAAATAACGAAATCAATTACCAATCGTGAAAGTGCATCCCTGGATAAATACCTTCAAGAAATTGGTAGAGAAGAATTAATTACTGCAGAAGAGGAAGTTGTTTTAGCAAAAAAAATAAAAGATGGTAATCAAGAAGCTTTAGAAAAGTTAACTCGTGCCAACTTACGTTTCGTTGTTTCCGTAGCAAAGCAATATCAAAATCAAGGCTTAAGCTTACCGGATTTAATTAATGAAGGTAATTTAGGGCTAATTAAAGCGGCGCGCCGTTTTGACGAAACTCGTGGTTTCAAATTTATATCCTATGCTGTGTGGTGGATTCGTCAATCCATTTTACAAGCATTAGCTGAACAATCACGTATTGTTCGTTTACCTTTAAATCAAGTTGGTTCTTTAAATAAAATAAATAAGGCTTATTCCAAACTAGAGCAAGAATATGAACGTGAACCTAGCGCTGATGAAATTGCTGAATTATTAGATTTACCAATTGATAAAGTTTCTGATACGATGAAGGTTTCTGGCCGTCATGTTAGTATGGATGCACCTTTTGCAAATGGAGAAGAAAGTTCGTTGTTAGATGTATTAGTTAATCATGATTCTTTGAAAGCCGATTCAGGCTTGATTATGGAATCACTTTCAAAAGAAATTGACAGAGCTCTATCCACCTTAACAGAAAGAGAAAGAGATGTTGTGAAATTATTTTTTGGTATAGGATTAAATCACGGTTTAACATTAGAAGAAATTGGTGACAAATTTGATTTAACTCGTGAGCGTGTTCGTCAAATTAAAGAGAAAGCTATTCGTCGCTTACGCCATAGCTCTAGAAGTAAATTGCTTCAACAATATTTAGGTTAATCATTTTCATAAATTTAAAAGCGAAACGAGGTTATTTAATAAATAACCTCGTTTCGCTTTTAACACAAAAAACAAGACAATTATTTCAATAAAAAAACCTCTATCATTTCGAAAGAGGTTTTTTTATTAAATTTAAAATTTAAATTTATTTTTTAGATGGTGCCGCATTTGTTTCAGCAGCTACCGCACGAGTTGTTACAACAGAAACAACAGAAACGTTTTTCGCATTTAATAAAGTAGCGCCTTCAACAGCAATATCACCAACTGCAATTGAATTTCCAATATCTAATTTAGAAATATTCAATTGAATAACGTCTGGTAATTGAGCTGCAATACCGCGAACTTTCAACTTACGCATTTTCAAAACTAATTTACCACCTTTTTTTACACCTTCCGATTGACCTTCTAATACTACAGGAATATTCGCTGTTACAGGTTTTCCTTCAACAATTTCCAAAAAGTCAGCATGAATCAATTTATCATTAATTTTATGATATTGCGCTTCTTGTAAAACTGTTTTATAAACTTTTCCATCCAAATTAATTTCAACGATATGGGCATTTGGAGTAAAAATAATTGGATTAAAAGCACGCTCATCTGCATGGAAATGAACTTGTTCTGTTCCTCCATAAATTACACATGGCACATGTCCTTTTGCTCTGATTGCCTTTGCATCAACTTTTCCTACGTTCGGTCTAACCGAACCGCTCAATTGTACTGATTTCATTTTTTTGTTTTTATGTTGACGTTTTTAAAATGCTCGCTTCATTTTTCAAACATCGTTTTTATTAAAAGTATGCGAGTTGATTTTACATAATAAAATTACTGCTAATAGATTCATAATGTTGCACACTATGAATAACCTTAGCAAATAAATCTGCAACAGATAATACTTTTATCTTTTCACATTGTTGTTTAAGAGGCACAGTATCTGTTACAATCAGTTCTGTTAATTTTGAATTTTGTATATTTTCGTATGCTTTACCAGATAATAGCGCATGAGAACAGACAGCTCTTACACTTAAAGCCCCTCTCTCCATCATCATATCAGCAGCTTTACATAAAGTACCACCTGTATCTACTAAATCATCTAACAAAACAATATTTCTTCCTTCTATTTCACCAATAGCCGTCATATGATCTACAACGTTTGCTTTAGTTCTTTGTTTATAGCAAATAACTATTTCAGCTTTTAGATGCTTTGCGTAAGCATTAGCACGTTTACTACCTCCCATATCAGGTGCAGCAATCGTCAAATTTGGTAATTCCAACCCCTGAATGTACGGCAAGAAAATAGAGGATGCATACAAATGATCAACAGGAATATCAAAAAAACCTTGTATTTGATCGGCATGCAGGTCCATCGTCATAACTCTAGTGGCACCAGCAACTGCTAACATATCCGCGACCAATTTAGCACCTATAGCTACTCGCGGTTGATCTTTCCGATCTTGACGAGCATACCCAAAATAAGGAATAACGGCGATGATTTCTTTAGCAGAAGCACGCTTTGCTGCATCAATCATAATCAATAATTCCATAAGATTATCAGCGGGTGGCGTGGTAGATTGTATCACAAAAACACTTTGTCCACGTATACTTTCTTCATAAGATACTTGTATTTCACCATCACTAAATCTGTAGTGGGATATATTGCCTAATTTTTTTCCATAGGAATTGGCAATTTGTTCTGCTAGCGTTTTAGTAACACTGCCTGAAAATAATCTAACGTCTGTTTCCATTTTTAAGCGCGGGATGACAAATTTACCAATTTTGATGGTTTATTCACTATTTTTTATTTTTTTTTTGTTTATTTAAAAATCTCATTACATTTGCACGACTTTAATTTTAAGTAAAGTTAATACGCCCAGCTGGCGGAATTGGTAGACGCGCTGGTCTCAAACACCTGTGGGAAACCGTGCCGGTTCGAGTCCGGCGCTGGGTACGATTACAAAAAGGGAGCAAATTTTGCTCCCTTTTTTTATGACCTCTATACTCCCCGTATTTTTGGGTGATTAGCTATATCAAAGCATTTAATTTTCACTTTCGAACTTTTTCCTCCAGAAAACACGGCATTTTACTTCAAAATAGAACCAATAATACCGATTTTAAAAATATCATTATCAATGATATTATAGAATCCTATTAAAGTTTCTTATAAATAATTACCGTCGTTTTTTCTTAAAACAAAAACGAGACCTTCTTAAAATTAAAAAGGTCTCGTTTGTAATTACGACATTTTGTCTTTATTGAACTGCTTTTGCTGATTGTTCATTTTCCTGAGGTACTAATTCTTCCATAGGAATGTTAGCCGTCAATCGCTTCATCAAATCCTTAGCATGAGCTTCCTGATTAAATTGTTCAGCCAACATCACCAAACGCCTCATAACCTCCTTAGCTTGTTCCATTTCTCTATTAAATGCGACTCTATGTATACTTTTTTGAGCTTTATACACTTTTAAATCATTTTCATAAATGTCAAATAATTTAGATGATAATGAAATCGCTTTTTTCATATTACCAATTTGATAATATCCTGCAATAATTGTGTAAAGCGTAGATTCGTATCTTACATTTTCATCAGGCATTTTTTCAAGACATACGTCTAATACTTTTTCTGCTTTTTGTTTCTGACCTTTATTTATTAATGCTCCTGCTAGTGTAGCCATTTGCAATCTCATGTTAGATGCCATTCGCGTACAGTTTTCATCTAAACTCACCCCTTTTTTATCTAACCCTCCCCATGAAAATTTATTCATAATATTATCATACATTATATCTGTATGAACCCTGCCTCCTTGACTCATCTCATTTTCTGAGTTTTTAATTGGCACTAATCGGTAAGCTAACCCTTCTAACTGAAAATACTCTTCTAGTCCTAAATAAGCTTCGGATCCTGTTGTTACAGCAAAATAAATCGGACGTTTCCAATTATTGTGTGCAATTAAATCTAATACCATTAAATCATTTTTGGTCAAATATTGACGATTAATACTCCATTTAATTGTTTTAGCTAAACGAGCAGTATCTTTTACTGAAATAACTTTTTCTTTCATAACAGCGGCAGAATCTACCGGTACATAAAAAGATTTAGAAGGCACGTAATCTAACGGACTATTACCGTAATCTAATTTATTTTCAATATCGTCGGATACAACAAAGTCAATCGCTTTTTTCAAACTCATTGGACCAGCTCCTTTATCCATAATATAAACAACCTCTCGTTTACTTTGAACATATTTCTCGGCAGGGATAGTAAATGGAACGGGAGCAGACTCATAAGCAGCACGGCGCATTTGATTGATATACCAATCAGTTTGTAATAAACTTAAATTAACAACGCGAACATCCGTTCTAATCCCCTCAACCTCTTGGGCATACCAAAGAGGGAAGGTATCATTATCTCCATTAGTAAATAAAATGGCATTAGGTGCGCATGAATTCAGGTAATTTACAGCAAAATCTCTACTCATGGTTCTTTTCGAACGATCATGATCATCCCAACCTTCTGCTGCCATAATAACCGGAATAATTAAACCTATAATAGTCGCTGTAACAGATGCCATTTTTACATTCACCTTTTTGCTCAAAAAATCAAAAAGAAATAACACGCCTAAACCAATAAAAATTGCAAAAGCATAAAAAGAAGCGACATAGGCATAATCACGCTCACGAGGCTGATAAGGGTATTGATTTAAATAAAATACAACAGCAAATCCATTAAGTATAAATAACAATGTTACAACCCACATATCGTTTTTATTGTTTTTAACATGAAAATAAAAACCTAACAACCCTAAAATAAATGGCAAAGCAAAGAATGAGTTATTAGCCATATTACCAGAAGCAGAATGTGGAACGTAAGATGTATCAGAATCTAAAAATGTATCATCCAATGCTTTTACACCTGTTTTCCAGTTTCCTTCTAATGGATTACCATTTAATCCTTGAATGTCATTTTGACGACCAATAAAATTCCAAGCAAAATAGCGCAAGTACATATACTTAAGCTGATAATTAATAAAATAGGTGATATTAGCCATGAAATTAGGTATTTGTACCTCTTCCATTTGGCCATTTTGTTCATTTAATACAGCTTTTGTTTTGTGGTGACTTTGTACATCTCCCCAATAACGATATGCCGCCTCATGATTACCTTGCTGACTCCACATTCTTGGAAAAGGAGTACAATATTCTTTTTGATAAGACGGAACCGATTTTTTTCTATCGTCAACTATTTTATATTTCCCTGAAGCTTCGTCCTTAGCGTAAACAGGTTCGCCATCTTTAAAATTAGCATTGTCTGTTGGAGCATTATAATACTGACCATAAATTAAAGGCCAATCACCATATTGTTCGCGATTTAGATAAGACAACATCGTTATGGCATTCTCCGGATCATTTTCATCCATAGGTGTATTAGCCTGCGAACGAATAATTAAAATAAAAAACGAAGAGTAACCAATAATAAGTGTTGTAAAACTAACCAAAATGACATTTAGAGTATTGATGTTTTTTGATTTTAAGTAATTAATTCCATACAATAATCCTCCCAATACTAAAACTCTTGTAAACATAGCTCCTATTCCATTGGCTGATATAGTAGCGATGATAACAAAAACGATAGCAGTATAAAATCCGATTTTATAATATGATTCTTTCTTTTTAACGGTGTAAAGTATTAAACCCGTTAATGCAGTAAACATAATAGCAAAATAAAAAATAGAGCCTATATTAAAGCCCATACCTAATTTGTTGACAAAAAATATTTCATAGTCAGCAGCAAATTTTACAATCTTAGGAATCATAATATTTTGAATTCCTCCTAATAAAATCAATGAAATAATCCCTGTAATAAAGAATGATTTCCATTCGAATTTGTATTTTTTAAAGTAATAGATATAACAAATTGCTGGAATCACTAATAAGTTTAATAAGTGAACCCCGATAGATAAGCCCATTAAATAAGCAATAACTACCAACCATCTCATGGCGCTTATTGGATTTTCCGAATCTTCTTCTTCCCATTTTAAAATAGCCCAAAATACCAATGCTGTGAAAAAAGATGACATCGCATATACCTCACCTTCCACTGCCGAAAACCAAAAAGAATCTGAAAATGTATACGCCAAAGCCCCTACTATACCAGCTCCTATAACCGCCCATTGCTTGGAAGAAATAAATTCTTCGCCTGCTTTAATAATAGCTTTTATTCCAATACGAGTAATACTCCAAAACAAAAATAAAATTGTAAAAGAACTACATAAAGCAGACATAATATTAATCATTTTACCAGCCATGGCAGGATCGCCGCCCGCTAACAAAGCAAAGAATCTGCCAACTAATAAAAAAAATGGTGCCCCTGGAGGATGTCCCACCTCTAATTTAAAAGCACACGCAATATATTCTCCACAATCCCAAAAACTGGCAGTAGGTTCAATTGTAGATACATAAGTGAAAGTAGCAATGGCGAATACAATCCAGCCAATAAGGTTGTTTAATTTTCTAAACTGCATATTTTTATTTTAAAAACAGATAAGTTGCGAATTTAACTAAAAATTGCACTTAAAAATAATGAAAGATTTTTTTATGTTTTTTTTGTAAATAAAAAAAAAACATTACTTTTGTGCCCGAACTAATTTATACAAGCTATACAAGTTCAAATTGTCCGATGGTGTAACTGGCAACACGACTGATTTTGGTTCAGTAGAGTCTAGGTTCGAGCCCTAGTCGGACAACTAAAAACCTCTTAATAAAGAGGTTTTTTTGTTTTAGTATAGTTCTTAATTTTTAGAACTTTGTCCTTAATATTTCATACTCAATTCCTAAAAAACCATTGTCATTTTGTCATATCAATTGCATTGGTATAAACTTTGACTACAAATAAGCACAAAAAAATTAATTAAAATCACTTAATACAGTTTAAAAACATGAGCACTGGAAAAATTAATGTACAAACAGAAAACATTTTCCCGATTATCAAAAAATTCCTTTACAGCGATCACGAGATTTTTTTACGTGAGTTAGTAAGTAATGCTACTGATGCTACTCAAAAGTTAAAGGCTTTGACATCAATGGGTGAAGCAAAAGGCGATTTAGGCGATTTAAAAATTGAAGTTGCTCTTGATAAATCTGCCAAAACCATTACCATTAAAGACAAAGGTATTGGGATGACCAAAGATGAAATTGAAAAATATATTACCCAAATTGCTTTCAGTGGCGCTGAAGAATTTGTAAACAAATACAAAGATAAAGTTGACAAAAATGTTGTTATTGGTCATTTTGGATTAGGTTTTTACTCTGCCTTTATGGTGGCTAAAAAAGTAGAAATTTATTCTTTATCGTATAAAGAAGGTGCGAAAGCTGTTCGTTGGGAATGCGATGGCAGCCCTGAATACCAAATTGAAGAAATTAGCAATAAAACAGAACGCGGAACAAACATTGTATTGCACATTGCTGATGACAGCGAAGAGTTTTTAGAAAACTCTAAAATTGAAGGCTTACTGAAAAAATACTGTAAGTTTTTACCAGTAGAGATAAAATTTGGAACCAAAAAAGATTGGATTAACTCAGGAGAAAAAGACGATAAAGGCGAAGAAAAACAAACAGAAGTTGAAGTTGATAATATCATTAATAATCCTAATCCGGCTTGGGTAAAAAAACCAGCAGACTTGAAAGACGAAGATTACAAATCGTTCTACCGCGAGTTATACCCAATGCAATTTGAAGAACCATTATTCCACATTCACTTAAATGTAGATTATCCTTTTAACTTAACTGGTATTTTATATTTCCCTAAATTATCTAATAAGTTCGAAGCTCCTAAAGATCGTATTCAATTATATAGCAATCAGGTATTTGTTACAGATAATGTAGAAAATATAGTTCCTGACTTTTTAACGATGTTACGTGGAGTAATTGATAGTCCGGATATTCCATTAAATGTAAGCCGTAGTTATTTACAAGCAGATGGTAATGTGAAAAAAATTTCCTCACATATTACCAAAAAAGTAGCTGATAAATTAGAAGAGATTTTCAAAAAAGAACGTACAGATTTTGAAACAAAATGGGATGACATCAAAATATTTGTTCAATATGGAATGATTAGCGATGAAAAGTTTTATGAAAAAGCAGTCAAATTTGCTTTAGTAAAAAACACTGACGGTAAATCATTCACATTCGAAGATTATGAAAATCATGTAAAAGCGAATCAAACAGACAAGGATAAAAAAGTTGTTTACTTATACGCAACTAATGCCGATGAGCAATATACCTATATAGATGCTGCGAAAAACAGAGGTTACGACGTCTTATTAATGGACTCACCTTTAGACGCTCACTATATTAATCATTTGGAAACAAAATTAAAAGACATTCAATTCGTACGTGTAGACAGCGATACGGTTGAGAAATTAATTAAAAAAGACGATAATCAAATCAGTAAATTAACTGAAGAAGAGCAAAACAAGCTCAAACCTATTGTTGAAAGTGTTATTGCTAAAGAAACATACACTGTTATCTTCGAAAGTTTAAGTGAAACAGATTCTCCGATGTTAATTACTCGCCCAGAGTTTATGCGTCGTATGAAAGATATGCAAGCAATGGGTGGAGGTATGAGTTTTTATGGCTCTATGCCTGATATGTATAATTTAGTTGTCAACTCAAATCATCCATTAATCGGCCGTATTTTAAGTGAAACAGACTCTTCAAAACAAAGTCAATTAGCTAAACAAGCCGCAGATTTAGCCTTATTATCTCAAGGTTTATTAAAAGGTGAAGAGTTAACTAAATTTGTAAAACGTTCTGTTGAATTAATCAACTAATCAGTTTAAAATCCCTTAATAGTTTTAATAAAATCATATCGAGAAATACAAAGTACCGATATGATTTTAAACTTTTATAAAGTTTACACAACAATAATTAATTACAATAATAAAAACATGGAAAATCAAGAAACTGAAAATCAATTAAACATTGAACTTTCTGAAGAAATTGCAGAGGGTATTTATTCGAATTTAGCCATCATTACTCATTCACCTACAGAATTTGTGGTTGATTTTATAAAAGTAATGCCTGGCACGCCAAAAGCGAAAGTTAAATCGCGTATTGTTTTAACACCTCAACATGCCAAAAGATTAATGAAAGCATTAGGTGATAATTTACAACGTTTCGAACAAATGAACGGTAAAATAAAAGATAGTGAAATGAATGCGATGCCGCTGAATTTTGGTGGGCCAACAGCTCAAGCGTAATTTTACTTCTCACTCACAAAAAAAGCTCCAATTTTAAAATTGGAGCTTTTTTATTGGTTACAATTTTGTGAAAATTTATTGTTGAATCACTTTGAATTCTACGCGACGATTTTGTTTTTGTCCTTCTTCTGTATCGTTGCTGGAAATGGGTTGAAAAGAACTAAATCCTTTACACATTAAACGAATAGAATTTACACCTTTCGAAATTAAATATTTTCTCACAGCAATCGCTCTGCTATTCGAAAGTAGCTGATTAGTCACCTCATTACCTGAATTATCAGTGTGGCCTTCTAACATCAAACTAATATGTTTATTTCTTCTAAGTTTTTTAGCTATTTTATCTAAAGCATGTTTTGCTTCTCTATCTAACACATCGTCATTTAGTTTAAAATGAATATTATTAAAAGTAATTCCATTTTCACTTGATTTATGAGGCTTTTCTTCATCATCACTTGTATCATTTTTATGATGAGTACCTCCTGTTAAATCGTTATATTTTTTTTCTAAAGCATCATACTTGAATTTCAGGGAATCGCATCCTACTTTAGACTCCTTGCCTGAATTAAATCGAGTGGTCATTAGTAAGGACATTTCACGTAATTGTTTTTTAGAAACTGCCAACTCATCTTGAGCTTTCTTATAATTTTCCTTTAATAATTTGACCTTCGCTATTGGATCTAAATCGTTTGTCAAAATATTTAAATGAGTTTTATCAATTTCTAAGGGTTTGTATTCAAATAATCCATCTCCATTTTTATAAATTGTATTGAGTGTTTTACCACTACAATCTGTAATCACAATTTGTTTTGCAGGGATTGATTTTGCGTCCTCTTCAGAAATTTTGAAAATATAATTTTCGTCAGAAAAAATATTACTAAAATTAAAATCTCCATTATTGATGGTTTTTTGAACCACTATTTCACCTTCTGCTTTAACCAACTGCAGATTAATGTCATTAATAGGAAACTTAACTTTACTAAACCCATAAATTTTACCACAAACGTTAATTAGCTTAATAGGACTAGCTTGCTGCTTCGTTTTCAGATCAGTAGGTTCATCAGCCAATATATTTAGTTTTGATTTTTCTAAATCAAGCATTTTATATTCAAACAAACCGGCAGATGTTTTCGTTATCGTGGTTACTAATTTCCCCGTACAATCTGAAATAGTAATTTGTGCGGCTGTTATAGCTTTAGAATCTTCTTCAGAGATTTTAAATGTGTAATTTTCGGTAGTACTGATATTTTTAAAATTAAAATCACCGTCATTTTTTGTTTTTTGAATGATAATCTCTCCGTTTTCTTTAACAAGTTGAAGATTTATACCATTAATAGGAAATTTAGAAGTATTAAATCCTGAAAGTTTACCACACACATTAACGAATTTAGGAGAACTAAATTTAGTAACGTCAAGCATGGACTTATCTATAGAAGCTAATTCTGCACGCAAAAGTGAATCACTTTTTTCTAATTTCAAGATATGCTCTGAAATTTCTATGACCTGCTCATCACTATAAACAGTTTGAGCATTAATTTGTAAGAATCCGAAAAAAATTAAAAGAACTATTATAGTATATTTCATATTTTGCTAATTGTTATTTAATAGTAGCTCGAATGTTTTTAAACTAATTTTAAAAATAGACCTTCTAGAACATTCCTTTTACTTTGCTTCTTGAACGATATGATTTTTTAACACGGCGAGCCGGTTTCTTGAAATTATAAATACTCTTTAAATGAAAACGAGCTGCTGCCAATCTTCTGTTTTTAATGGCAAAATTGTAAACTCCACCAACAGAGTATTGAAAATAATTAGCGCCTGTCTTTATCACCGGAGCAATTAATCCAAATTTAGCTGTTGCCTGAAAATTAAGGGCAAACACTTCGTCAACTACCCAGATATTTAATCCCCCACCAAGATTCAAATTAGATGTGCTTTTATATTTGGAAGTTGTTCGCAAAGTATGACCTAAGCCAACCAAAGCATAAGGCTCTAACATATATGATTTACTAGGTATATATTTAGTGTTTAAATCAAAACAAGTAAAACTTTGATTAGAAGAAATTAACTCTCCGTTAACCGTCTTTCCTTCCTTTAAAATATTATAAGACCCTGTCAATTCCAAATGCCAAAAATAATTCAACTGTTTTTCTATCGATAATTTGGTTGGAACAGCAAATACATTTAAACCATCTTTCAAATCTGAAATACTCGGAACATATTTTCCATCATCATCCACCATACTCCAACCTAACTGCGCTCTCCAAGGTGTTCTCAACATGAAATATTTGAACCCTCTCTTATAAGTTTTTGGTATCATAATATTAGGCCTTCTGACTTGCGCCAAAGCTAAATCAGTAACAAATACTACTACTAATAAACCAAATATGATGCGAATTTTCCTCACTCGTAAACGTTATTAAAGCTCGAATGTAAGAAAAATTTCGTTAAAAAAACACAATTAATGTAGTTTTAACTTTATTACAACCAATTATTTAACTAAAGCGTATAGCTCTCATAGGAGTAATTTTATAAATCAAGAAAGTAGGCAATACCATCATTAATAAACAAATGACTAAAGTGCCAAAATTGATAGCAATAATATGTGAAAGCGATAAATTAATCGGTACACTAGCTAAATAGTAAGTCTCAGGGTTTAAAGAAATTATTTTTAAATGCGTTTGCAAAAAACACAAACTCAAACCTATTAAATTCCCAAATAACAATCCTTTTGCTAATAATCGGAATGAAAGATTTAAAAATATTTTCCGAACATGAACATTTGATAAGCCTAGTGCCTTTAATATCCCTATCAATGTCGTTTGTTCTAAAATTAAAATTAATAAGGCTGAAATCATGTTTATCGCAGCTACTAATACCATTAAAGTAATAATAATAACCGCATTTACATCTATCATATCTAACCAATTAAAAATAGCACTTTGCAATTGTTTAACAGAAACGACTTTATAGAGATATCCCAATTGATCATTCAATGTTTCTAATGAAGAATCTAACACATTAAAATCATTTACGTAAACTTCATAACCGGCAACTTGATTATGTTCCCAATAATTCAATTTTTGAATTTGCCTTAAATCTACGAATACCAAATTATTATCAAACTCTTCAAAACCAGTATTAAAAATGCCCTTTATATAAAAATCTTTTACCCGGGGTTCATGCCTAATGAAGTTTTCTCCGCTAGACGCAGTGTCTGATAATTTTTTTTTGGTTATAAAATATACCAATAGCTTTTGATTTATTTTTAGATGTAATTTATTAGCTAGTGATTGAGAAATGAATATATCCTTACCAATTGAATCTTTTGACAAAGACAACACGCTACCTTCAACAACATAAGACTTTAGTTGAGACCAATCATAATCAAAAGTTACTCCTTTTAAAACAATACCTTCATTATCAGTTTTAGTTTTTAAAATTCCATTCTTGGTGGCATAGGCCTGGATATGCCTAATATTGGGTATTTTTCTCAACTCGTTTACTCGATTTTCATCAATAACAATTGGCATTGGCTCCATTGATTGATTTTCATCATAGTGACAAATTTGTGCATGAGAGGTGAACGTTGTGATCTTTTGAATGATTTGTTTTTGAAATCCTGTAATAACAGAAACGGTAATAATCATAACTGCTACGCCTAAAGCAATTCCTATTACTCCAATTCTCACAATAGGCCTTGAAATATTTTTCGATGATTCCTGATTATTAAGTAATCGTTTGGCTATATAATTAGAAAAATTCATGCGACATAAATATAATGAATTATTTATGCCAACGTTTTTCTTACCAAAAAAGTCTTGTATTTGTTATATTTACGCTATAAATATGTCTTTCTTATGCGCTTATTATATTCTTGGTTAAGTATTATGTTCGGGTTAATTTCATTGGCTCAAATCACTTCACAATCTTATCATGAAATTACCACTGGGGCGCAACAAACTAAATTATATTTACCAATACTCAAAAATAAAAAAGTAGCTATTGTAACAAATGCGTCTGGAATAATAGGTAATAAGCATTTAGTGGATACTTTACTAAAACAGAAGATTAAGATTGTTAAAATTTTTGGTCCTGAACATGGTTTTAGAGGTACGGCAGATGCAGGCGAAAAAGTAAAAAGTGGCAAAGATCCTATTACCGGTATTCCTGTAATTTCATTGTACGGTTCTCATAAAAAACCTACAACAGAAGATTTAAAAGGTATTGATATTATTGTATTCGATATTCAGGATGTAGGCGTAAGATTTTACACTTATATTTCAACAATGACATACTTGATGGAGGCTTGTGCCGAAAACAAAAAAGATTTAATCATTTTAGATAGACCTAACCCTAATGGGTATTACATTGATGGACCAAAAATGATTGATAAATATAAATCATTCCTAGGTCTGCATCAAGTGCCTTTAGTTTACGGAATGACTTGTGGCGAGTATGCAAAAATGGTAAATGGAGAAAAATGGTTAAAAGATTCTTTAACTTGTAAATTAACCGTTATACCCCTTAAAAACTATAATCGGTCAAAATTTATTTCAGGATTACCAGTTAAACCATCTCCTAATTTACCTAATGATACCGCTATTTTATTATATCCTAGTTTAGGGCTTTTTGAAGGAACAATTTTAAGTATGGGGCGAGGAACCAATTACCCATTTCAAATTTCCGGAACACCTTATACAACTTCATTCGAATTTAAATTCATGCCGGGTTCTAATGCTATATCTAAAAAACCTAAATACCAAGATAGCCTGTGTTTCGGCATTGACTTCAGACCTTTATTTCAGCAACAGCTTCAAACAAAATCCATCAATATTAATTGGTTAGCTTTATTTTATGAAAAAGCCAATGATAAACAATCTATGTTTTTTGACCGAAATTTTAATTACCATGCCGGCAATGATGATTTAAAACAACAAATAATTTCCAAAATATCTGAAAAAGATATTCGCCAATCGTGGCAAGCTTCTCTTGAAGCGTTTAAAGTAATCAGAAAGAAATATTTAATTTATAAAGATTTTTAAATTTAGTTTCATTTATTTGTATAAGCTGAATAAACTGATTCGAGTTCTTTATACCAATTTTCTCCATATTTTCTGATAAGCGGCTCCTTTAAAAATTTAAAAACCGGAACATTTAATTGTTGACCACACTCACATGCTGGTTTACAAATATGCCAATGATGATAATTGACTGCATCATATTCTTTATATTCATTGATTCGTATAGGATATAAATGACATGAAATCGGCTTTTTCCAATCAATTTTTCCATCCAAGTAAGCTTGTTCAATGGCACATTTAGCTATATTTTTATCATCAAAAAAAACAAAAGCACATTCTGCGCCTTCACTCACTAATGTTGTGGTATAATCTCCATCTTCATCCAAAACGTAAGGGCCATTTTTTTCTACAGCCGAAATGCCTTTTTCATTCATATAAGGTTTTACTGTCGGATAAATCTTATCCAATAGTTTCAATTCTTTTTTATCAAGTGGCGCACCACTATCTCCTGCTACACAGCACTCGCCTTTGCAAGCATTTAAATCACAAACGAATTTTTTATCAAATAAATCTTCTGAAATAAGAGTATGGTTAATGGCTATCATGTAGGTAAAAATACAAAATATAGCTCAAATTGTGTTTCGAAATTATTTAATCAATCACTATTCTTAATGAATGTGTAAAAAATCAGAACTATTTTTTATTTGATATCGTTGAATAAGAAAATAACAAATTAAAGTGTTTTTTCAAACCATGTTAAATTAAACAATCAATGACGAGTAATTGAAATAAACTAATAAGTAAATGAATATTTCATAATTTTGATAAAATGAAATAAGATATTAAATAGCAGCATAATATTATGAAATAGCCATGTTGTAACCTACACAAACACAGATGACTAAACATAGTATACCATTTGGTAATTAAAAAACAAAGACAAAATCGGTTTTACCATATATAAAGTAAAAAGACAAAAACTCAAAGAAATGAAAATTGAACAAATTTATACAGGATGCTTAGCACAGGGAGCTTATTACATTGTTTCTAGCGGAGAAGCTGCAATTATAGATCCGCTTCGTGAAATCCAACCTTATTTAGAGAGGGCACAAAAAGATTGTGTAAACATTAAATATATATTCGAAACGCATTTTCATGCTGACTTTGTTTCCGGACATTTAGATTTAAGTAAAAGTACTAATGCTCCTATTGTTTACGGACCGACAGCCAACCCCGAATTTAATGCAATCATTGCAGAAGACGGCGAAGAATTTAAATTAGGAAACATTACAATTAAGGTATTACATACACCGGGACATACATTAGAAAGCTCTTGTTTTTTATTAAAAGATGAAACCGGTAAAGACTACGCTTTATTTAGCGGAGATACCTTGTTTTTAGGAGATGTAGGACGACCCGATTTAGCGCAAAAATCAGCTTCCATGACACAAGATGAACTAGCGGGTTTGCTATATGAATCATTAACCAGCAAAATAATGCCTTTATCTGACGATATTATTGTATATCCTGCTCATGGTGCAGGAAGTGCATGTGGTAAAAACATGATGAAAGAAACGGTTGATACATTGGGGAATCAAAAAAAGGTAAATTATGCATTAAACCAACCAAACAAAGAATTATTTATAAAATCTGTTACAGACGGGCTCTTGCCGCCTCCTAGTTATTTTGGAATGAATGTGGCCATGAATAAAAAAGGTTATGAAAGTTTTGATACAATTCTACATAATGCTATGAAACCATTAACTATTGAGGAATTTAAAACAGTTGCTGAAATTACAGATGCTATATTATTGGATACGAGAGGCGCTTCAGATTTTGCAAAGGGATTTGTTCCTCGTTCAATCAACATAGGTATAAATGGAGATTTTGCCCCTTGGGTTGGATCCCTTATTAAAGATGTGAAACAACCTATTTTATTAATTACAGAATTAGGAAAAGAAAAAGAAACTATCATGCGTTTAAGTAGAGTTGGGTTCGATAATGTTATTGGTTACTTAGCGGGAAGTTTTGAAAATTGGAAAAAATCCGAAAATGAGTTCGATACAGTAAATAGAATCCTAGCAACTCAATTTGCTGCAGAATTAGATGTGAAAAAAGATTTCGTGATTGATGTAAGAAAAGAAAATGAATATAGGGCAGAACACATTGACAATGCTTTTAGTAAACCTTTAGATCAGATTAATAATTGGTTTATCGGACTAAATAAAGAAAAACCTTTTTATCTTCATTGTGCCGGTGGGTACAGAAGCATGATAGCTGCAAGTATTTTAAAAGCGCGAGGAATTCATAGTTTCAAAGAAATTGAAGGTGGTTTTAAAGCGATCTCTGAAACAGAAATTCCCAAAACAGATTTTGTATGTCAAAGTAAATTACAAGGTTTATAAAAAGTAAACGATTATTAAACCTATTTAAATTATAATTGTTTTTAATAAAGATTTGTATGCACTTTGATTTCAAAAAGCACAAAGAATATGAACATCTTGAATGAAATACAATTTCAAAAAGAAAAAAACAATGAGTTACATCAATCACATTTGTTAAGAGAAGCTTATTCTATTTTACAAGGTAGTAATGCCAAAGAAGATGATTACTATCCAATTTATTTAAATAACCACAACATATCGACGGCCAGTACTCTTTCCAAAACATTAGACTTAAACCGAATATTTTCTATTGAAGATATTCGGTTTGTTTGTATTAAATATAACTTACGTTTTTTAGAATCAAAATTTCACAAAGCAGAACTACCTTATGATGTTAAAATTAAATGTAGTGCTTTTGAAATCGAAACCAACAAACCAATCGTTTTCAAAATAGTTTCTGATGCTTCTAGTTTTAAAACGAAATTCCCGAAAATGCAGCATGCTTTATTTGCAGATATTGGCGATGGAGAATATTATTTCATTAATCAATGGGGCAATGAATATTCAAATTACAAAAAATGGTTCGCCTTACCTTATAGAAATGTAGAAATACTTTTTGGGGTAATTTTAGTAATATCTGCCATACTCACCATTATCACTCCAACTAATTTTATTACAACAAAGCCTAATATAGATTATTTTTCAATGATTAGAATGGCTTACTTTTTTTGGTGCATTGTTTTTTTGTCTGCTATTTTCACTTACTATATTGTTAGTCTCAGAAAAGGATTAAATGACACAAAATGGGATAATCCTTCATTCCTATAATCGTTAAGAATACAAATGTTTAAATACAACTTTCTGTAAAATTCTTTTAATAATAGCTATCGTTATGATTGCTTCAAATGATTTTTCTGGTTCAGTTTGATTCATTTGCTTAATTTGAAGTTCTGATAAATCAATTCTATACAGTAAATTCATCAAATTTGATGAACTTCTTTTTCCCAACTGATGAACAGACTTCAATATTTCCTCATAAACGTGATTTAAATCATTTGTTCTTAATTTCGGAGCATATTCCAAAAAACCGCACAATTCAAAATCTTTCGTAATTTGAATTTTAAAATTTTCAAATAAATCCGGCTTTTCGAGATAATGAAAATTATCTAACTTCATTTTTGAAATAATAATCGTTCAACAGGTGTTTTATTTAAAATATGAGAATCTATAATTTCTTTAACATCTTGTTTTTTTACACCAACATAAAAAACACCTTCCGGATAAATAGCAACCGTAGGTCCAAAATCACAAATTCCCAAACACCCACTCTTATTTGCACGAATTTTCAACCCAATATTTAAATCTTTAACCAATTTTTTAAATTCTGCGACTAATTCTAATCCATGAGATTCTCCACAACTTAAACGTTCTGTTCCTGTGCGTTGATTAGTGCAAACAAATATATGTATGTCGAAAATAGGTGTCATATAGAAACATTTATCATTGAACAAATCTACATCTAATTTGTAACTTAATGGTATGGCAATTATTTTAATCACAGGCGGAACAGGTTTAGTCGGAAAAGCGTTGAGTAATCGTTTGATCTCAGAGGGACATGAAGTCCGGATATTATCTAGGAATCCAAAAAGTTTATCAAAAATTAAATCTTTTTTTTGGGACGTTAAATCTCAAAAGATTGACGAATCAGCATTTGACAATGTTGAACATATTATTCATTTAGCAGGAGCAGGAATAGCCGATTCTCGTTGGACAGAGGCACGTAAAAAAGAAATTATTGATTCGCGAGTAAATAGTATGGCACTCATTACGAGTGTAGTTAAAAAAAAACAAATACAACTCAAATCTTTTGTTGGTGCTAGTGCTATTGGGATATATGGTATGATTACCTCCAACAAAATATTTTCAGAAACAGATTTGGGAAATGATGATTTTTTAACATACAGTTGCTTACATTGGGAGAAATCCTATGAAGAGATAGAGCATTTAACTCAAAAAAAATGTATTTTAAGAATAGGCATCGTATTGAGCTATAAAGGAGGAGCCTTAGCTAAACTATTACCAATTTTCAAATTAGGTTTGGGATCTCCTACGGGCAGCGGTTTACAATACATGCCTTGGATACATTTAGACGATTTGGTGTCCATTTTTCATCAAGCACTGTTTAATCCTAAATTATCAGGATTATACAATGCTGTTGCTCCAGACCATGTAACTAATAGAGAATTTTCTGAAAAATTAGCAGAAAGTTTATCAAAACCATTTTTTATGCCTAGTGTTCCGGAATTTATGCTTCATTTAATATTTGGAGAAATGGCCAACATACTGCTCAAGGGCTCTCGAATTAGTGATCAAAAATTACTTAATTCCAATTTTGTGTTTCAATACCCTACTCTTTCCGAAGCTTTAAAATCATTTTCACTGAGTTAAATCCTGATTTAAGACCTATTTAACCACTCATTTTCAATAAAAAAGCGTTATATTAGCCTAGTTTTTTATATTGAATTATTATGTGTGGAATTGTAGGATATATTGGTCATCGCGACGCGTTTCCGGTTTTAATTAAGGGATTACAAAGATTAGAATACCGAGGATATGACAGTGCGGGGGTTGCGATGATTTCTTCCGAAGGAAAATTAAATGTTTACAAGAAAAAAGGAAAAGTTTCTGATTTACTAGATTTCAGTTTAGATAAAGATAAATCAGGAAATATAGGTATTGGACATACTCGTTGGGCAACTCATGGAGAACCAAGTGATGTCAATTCTCATCCTCATTATTCTCAAACGAAAGATTTGGTTATTATTCATAATGGTATCATAGAGAATTACGCTTCTATTAAGGAAGGATTGCAAAAAAGAGGCCATGTATTTGTTTCTCAAACAGATACAGAAGTTTTAATTCACTTAATTGAAGAAATACGTCGTCATGAAAAAGGAATGAAATTAGGGTATGCGGTAATGGATGCCTTAAAACAAGTAAATGGAGCGTATGCTATTGTTGTACTTGATAAAAATGACCCAGATACCCTGATCGCTGCAAAAAAAGGAAGTCCAATGGTTATTGGAGTGGGAAAAGATGAATTTTTCATTGCTTCAGATGCATCTCCTATTGTAGAATACACAAAAAACGTTGTTTACATTGAAGATGAACATATAGCAATAATTAAAAGAGGAGAAGACCTGAAAATACGAACAATCCGTGATAAAGAAATAACACCCTATGTTCAGGAATTAGAATTAGAATTAGAAGCGATTGAAAAAGGTGGTTATGACCATTTTATGTTGAAAGAAATTTATGAACAACCTCGTTCTATTTTTGATAGTATGAGAGGAAGATTAAATTCTGAAACAGGTCATTTGAAAATGGGAGGAATTGAAGAATACGAAACTAAATTTATTAATGCAAAACGTATAATCATAATAGCATGTGGTACTTCATGGCATGCAGGTATGGTTGCAGAATACTTATTTGAAGAATATGCTCGTGTTCCGGTTGAAGTAGAATACGCCTCTGAATTTAGATATAGAAATCCTATTATTTATCCGGACGACATCGTTATAGCTATTTCTCAAAGCGGAGAAACAGCTGACACCTTAGCTGCCATTGAACTAGCTAAAACAAAAGGCGCTATTATTTTTGGAGTATGTAATGTAGTTGGTTCTTCTATAGCAAGAGCAACTCATGCCGGATCTTATACTCATGCAGGGCCTGAAATAGGTGTAGCATCTACCAAAGCCTTTACTGCTCAAGTAACTGTTTTAACTTTAATGGCTTTACATGTGGCAAAATTAAAAGGAAGCATGGGCGAAAGTCGTTATAGACAATTACTTTATGAAATTGAAACCATACCAAGTCAAGTAGAAAAAGTATTGGCATTAAATGAGTCGATCAAAAAAATTGCTGCAAAATACAAAGACGCCTCTAATGCATTATATTTAGGGCGAGGATATTCTTTTCCAGTTGCACTTGAAGGAGCTCTTAAATTAAAAGAAATTTCATATATTCATGCAGAAGGCTATCCTGCTGCCGAAATGAAACATGGTCCAATAGCTTTAATTGACGAGGCTATGCCTGTTTTTGTTATTGCAACTAAAGGCGCTAATTATGAAAAAGTAGTTAGTAACATTCAAGAGGTAAAAGCTCGAAAAGGTCAAATAATAGCCGTTGTTACCTCGGGAGACCAAGATGTAAAATCTATGGCAGATTATACTATTGAAATTCCTGAAACAGATGAGTCATTGGTGCCTTTGCTTTCCGTTGTTCCTTTACAATTATTGTCATACCACATTGCTGTCATGAGAGGTTGCAATGTAGATCAACCGAGAAATCTAGCCAAAAGCGTTACTGTTGAATAAAAAACATAAAAAAGACAGTTAACATATATTTATAAAAACTCAAAACCTCGATATTTCTATCGAGGTTTTGAGTTTTTAATTATTTTTTTAAATCGAATAAATTTCAAAAACAAAAAGTTATACAGTCAAAATTTCTTTTTCTTTTTGTTCTAAGTGTTTTTCACATTTTACTGAAAATTCATCCACTAAAATTTGCATTTTTGCTTCACCACTTTTTGCCTCATCTTCAGGTAATCCAGCTTTTTGTAAGGCTTTAATTTTATCAATTGAATCTTTACGAATTGTTCTCAACCCTACTTTAGCATCTTCACCACATGATTTAGAGGTTTTAACTAAATCTTTACGTCGTTCTTCTGTTAAAGGTGGAACAATAATGCGAATTAATGCGCCATCATTTTGAGGATTGAATCCCAAATTTGCTGCCTGAATGGCTTTTTCTATAGGTGTTAACATTGATTTTTCCCAAGGCTGAATCAAAATAGTTCTTGAATCTTGGGTATTTACGCTAGCTACATTGCTCAAAATAGTCCGAGCACCATAATAATCAACATGCACACTATCCAACATGGCCGGATTTGCTTTTCCTGCTCTTATTTTTGCTAACTCAGTTTCCAAATGAGAAATTGTTTTCTCCATTTGTATTCTTGCTTGTTCTAATATTGATTTTATATCATTCATAATTCTAATTTATGCAAAGTTAATTGTATTCTAAATACTGAAAAAAAATATTGTCATTTTATACTGCTACTTCTGCTTTAATATGAGGATGTGGGTTATAATTTTCTAAAGAAAAATCCTCGAATTTGAAATCAAATATAGAAGTTACTTTCGGATTTATTTTCATTGTCGGCAAAGAACGTAAATCTCTAGTTAATTGTAACTTAGCCTGTTCGATATGATTAGAGTATAAGTGAGCATCTCCTAAAGTATGAACAAAATCACCTACTTTCAACCCGCACACCTGTGCTATCATCATCGTTAATAAAGCATAAGAGGCTATGTTAAACGGAACACCAAGGAAAATATCTGCACTCCTTTGGTATAATTGGCAACTTAATTTGCTATCAGCAACATAAAATTGAAAAAAAGCATGACAAGGCGGTAATTTCATTTGATTAATGTCGGCCACATTCCATGCGCTTACAATTAATCTTCTAGAATCCGGATTCTTTTTTATCATTTCTACTACTTGAGAAATTTGATCAATGTGTTCTCCATTTGGTGTAGGCCAATTTCTCCATTGGTAGCCATAAACTGGTCCTAAGTCCCCGTTTTCATCTGCCCATTCGTCCCAAATATTAACACCATGTTCTTTTAAATACTTGATATTAGTATCTCCTTTTAAAAACCACAATAATTCGTGTATAATAGATTTAGTATGTAATTTTTTGGTGGTCAACAAAGGAAATCCGTCAGCTAAATTGTAACGCATCTGATATCCAAAAACACTGATCGTACCTGTCCCTGTTCTATCTTCTTTTTTCACGCCATTTTGTAAAACGTGATTCATTAAATCGTGATATTGTTTCATATGTAGATTTTCATTGCTTTTTAGTTGTCATATGGTATACGCCATGTATCTTCATTTGTGTTTGTGCGCGCAGCACATGGCTATTTCATATTAAGATGCTAATAACTAACGTAAAAGTATAAATCCTTTTTGAAAAAAATAAATCGAACTATTTTTTTTCAAAAAGTTAAGGAATTAAAAATGTAATTTCTTTAATGTCAAACTCCCTAATTTTTAAATCATTTAATTTCATTCGCAATTTCCCATTTTGATTAACTCCAATAATTTCGCCTTCGAACTCAATTGAATCTCTATTTTTAAACATTTGTTTCTCATCCATCCCATATAAAGCTTTTTTATAATGATTATCAATAAATTCAAGTTGTTGATTTTTCAACTTTAAATACCATTTTTCTAATTTTAGAGATACTAATTTTAAAACATACTCTTTCTCAAAATTCATTTTTGTAAGAAGTTTCAAGGAAGTTACTAAATAGTTAATATCCTCAAAATTAACCTGATTAATGTTTATTCCTATTCCTATAACAGCATATTGCAACGAGGAAGCACTAAAGGTGTTTTCAATTAAAATACCGGCTATTTTATGACGATTGATTAATATGTCATTAGGCCATTTAATTTTTATGTCATAATGACTATCTAAAAGAATATCCGTCAATGCGTCATAAACTGCCAACGCACTTATTTTACTCAAATAAAAGGTATCTTTTTGATTTAAAAAGTGAGGTTTTAAAATGTAAGAGGCCGTAATGTTTTGCCCTATTTCACTGCGCCAAGAAGCCCCTCTCTGACCTTTACCTTTTGTTTGATGATTAGCGTAGATAATTGTACCCTCAATCACATTAACACTTCTTAACAAGTCTATGGCATAAGTATTGGTGCTTTCTACTTCGTGTAAAAAAAGCAAGTTCTTTCCAATAAACAATGTTTCCATTTAGTCAAAAAGGTTAAATTTGTTTTTCATAAGTAAACAAAAGTAAAAAACGGAATAGCAATAGCAATAAAAAAATATGTCAAAAATACCTGTAAAAAAAAGTGCAACGAAGAAAGCGAGTTCAGTAAAAAAAGCATCCCCTAAAAAAGTTGCAAAAAAACCTCTCACTGAAAAAGAAGAAGCGCAAAAAGAAGCCAATCGTATTGCTAATACCGAAAATAAAAAGAAAATCACTAGTGGCGCTAAACGTCCTAGAAAATCCGCTACAAAAGAGCAAACTACTAGTTTACTTGATTCTATAGTAGAGGGAATGAAAGATAAAAAAGCAAAAAATATCACCATTATTAACATTTCTGAATTAGAGAACAGGATAGCCGACTACTTTATAATTTGTGATGCTGACAGTTCAACCCACGTTCATGCGATTGCTGATTCTTTAGAAGAATCGGTTATTAAAAACACTGGAGAAAAGCCATATCACAGCGAAGGGTATCAAAATGCTGAATGGATTCTTATTGATTATGTGAACATTGTAGCTCACGTTTTCATGAAAACAACACGAGAATTTTACAATATCGAAGGACTATGGGCAGATGGTCAAGTAACCAATATCGCTGACTAAAAAACAAACATATCAACCATAAGTTAACAATTGAATTATGAGCGACGAACAAAAAGAAAATATACAGGAAAACACCGAACCCACTCCGGTTTCTTCTCCTGAAGAGGAAAGAAAAAAACAATTTGAAAAAATGAAGGATCGCTTTGGAAAAAAAGCATCTAATCCTTTTGGAGGTTCTAATAACAATGGGAATAATGGTGGTAATAGTTTTTACTGGATATACGGTTTAGTTATTGTAGGACTTTTGGGATTCGTGTTCTTTGGTCAAGAATTTGAAGGAAGAATTTACGAAATTGGACAAACTCAATTTGAACAAAACATGCTAGCTAAAGGCGATGTAAGAGAAATTGTGATTGTTAACGAAAAATTTGCCGAAATAAAAATTAATCAGGATAGTTTAAAATTACCACGTTATTCGGTGATTGATAAATCCGGAAAAATGACACCGTATTTTGCAGAACCTAAAAACGTTCCGGGACCTCACTTCAAAATATCTATACCTGATGTTAAGGATTTTTTAGAACAAGTTCGTTCAGTTCAAAACAATGCCAATATACCTGTATACCTTCGTGTTTCTCCGTCAAGAGAAGATAGAACAGAATGGAGTGATCATTTGGGATGGATGTTACCAATTGCCATTATGGTAGTTCTTTGGATAGTAATGATGCGTCGTATGGGCGGAGGTGGAGCTGGAGGAGCGGGGCAAATTTTCAATATCGGAAAATCGAAGGCTGTTCTTTTTGATAAAGATTCAAATGTTAATGTAACATTTAACGATGTTGCAGGATTAGATGGCGCGAAGATTGAAATTATGGAAATTGTTGATTTCTTAAAAAACCCTAAAAAATACACAGATTTAGGAGCGAAAATTCCAAAAGGAGCTTTATTAGTTGGGCCTCCGGGAACAGGTAAAACTTTATTAGCAAAAGCAGTTGCTGGTGAAGCCAAAGTGCCTTTTTTCTCATTATCTGGTTCCGATTTCGTTGAGATGTTTGTTGGAGTTGGAGCTTCTCGTGTTAGAGATTTATTTAAACAAGCTAAAGAAAAAGCTCCTTGTATTATTTTCATAGATGAAATAGATGCCATTGGACGAGCTCGTGGCAAAAATGCAGCGGCTGGAGGAAATGATGAAAGAGAAAACACATTAAATCAGCTATTAACAGAGATGGATGGCTTTGGAACTAATAGCGGTGTTATTATTTTAGCTGCTACCAACAGGGCTGATATATTAGATCGAGCATTAATGCGTGCCGGACGTTTTGATAGACAAATTTATGTTGACATGCCAGATGTAATTGAACGCCAAGAAATATTTAAAGTTCATTTGAAAAAAATTAAAACTGACGATTCTGTTGATATTGAATTTTTGGCCAAACAAACGCCAGGGTTTAGTGGTGCAGACATTGCAAATATTTGTAATGAGGCGGCATTAATAGCAGCTCGCGCCAATAAAAAACAAGTCAATAAACAAGATTTTTTAGATGCTGTTGACAGAATTATCGCAGGTCTTGAAAAGAAAAATAAAATTATTACACCTGCCGAAAAACGAGTGATTGCCTTTCACGAGGCCGGTCATGCTACCGTGAGTTGGATGTGCGAGCATGCATCTCCTTTAATTAAGGTAACAATTGTTCCTAGAGGTCGTTCTTTGGGGGCCGCATGGTACTTGCCTGAGGAGCGCCAAATTACAACGACCGAGCAAATTGTCGATGAAATGTGTGCCACTTTGGGCGGAAGAGCAGCCGAAGAAGTTATTTTCGGGAAAATTTCCACGGGGGCTTTAAGCGATTTAGAAAAAATAACTCGACAAGCCTATGCTAGCATTGTATATTATGGATTAAATGAAAAGATTGGAAATGTAAGTTATTACGATAGCACAGGTCAAAATGAATATAGTTTAAATAAACCGTACAGTGAAAATACTGCTAAAATTATTGATGAAGAGGTCAAAAAAATGATAGATATTGCCTATGCAAGGACCAAGGCAATTTTAATTGCCAACAAAGCTAAATTAACTCAATTAGCTGAACAATTGTTAGATAAGGAAGTTATCTTTAAGGAGGATTTAGAAGCTATTTTTGGTAAACGACCTTTTGAAAAGTATGTTGCAGAAGAAAAAGAAAAAACAGTTATAGTAACTAACCCTAGTAATGCTAACGATAATCAAATTGCTTAATAGCTATAACATTTAATGATTATCAAATAAGGAACATTAATATTTATGATATATTCCTCAATAAAAAATCCACTATTAAGTGGATTTTTTATTGAGCGTTAAAGCTAAATGCTTCATTTTTAAAAGGATCGGTTTAAAATATTAGGCTAAATGGTAATGTACTGAAAAATGGTTGGTGGATTTCTCAAAAATAATTTGTAAAATGGCCTCGTCAGTCTGAAGAAGAAGTAGGCTCTGTTGGAGAACAACCTGCCAGCAATAAGATTGATGTCGATAAAGCAAGAAAAGGTAGTTTATAAC
>CAMAPT010000017.1 GCA_945860225.1 Chitinophaga pinensis | reverse complement strand
ACATTCACAGGTTCGAGTTCTTTAAATATGGGCACAGGTAATTTTACCATGGGTGCCAATACAGAAATAAGACAAAGTAATGCAACCAATTCATTAACCATTGGTGGGGTAATAGATGATGGGGCTTCTACATACAATTTTTCAACTGCCGGTGCAGCAGGGCCTATTATTTTATCAGGAGCAAATAGTTATGGCGGAACCACTACAATTGGTTCGGGGTCTAAATTACAATTAGGCGCAGCTGGTGTTATTCCAAACGGAAGTGCGGTAACAGTAAGTGGTACTTTTAATCTAGCCGGATTTTCAGAAGAGGTAGGCTCCATAACGGGTGCCGGAGTTATAGATGGTTTATCGGGCACGCCTACGTTAACTTGTGGTGCTGATGGAACTTCCACTACCTTTTCTGGTGTTATAAAAAATACTGCAGGTACTTTAGGTTTCGTTAAATCAGGTGCTGGAACCTTAACCCTTTCTGGCTTGAATACTAATACTGGAGCATATACAATTTCTAACGGAATATTAAAATTAGGTATAGCAGGAACTCAAACATCAGGACCATTAGGAGAATCTAGTGCTCTTGCCGGTAGAAATGTAATTGTTGCTAATGGGACCTCTTTAGATTTAAATGGTTATAGTTTATCCTCATCATCGGGTCGAACAATAACTATTAATGGATCTGGTTATAATAATAATGGTGCAATAACTAATTCATCATCAACAGCTTCTTCATTTAATAACGCTATTGTATTAGGTTCAGCATCAGAAATTGAAGCAACATCGGGTGATATTTCAATAACTGGTACTATTAATAATGCGGGTTTTCTGCTAACTATTGATGGTTCAAATTCAGTGAATATTGGCACAGGAGTTATGTCGGGCTCTGGAGGTGTTACTAAGAATGGATCAGGTACTTTGACGGTCGATGGAGCTCATACTTTTTCAGGTGCCGTTACTATTAATAATGGTATTTATAAATTAGGTTCAGCTGGTAGTGCCACAACAGACGGACCCTTAGGAACGAATGGTGGCGGAACCACTATTAATAATGGAGGTTCATTAGATGTGAATGGTAAAGCATTTGCTACAACGGAAGCGATTACAATTAATAGTACAGGATATTCTTCGAATGGGGCCATCTTTAATGGAACTGGAACAGGTACTTTGCCATGTGCCATAACTTTAGGATCTGCATCTACCATTGAAAATTTAGGAACATCGTTAACATTAACTGGAGGAATTACAAACGCGGGATATGATGTGACATTTGCAGGTACGGGTACTATTATTGTATCTGGTACAAAAATTACTGGTAGCGGAGGACTTATAAAATCTGATGTTGGAACCTTAAGACTTTCGGTTGCTAGTGATTATACAGGAACAACAACCGTTAATGCAGGTCGTTTAGAAAATGGAGCAGATAATGTTTTCCCTAATACCCAATTAATCTTGGATGGTGGTACATATGCAACTGGTGTTGACGCATCAACAACAGGTTATACCGAAACATTCGGAACATTGAAATTAAACTCAAACTCGACGATAGATTTTGCTGGTACAGATGCGACACAAGATGTTGTTTTTTCTGCTAGTAATATACTCGGATGGTCGGGAGTTTTAACTATTACCGATTGGGCCGGTACAGCTGGAAGTTCGGGTACGGCAGGGCAACTATTTTTTGGGACTTCAGCTTCAGGTTTAGATGCAACTCAATTAACTCAAATTACTTTTAATGGATATGCAGGTGATGCAGCTCATGTGGCATCGGGTGAATTTGTACCTTCATCCACAACATATCAATACAGAACAATAAGTGATGGAAATTGGTCAAATATTGCCATCTGGGAAAGAAGTATAAATGGTACCACATGGGTTGCGGCAACACAATATCCTACAAGCACAACAAGCTCAATTACAGTTAGCCACAACGTTACTCTAAATGTATCTATTAGCATCGACGAAACAACGGTGGCTGCATCAAAAACTTTAACCGTTCCTTCAGGTACAACAATGACAGTAGCTAATGGAACTGGTAATGATTTAACCTTAAACGGTACTCTCGTTGTTAATGGTACAGTTTCAAATAGTGCAAGTGCAGCTATAATAGTAAACTCAGGTGGTTATTATAAGCATGTAAATGGCGCAATGTCATTGACTGGAATTACTTTTAGTGATGGATCAACACTTGAAGTTTCAGGGGCAGCAACAGTATCTAGTATTGCTACTGGAAGTTATTATAATTTAATTCATAGTACTAGTGCTTCTCATACATTTTTTTCCAATGATGGTAATAATAGGACAATTAGAAATAATTTAACCATAAGTGGAGGAACAATTTTAGTTTCATCACATCAAAGTAGTGGAACTAATACGTTGAATATTAGTGGTGATTTATCCGTAACCGGAGGGTTGTTTAGAATTCATACTAATACCGACAATATTTCAGGTGGAGGAGCGAAAGTTTATGTAACAGGTAATGTAATAATATCAGGTGGTACTTTAGATTTAACTAATTCTAGTGTTTCTCAAGCTCATTTATATGTTAAGGGCAATTTTACTCATACGGCAGGTACATTATCAAAAAGTGGTTCAACATCTGGAAATATTTACTTAAATGGTACCTCTGGTATCCAAACTTTAGAAAGTACGGGACAATCTGGAACTATAGGATTTAATGTCGCATCCTCTAATGCTCAATGTCAAGTAGCGTCTGGTAAAACATTTGTTCAAAGTGCCAGTACTTCATTTGTAATTGGTGCTGGATCTTCCACTCCTGATTATTATGTATATGGTACCCACAAAAGAACGGGTACTACCCTAACTACAACCGGTACCATGAGAGTAGCAAATGGCGGTACTTATGAGCATAATTGCAATGGTTTTGCTATACCTACAGCAACTTGGGATTCTGGTTCGTTAATGTATGTTACAGGTATAACTAATAATACTGGAACACCATTAAGTGGATTAGATCAAAATTTTCATCATGTTACTTGGAATTGTGCCTCACAAACTGCTCATGTTCTTATTGGCGCCACTGTTACGTGGAATGGAGACTTTAAAATGCAAAACTCAAATACCGGTTCTTTATATTGCTCAGCTACAACCTCATATACTTGGAATGTAGGAGGTAATTTTACGGTAGAAGGAGGTATAGTGGCTATACAATCTCAAAATAGTGGAGGTAGCGGAGTACTTAATATTTCTGGTAATTTATCTGTATCAGGAGGAACTTTTTATGGTACTTATGCTACTACTAGCGGTCATACTTTAAACGTTACTGGGAATGTTTCAGTTACGGGAGGAAGTTTTTATGGTACAAATGCAACATCCGCCAATAGTTCATGTACATGGAATTTTTCAGGTAATGTTGATTTATCTGGAGGTACCTCAGGTGCACAGTCTGCTGCCAATGCAGATACAAAGACAGGATATGTTAACGCTACAATGAATGGTGTTGGTAAAACTTTAAAGCTACCTACTTCTTCTATGGTAAATGAGTTTGGTAAAAGAGCTAATTGGGACTGGAATATTTCAAGTGGAGCTAGTATAACTCTACTTTCAGAAATATACTGTCATGGTTCTTATGATGCAACTAATACTAGGTACTATCAAAGAGGTGTTTACGTAAACGGTACGCTTGATATGGGTACTTATGTAATACCATCTTTTAGTTCTACTCTTACAACTAGCAATAGAAATATTTTTCAAGTCAATTCTGGAGCAACATTAAAAACGGGTCACACCGGAGGTATAATGGTTGCAGGAGTAGCCTCAGGAGCTGTGTTAACTGCCACTAGAACATTTAATTCAGGAGCTAATTACGAATACAACGGTTCTGCGGCTCAAATTACTGGTTCTGGTTTACCTAGTACCTTAACAGGTACACTAACCATCAATAACTCACAAACTCTATCTTCTTCCAATACCGGAGTTACCTTAACGCAGGCAAGCACCGTATCAGGGCTTAATTTAACAAATGGACTTTTAACGACCAATAGCACTACTTTATTGACAATAGCTTCAACAGGTACAGTTTTAGGTGGTTCTGATATATCGTATGTAAATGGTCCTCTTAGCGTTGCTCGCGGAGTAAGTAGTTTGACTAACGCTACTTATCATATTGGTAAGGCTGGTAAATATTACCCGGTTACTCTTAATGCTATGACTCATGGTAGTGGTTCAACTTTACAAGCCGAGGCCTTTAGTGCGGGTAGTGGCGGTAGTGTGTCGGGTGGTTCGTATTGCAGAGTAAGCCCTGATGAGTATTGGGTGTTTAAATCCATAGCGCAGTCACCTTCGGCCATAGCAGCAACTTTTCAACGCCCAACCGATTTATCTGATTTAGATTTGGTAACCTATATACCTAGTGCCGCTTCCTTAAATGCGGCGGGTACTTATCAATCTTTGGGAGCAGCGGCTGGTTTTCCTACTACTGTTGCGCCATATTCTTGCAAAAATTCAACTGGATTTTCAATTACCAGCGGTGAGTATGTAGTAGTGGCTTTCGGGTCGTCAACTCCGGTTGGGGGTACAGCCTCGCCAACGTCAACTTCTATATGTTCTGGTGGTTCTACCACAATTACAGTAAGTGGACATACTACAAGAGGTGCAACCATCCAATGGCAAGAATCATCCAATGGTACATCGGGTTGGGCTAATGTAACCGGAGGTAGCGGAGCTACAACAGCAACCTATACAACCGCCAGCTTAAGCTCTACAACGTATTTCCGTGCAGCTATAACCAGGCCTGGAAGTGGAAGTTGTGCAGCCTATTCAAATACAGTCACAATTTCAACATCAGGTGGTGGTGGCGGTGGTCCTTCAATTACTACTCAACCATCTGCTTCATCACAAACGGTGTGTTTAAATGCGAGTGCTACTTCATTCAGTGTAGTGGCTACGGGGGCCACAAGTTACCAATGGTATAGTAATACCAGTGCGGCTACTACAGGAGCTTCTACGGTTTTAATAGCAGGCGCTACCTCATCGGTATATGCTCCATCAACAGCCACAGCAGGTACCTTGTATTACTACGCGGTGGTTACTGGCACAAGTGGTTGTGGCAGTGGCGCAGTTACCAGTAATGTTACAGGAGCAGTCGTGGTCAATCCAAATTTAGCAGCGAGCGTATCCGTGAGTTCATCGACGACAACGATTTGTTCAGGTTCTGCGGTAAGCTTTACGGCTTCGCCAACCAATGGCGGTACCCCAAGCTACCAATGGAAAAACAAAGGCGTTGATATCGGTGGCGCAACAGCAAGCACTTATAGTTCAACTGGTTTAGCCAATAACGATGTCATTAGTGTGGTAATGACATCGAATGCGACTTGTGCAACAGGTTCGCCGGCGCAATCAAATAGCATTACGATTACAGTGGATGCCGTTTCAGCGGGAGGAACAGCTAGCAGTAATCAAACAATATGCTCAGGCAATCAACCGGCGAATATCACATTGGCAGGTAATACAGGCAGTATCCAATGGCAATTGTCAACAGATAATAGTAATTGGAGTAATATTTCAGGAGCTACGGCAAGTCCTTTAACGAGTGCTCAAATGGGAAATCTTTCTGCCACTGCTTATTATAGAGCTTTGGTAACCAATGGTATTTGTTCTTCGGCTACTAGCAATACAGTTACTGTTACAATAGGTTCTTCTGTGGGTGGCACTGCTACTAGTAGTCAAACCATATGTTATGGAACAACGCCATCAACCATGACGCTTTCTGGTCACACAGGATCTATTCAATGGCAATCTTCTACAGATAATAGCTCTTGGTCGAATGTATCAGGTGGTACATCTGCCAATTTAACAGGTGCCACAACCGGTTGGTTAGCCACAACCACTTATTATAGAGCCGTTGTTACCAGCGGAAGTTGCAGTTCAGCTTCTAGTAATACCCTAACAATTACTGTCACACCTCTGTCAGTAGCAGGAACAGCTAGTTCAAGTCAAACCATTTGTACAGGCACTCAACCAAGTAATATTACACTTTCCGGCAACACAGGAACCATTCAATGGCAATCCTCTCCCGATAATTCCACATGGACAAATATTTCAGGAGCAACAGTCTCTCCATTAACAGGGGCAGATATGGGAACTTTAACAGCCACCACCTATTACAGAGCCGCAGTAACTAGCGGTGTTTGTAATGCGGCAAATAGTAACGTGATTACCGTGACTGTTAACTCAACACCTGTGGCAGGTGCGGCGGCTGCTAGTACCCAAACTATTTGTTATGGAACACAACCTGCTAATATGACCTTAACGGGTTCTACAGGAAATATTCAATGGCAATCTTCTACCGATAATAGCACCTGGTCGAATGTGTCAGGAGGAACTTCTGCTACGTTAACTGGAGCTACAACCGGATGGTTGGGCACTACGACTTATTTTAGAGCGGCTTTATCCAATAGCGGATGTACATCTGTTTACAGTAATACACTTACAGTAACAGTTAATCCGCTCACAGTAGCTGGTACAGCTAGTGGTAATCAAACCATTTGTTCGGGCACTCAACCAAGTAATATCGCTTTGTCTGGTAATACAGGAACCATTCAATGGCAATCATCGCCTAATAATAGCACGTGGACAGATATTTCTGGTTCTACAGTATCACCTTTAACAGGTTCAGAAACAGGGTCATTAACCGCTACTACTTATTATAGAGCCGTGGTAACGAGCGGTGTTTGTAGTTCGGCTAACAGTAACGTGATTACAGTTACGGTGAATTCAGCACCTGTGGCCGGTACGGCAGCTCCTACTACCCAAACCGTTTGTTACGGTGCACAGCCTTCAAATATGACTTTAACAGGCCATACAGGTTCCATTCAGTGGCAAGAATCGACCAATAATAGTACTTGGTCGAATGTAGCTGGAGGTACCTCTGCTACCTTAACTGGAGCAGTAACCGGTTGGTTAGCCGTTACAACTTATTATAGAGCATCTTTAACAACTGCAGGTTGTACGGCGTTATATAGTAACACTTTAACGGTTACTGTAAATTCCGTATCGACAGCAGGAACAGCGAGCAGCAGCCAAACGATTTGTTCAGGAACTCAACCAACAGATTTAACTTTATCCGGCAATTCGGGTAGTATTCAATGGCAATCATCAGCTAATAATAGTTCATGGAGCAATGTTTCAGGAGCCACAGGGTCTACATTAACCAGTGCTCAAATGGGCACATTAACGGCTACGACCTATTACCGTTCAGCAGTAACCTTAAATGGATGTAGCTCAGCAAATAGTAATACCATTACCGTAACGGTTAATCCAGTTTCGGTAGCAGGCACAGCCAGTAGCAGTCAAACATTATGTTCTGGTAATCAACCTTCTAATGTAACTTTAACCGGAAATACAGGAACCATTCAATGGCAGTCATCTTCCGACAACTCGAGCTGGAGTGATATTTCAGGAGCAACTTCAAGTCCTTTAACAGGCGCACAAATGGGTGCATTAACGGCCACCACTTATTACAGAGCATTAGTAACAAATGGCGTTTGTAGTGCTGCGAATAGTAATACGGTTACCATGACGGTGAATCCAAATTTACCAGCCAGCGTATCAGTAAGTTCATCTACCACGACAATCTGTTCAGGTTCATCTGTCAGTTTTACTGCCACCCCAACCAATGGAGGATCAAGCCCTTCGTATCAATGGAAGAAAAACGGCGTTGATATTGGTAGTGCAACAGCAAGTACTTATAGTTCAACCGGCTTAGTCAATAACGATGTGATTAGCGTCGTGATGACTTCGAATGCGACTTGTGCGACTGGTTCACCTGCCCAATCAAATAGTATTACCATTATAGTTAATCCAAATTTAGCGGCTAGCGTATCAGTAAGTTCGTCTACTTCCACTATCTGTTCAGGTTCATCGGTTAGTTTTACAGCTACCCCAACCAATGGTGGAGCAAGTCCTGCGTATCAATGGAAGAAAAACGGCGTTGATATTGGTAGTGCAACAGCAAGTACGTATAGTTCAACTGGCTTAGCCAATAACGATGTGATTAGCGTGGTGATGACTTCGAACGCGACTTGTGCAACCGGTTCACCGGCCCAATCAAATAGCATCACGATTACAATCAATCCAAATTTAGCAGCCAGTGTATCAGTTAGTTCATCTACTGCCACTATATGTTCGGGTTCATCTGTTAGTTTTACAGCGACTCCAACTAATGGAGGAGCAAGTCCTACGTATCAATGGAAGAAAAACGGCGTTGATATTGGCAGTGCAACAGCAAGTACTTATAATTCAACCAGTTTAGCTAATAACGATGTCATTAGCGTAGTGATGACTTCGAACGCGACTTGTGCGACTGGTTCACCGGCCCAATCAAATAGCATTACAATTACAGTCAATCCAAATTTAGCAGCTAGCGTATCAGTAAGTTCATCTACCACGACGATCTGTTCAGGTAATGAAGTAAGCTTTACTGCTACTCCAGTCAATGGAGGAGCAAGTCCTTCGTATCAATGGAAGAAAAACGGCGTTGATATTGGTAGTGCAACAGCAAGTACTTACAGTTCAACTGGCTTAGCCAATAACGATGTGATTAGCGTGGTGATGACCTCTAATGCGACTTGTGCAACGGGTTCACCAGCTAACTCGAATAGCATTACTATAGCAGTAGATGCAGTGAGTGTTGGTGGAACAGCTGCCAGTTCACAAACTATTTGTAGTAGTAATTCTCCATCAGATATCACACTATCCGGTTATACAGGAAACATACAATGGCAATCGTCAACAGATAATAGTAATTGGAGTAATATTTCGGGAGCTACGGCAAGTCCTTTAACAAGTGCTCAAATGGGAGCTCTTTCTGCTACTAAATATTACAGAGCTTTAGTAACTAGTGGTATTTGTTCTTCAGTTACAAGTAATACGGTTACAATATCGATTACCACAAATGCAGTTGCGTCTGTGGCTGTTAGTTCATCAACTACTACAATTTGTTCAGGTGGCACTGTGAGTTTTACAGCAACTCCAACCAATGGAGGAGCGAGTCCGAGTTACCAATGGAAAAACAAAGGCGTTGATATAGGAGGAGCTACTTCAGCTACTTATAATTCAACCGGCTTAGCCAATAACGATGTGATTAGTGTGGTTATGACTTCAAATGCAGGTTGTGCGACTGGTTCACCAGCAAACTCGAATAGTATCACTGTAACAGTTAATAATAATGTAGCAGCATCAGTTTCTATTGTTGCTTCTTCTACCCTAATTTGTGAAGCAAGTTCGGCGTCATTCACTGCAACACCAAGTAATGGCGGAGCGAGTCCGGCTTACCAATGGAAAATAAACGGAACAAATGTTTCAGGAGCGACGAATTCAACATTTACTTCTACTTTGACGAATGGAGATGTGGTGTCGGTAACAATGACTTCTAATGCGAGTTGCGTGAGTGGTTCACCGGCTAATTCAAACAGTATAACCATTACTGTAAATCCTACTAATCTGATTGTCAGTCAATCCACACCAAGCCAAACAGTGTGTATCGGAGAGGCATTAACAGCCTTTACCGTAAATGCAACTGGTGCAGGATTAACTTATCAATGGTATAGTAATACAACATCAAGCGCAACAGGTGGTACTTTAATTCCATCTGCTAACCAAAATACATATACACCAAGTTCTGCTTCAGCGGCAACAACTTATTATTATTGTATTGTTTCTTGTGGTTGTGGAAGTTCAAATACGAGTTCAGTTTCAGGTGCTATCGTAGTGAATGCCGGACCAACCATTAGTGCTCAATCTACAGCTTCTCAAACAGTTTGTATCAATAGCAGTTTTTCACCATTAACGGTTACAGCCTCTGGTACCGGTATATCTTACCAATGGTATAGTAATACCAGTGCTTCTTACAGTGGAGGTTCTTCAATTAGCGGAGCAACGAGCAATTCTTACTCTCCTTCTGCTTCGGTAGCTGGAACAACCTATTATTACTGTGTGGTTTCTGGTTCAGGTAGTTGTGGTTCAACCACTACAACAGTTTCAGGGGCAATGGTTGTGAAACAAGTAATTGCGAGCATAGCCAGTTCAACGAACGTTTTATGTTTTGGTAACAGTACCGGTGCGATTGATTTAAGTGTAAGTGGCGGCACAAGTCCATACACCTACGCATGGAGTAATTCAGCCAGTACCCAAGACCTTAGCAGTTTATCAGCAGGCACTTATAGCGTATTAATCACCGATGCGAATGGATGTACAACAACGGCGAGCGTAACCATCACCCAACCAGCAGCGGCATTAGCAGCGAGCATAGCCAGTTCAACGAACGTTTTATGTTTTGGTAACAGTACCGGCGCAGCGAACCTAAGCGTTAGCGGAGGCACGGGAGCATATACCTACACATGGAGCACCGGTTCCAACACAGAAGATTTGAGTTCATTAACCGCAGGCACCTATAGTGTCATCATCAGCGATGCGAATGGATGTACAACGACTGCGAGCGTAACCATCACTCAACCAGCCGCAGCCTTAGCAGCGAGCATAGCAGGAACGAATGTATTATGTTTTGGAAACAATACCGGCGCAGCGAACCTAAGCGTTAGCGGAGGCACGGGAGCATATACCTACACATGGAGCACCGGTTCCAACACAGAAGATTTGAGTTCATTAACCGCAGGCACCTATAGTGTGATTATCAGCGATGCCAATGGATGTACAACAACAGCGAGCGTCACGATCACTCAACCAGCCGCAGCCTTAGCAGCGAGCATAGCAGGAACGAATGTATTATGTTTTGGCAACACTACCGGCGCAGCGAACCTAAGCGTTAGCGGAGGGACAGGAGCATATACCTACACATGGAGCACCGGTTCCAACACAGAAGATTTGAGTTCATTAACTGCAGGCACCTATAGTGTCATCATCAGGGATGCCAATGGATGTACAACAACAGCGAGCGTCACGATTACTCAACCAGCAGCAGTCTTAGCAGCGAGCATAGCAAGCTCAACGAATGTTGCCTGTTTTGGACAAAATAACGGTTCAGCGCAAGCTTCAGTAACCGGTGGAACAGCGCCATACACTTACGTGTGGACAAGTGGTTCTACACCAAATGCTTCTTTAACGGCAGGTTTATTTGCAGGAAATTATCAAGTAACAGTAACAGATGCAAATGGTTGTACTTCTACTGCGACCGTTGCTATTACTCAACCTTCACCTTTATCGGCGTCTATTGTTGGTTCTTCTGCTGTGAAGTGTAGCGGTGGTACTGACGGACAAGCTGTGGTTGCAGGTTCTGGAGGAACGATTGGTTCAGGCTATACTTTCTTATGGAGCAATGCCACCACAAGTGCAACACTATCAGGTGTTTCGTCTGGTTCATATAGCGTAACGGTGACGGATGCTAACGGTTGTACTGCAACAACTTCGGTTATCATTACTCAAGCAACACCTTTAGCTTTAACAGTTAGCTCTTCTACCATAGCTTGTTATGGAGGAAATGCAACAGTAACCGTTTCGGCAACTGGTGGAACTCCTGCTTATACAGGTACAGGAACTTACACGGTGACTGCCGGAAGTTATAGTTACACAGTAACAGATGCTAACAGTTGTAACGCTGTAACGTCAATCGTAGTTACTCAACCTACTAGTATTACTTTAACTATGTCGTCGACAAATAATTCATGTGTCAATAGTAATGATGCAACAGCTTCATCAACCGTTTCAGGTGGAACACCAGCTTACACTTATAGTTGGAGTACAGGTGCTACAACCTATAGTATTAGTAATTTAGCAACAGGTACTTATAGTTTACGAGTAACTGATAATAATGGTTGTATTAAAACAGGAGCCATTGCCATTATTAATCCGGCAGCTTTGGTAGCAAATGGAAGTTATACCGATGTATCGTGTTATAATGGTTCGGATGGGGTGGCAAGTGTTAGCCCTACAGGAGGGACAGGATCTTATTCTTATTTGTGGAGTAATTCAACTACAGGTACAACCATCGCCGGATTAGCGATTGGAAGTTATAGCGTTACTATTACAGATGGTAATGGATGTTTAACTTCATATACTACTACTATTTCTCAACCAACACAAATTATTTTAACAGAAACACATATAGATGCAACTTGTGCTACGAATAACGGTAGCATTAATTTAACCGTATCGGGAGGCACACCAACTTATAATTATTTATGGAACAATGGGGCAACTACCCAGGATTTATCTAATATTTATGGAGGAACCTATTCGGTAACTGTTACAGATAGTAAAGGTTGTACAAAAGTATTGTCTGTCATTACTGGCTCATCGGCCGTAATTTTAAATCCAATTGTTGGATCGGTAGTAGTGTGTAATTACATTGATAATGGTATTGTGAAGTATTCCATCGCATCTCCTTGTGGCGCGGCAAGTTCTTTAACATGGACAGCTGTGGGTTCGGATTTTCAAATTGTTGCAGGTGTAAATTCTCCAACCGCACAAGTCAACTATTACGATGGATTTGTGGATGGTGTTATAGCAGTTAATTTTAGTTTAAATAATACCATTACAACGACCACACTCTACGTAACAGCTAGACCTACCCAACCGGCTTTAGCAGGAAGTGTTTGTGGTAGCACCTTAAGAAATAATACGTATAGTGTAACACCAATTGAGGGTGCCAATTCTTATTCTTGGACACCTCCTTATGGTTCGACTATCTTAAGCGGTCAAGGTTCTTATACAATGGCCCTTAAATTTAGTGTTGATTATTTCACCGGACCATTATCTGTAACGGCTTCTAATACCTGTGGAGTGAGTGATGCTTCGATATTTACGTTGATTCACGCTCCGAACAAACCGTCTGTCATTACCGGTTCTACATCTATTTGTTTAGGTAGCCAAGGTGGTGGTGTGAGATTTATTTCTGACACTTCATACTTAGCAACGAATTACTATTGGAGTTTACCATCTGGTGTATCCCTTGTTTCAGGTCAAATGAATGACACATCGTATGTTTTATTTAGTAATTCTTATAAAAATGGAAGAATATCTGTAATGGCTTCAAATCAGTGCGGTTCTTCTGCTATGGAATATTTGACAATTTCATCAATTCAAGCTCCTTCCACAGGTACTATAAGTGGCCCTACCAATGTTTGTTCTTATTTAAGTGGCACAGTGGCGGTTACGTATTCAGTAGCGCCTGTTGTAGGTGCCACAACTTACACTTGGATACCTCCATCAGGAGCAACTATTGCCGGTGGAAATGGAACGAATATGATTACCATGACATTTACATCAAGTTTTGTTGCCGGAAATTTACAAGTAATTGTTGGTGACAATTGTGGTTGGAGTAATCCTCAGTCATTAGCGTTATCTTTATCTAATAGTACAGGTGTAGGAAGTATAATAGGAGATCAGGTTGTTTGTTCTTATGTGAATTCGGGAACCGCAACTTATTCTGTAGCTCCTGTCGTTGGCGCTTCTTCTTACTCTTGGACGGTGAATGGTGGAGCATCTATTGTAGGAGGTGCCGGTACAAATGTTGTTCAGGTTAGTTATCCATCCGGATTTACAACCGGTACTATTAATGTGGCGGTAGCTTCTTATTGTGGTAATGGAAGCTCCAATCAATTGGCTGTGGTTAATATTAATGCTGCAACACCGGGAATTATTTCAGGTTCTTCATGTATAATACCTGGATATTCATCTGTTTATAGCATTGCTGCTGTAAATGGAGCTGTAAGTTATAGTTGGACAGCACCAGCTAACGCAACTATTACAGCAGGTCAAGGCAGTACAAGTGCTAATATACTTTTTGGATCTAATTTTATTGGAGGTACGGTAACCGTCACATCAATTAATGATTGTGGAAATTCTTCTTCACCTAGAACTAAAACATTAGGTGTTGCACCAACCCCACCTTCTCAAATAATTGGTCCTTTAGTTGTTTGTTCCGTTGTTGGAACTACAAATACGGTTACATATTATGCTCCACCTGTTGTAGGAGCCACAATGTATCAATGGGATGTAGGCACTAGTGCAACTATTATGTCTGGACAAGGAACAAATACAGTTACTGTTAAATTTAAATCTACTTTTTTAAGTTACAGAATTTCATGTATGTCTGCCACTGGATGTGGAAGTAGTGCAAAATGTTATTTAGGAGTTTCAAAATCACCAACTACCACCAATGCAATTTCCGGATTATCTACGGTCTTGAATTTGGTAGGTCAAAATACAACGACGACTTATTCAACCGCACCTATTTCAGGAGTCAGTTCTTATACTTGGAATGTTTCTAATGGCTTAATGAGTATAGTAACCGGACAAGGAAGTAATGTCATTACGGTATCTTACGGTGCGGGCTTTACGTCAGGTATCATTACAGCTCAGGCATTGACGACTTGTAGTAATGCTAATGTTGCATCTTTAAGCATCAATGGTACGAGTGCATTACGTATCAGAAGTGTAACGGTTAAAAATCCAACTTGTCATGGTGCTAAAAACGGACAAGCCGAGATATATACAGAGGGTGGTGTAGCCCCATTTACTTATAAGGTACTGAATAATGATAAAGCAGTATCGGTTAATCAGTTATCTGAATTATCGGCTGGAACTTATACAGTACAAGTAACCGACTCTAAAGGCGAAGAAACAATGGCTGAATTTATGGTTAATCAGCCTCCGGTATTAGAGGCTAAACCTATGGTGATGAATCATTGTTCATATCGAGGCAAAAATGATGGACAAGCTGTCATTAGTGCTAAGGGTGGAACTGGCAATTACCGATATGCTTGGAATTCAGAGGTGTATGCTGAACAAGAAATGAATCATTTAGCTTCAGGAACGTATTCTGCTTCTGTTATAGACGAGAATAATTGTATGGCGATAGTTGAATTTAGTATTGTTGATTTAGATATTGCGCCTATTGAAACTCAAGATTCCATTGATATCAGACTATATCCTATTCCTGCTAACCATGAATTAAATATTCAAATCGATAAGGCATCCGATATGGATTATATGTTGCGTATTATGTCTATAGACGGAAAAGTAGTATTTAGTGAAGTGATCATGCCTCAGTTAGATACGAACATTTCTTTGAATAGCTCAAAATGGGCAGATGGTTTGTATTATGTGAGTGTGATTGATAAAGAGGGTAATACAATTAGGACAAAAGAGATTATTATTTATCATCGATAAAAAATAACAAAGTTTAAACAAGTGTCATGAATATAGTTAGTTTTATGACACTTGTTTTTCGAATTTAAAAAACGATACAAGGTGAATGAGCAAATCAAAATAAACTGTGGTATGTGATGAGAGTTAGTATTTGTTGCATTTTGTTTATTTTAATTAAAACGGTCAATCTGTTTTCTCAAACCCTTTTGATTGATCCTCAAAAAGAAGGAGGTTTCGAATTACCAGGAGGTTTGTCTGCGAATGGTTGGTCTGTTATTAATTCAAATATCAACACATGGGAAGTTTCAAGTGCGGCAAATCCCTATTCTGGTAATCAGTCTGCTTTTATTTCTGGTAATTCAGGTGCGACCTATGGTTATAATATTAATAAAGTTCAATCTTCGCATTTTTATCGAGATGTCTTTATTCCCGCAAATCATAAAGCCATTCAGTTAAAATTTCAGTACAAATCAGTTGGTGAGGCTAATTTCGATCGTTTATTAGTATATGTTGCTTCCAATACATTTGTTCCGATTGCTAATTTACCAGCGTCTAGTAATTATACCTTAGAAGGGGTAACGCTATTATTTAAAGACCCCACTCAAATTAATAATTACACTGAAGTCAGTACTTTTTTGCCCGAATCTTTTGCAGGAACGACCTGTCGATTACTATTTACCTGGCAAAATGATTCTACATCTGCATCTCAAACAGCACCTGCCTCAGTTGACGACATTTATTTATATAGCGAGGTCTTGTCGCCATTAAATGGAGTTTACACAATTAATAACACCTTACCAACTTCTTCAAATTTACCACTTTCAGGAGGTAATTTTAATAATTTTTCTGATGCCATAGCCTATTTAAATGTGCATGGAGTGAGCGGGCAAGTTGATTTTAGAGTAAAAGCAGGATTGATTTTTACAGAATCTCCTCAAGTCATCACGGCATCAGGAAACGTAAATCAACCGATTCGGTTTTTGAAATCGGGAACTGGTAATAATCCGCGTTTTGTGGGTAAAAACGGTATTGGCGCCTCGGATGCCTGTTTTACATTAAAGGGATCCGATTATGTGACGTTTGATGGAATAGATGTGGAAAACAATAGTGCGTCCGTCTCTAATGTTGAGAAAATGGAGTATGGCTATTACCTATTAAACGCATCAGATAATAATGGTGCTCAATATAATACGATAAAAAATTGTTCAGTAGCCCTGGATAGAACGAATGGCAATTCTATAGGAATTTTCCAAAATTCCTCAGGTGTATTATCAGGAATAACTGGTATTAATAAAATGAATACGTTTGATTCGGTAATGATTCAAAATTGTTTTTCGGGTATTGTATTGTACGGAAATCCTACATTTCCAGATGATACTTGCCTGGTGACGAATTGTGTAATAGGAAGTAGTCAACCTTATGATATTGGTGGTGGAAGTTCTACAGTATCGTGTGCCGGAATATGGATCAGAAATCAAAAAAATGCTATTGTTGCATATAATCAAATTCAAAACATAGCTACGCAAACTTCACTGCAAGGTATTTTTATTGAGAATGGATACGGAATCACTGAGGTTTTCAATAATCGTATTCGTTCTATTAGAAATAATAGTCCAAGCTCTACGGGAATTGTGAGTGGTATCAGAGCAAATTTACCAGCTTCAACTTTTGGTGTTCATACGATTCGTATTTATAATAATTTTGTATCCGAAATTTCTAGCGCTTATGCTGGAGGCTCAAGTTCTGCAAGAATTTTAAGAGGAATCAATTTACAACAGGGTGGAGGAGGGCATGCCTCTTCGGTGATGGAGGTGGCGTATAATTCTGTCAATATAGATGGCAGTTCCGCTGTAAATGCCTCCTCGGCTTGTTTAGAAACTGCTACGGTTTCAGGTCCAGTTTTTAAAATTTTGAATAATGTTTTGGCTAATTTCACTTCTGCACAAGCAGGTTCTGCCAAACATTTTTGCTGGAAAAGCAGTTCTTCAACATCCATTGGCAATGTGGGTTCTGTATCTGATTACAATGATTTGTACATCCATCATGCTACCAATGGTTTTATCGGAAACGGAAGTTCTACGGACTTTGCCACATTGGCCAATTGGCAATCTAATTTTACCCAAGATGCCCATTCAATTCATGTAAACCCTTTCTTTGTATCTTCTTCCAATTTACATGTATCCAATCCTTCATTAAACGCTGCGGCATCTAATCAAGCGTTGGTGCCTTATATAACCAAGGATATTGAAGGAGATTCGCGCACTAATCCCGGAGATATCGGTGCTGATGAATTTATACCGTTGACTATTGACGTGAAACCATTAGCTTTTGCCGCTTCTAGTATTTCAGGTTGTTATTCAGCCAATCAGCCAATTAGTGTAGAGTTGATTAACAATACAGGTGTTCCACTTGATTTATCAGTTCATTCTTTAACGGTTTCTGTTTCGTTATCAGGTGCATCTAGCCAGTCTGTTACAGTTGTTTTATCAGATAATTCAGTTAACAATAATCAGCCTATTGCTGCCTTTTCATCTCTTCAAATTCCCGTTGGAGATATGGATTTATCTTTTTATGGTACTTATAGTTTATCTTGTTTCACTAAATTATCTGGAGACCAGCTCGAATCGAATGATACTTTGGCTAAAGTTGTGGTTACTAATACAGCGCCCGGAGTCATTCCTTTTCAGGTAGATTTTACCAACTACAACAGTACGAATCTATCTTCGCTTTTTTCGGGTTGGTACGAGGCATCGGGAGCTATTCCTTCAGGTACAGTTTCTGCTTGGATTTCAGCTTCATTGGTTAATACAAATGCAAAATTTAATCTAAGTAGTAACAATAAACACGAGTGGATAATTGGCCCCAAAATTATACCTACTTCTAATGCCATATTATCATACAAGGCAGCTGTTACGTCGGCAGGAAGTTCTGCGGTTGGTTCGATGGGTGCCGATGACAAATTATATGTCTTGATATCAACTGATTGTGGGCTTAGCTTTCAGAAAGTAGATTCTGTAACAGCAAGTTCTGGGTTAACGAATGTGTTTAGTCAGTTTTATGTCATGTTAAAAAACTATGCCGGACAGGAAATTATTCCGGCTTTTTTAGCCACTGATGGCTTATTAGCTGATGGCAATTGTGATTTACACTTGGACGATATAGCATGCTCAAAAGTAGCAAGTTATGATGTTTCACTGATGAATGTAGTTTCTCCTATTCAAAAGAACTGCTACACATCCACCGAGCCTCTTGCGGTGTCTGTAAAAAACACAGGTCCTTTATCGATGAATATGGAATTAGAACCAATTCAATTAATAGCGACCATTAGTAATGGAAACGCAAGTAATACGTATTCTTTGTCTTTAGATCAGGGACAGTTAAATTCGAATGAACAAGCGACTTATACCATTACGACATGCGATCAGTTACAAAAAGCGGGAACGTACCGGTTTGTTATTTTTTCTAATGTTCCTTCTGGAGATATTAACCCAACAAATGATACGCTCCGTCAAACCTTCTATTCGCAAAATCCTAAAGTTTCATTTGCCGAGACGTTACACTCTATATGTAAGCGTGATAGTATTTTATTAGAACCTTCAGTGGCTGTTAATGGTTTGGGAATAAATGATTTACCTCGATTTTTTAGCACAGATGGGCCTTTGTCAATTCCTGATAATAACCAACAAGGAATGTATTCATCCATTCAGGTTCAGGGAGTTAAAGGAGAGGCATTTCAATTAGCTGAAGTTAGAATAGATTCATTGATACATCCGTTTGATGGAGATTTGGTGATTAGTTTAATAGCTCCCAATGGTTCCTCTGTTAATTTGGCAGTCAATAATGGTATTACGGGAGCTAATTTTATACGAACGGCATTTACTAATCAGGCAACTACTTCTATTAATGATGGGTTGCCGCCATTCACCGGTTTTTTTCTGCCAAAGCAATCTTTATCCCAGTTGAGTGGAACTTCTAACGGAATCTGGAAATTGCAAATAAAAGATATATCGCAAGGGGATGTCGGTCAATTACATCGTTGGAGTTTAGTATTTAAAGATACAAACACTATCTTATCTTATCAGTGGCTACCAAGTCATTTGGTTAAACCATCACATGAATACACCGCAAAGGTTTCTCCTTTATCAAGCACCAACTTTTCTTTATTGATAACTGATGCTAATGGTTGTCAGGCAATTGCTTCCAATTCGGTGCAGGTAAATGCACCATTGATTTCATTAGTTAACGATACCACCATTTGCGAAGGGAATTCCATTGTATTGAATGCCAGTTCAGGAGCTTCTTCCTATTTATGGAATACAGGAAACTCAACACCAACCTTAATGGTTAATCAGGCAGGTACCTATTCAGTAACGGTTACAGATGGTAATCATTGTAGTGATATGGATTCTGTTCGTATTTCGATTAGTCCATACCCCGTAGTATCTATCTCAGCTGGTTCAGACACAATTTGCTTTTTAGACGCGCCATTTAGTTTTTCCGTCAGCCCTCTAGGTGGTCTATTATCTGGAATTGGCGTGCAATCCGACGCAACCTTCCTTCCAAAAATAGCCGGTGTGGGCTCGCATTTTATTCATTACCAATATACCAATGTGTATCATTGCTCTTCCAAAGATTCAATAAGCATTGAGGTATTACCATCACCAACCGTTAGTTTATCGTTACAACATAAAGTGGTGTGTTTGCAAGCACAAGCTTTTGCATTACAAGAGGGCTTGCCCTCAGGTGGCCTATTTTCAGGCTTCGGTTTAGAAAATGGTAATCAATTCAACCCCAATTTAGCAGGCGATGGCTACCATGTTTTAACCTATCAATATACAAATAACAATGGTTGTTCTAATGAAGCAAGGGATTCGATTTTGGTAGAAAATTGTACAGAAATCAATTCATACCACGAACCCAATTTGATTATTTACCCAAATCCTGCAACCGACAATTTGTACATACAAGGTATTTCTGAAAAGGCTTATGTATATATCTACGATATGGCCGGTAAATTAATTTACAAAATACAAGTTGACGAGTCATCTTTAATCATCAATGTGGCCAATTTTCCTTCAGGCGTTTACCTTTTAAAAATCATAAATTCTGAAAATCCACCATTTTTATACAAACTATTTAAAAATTAATTGTATTTTCGCTAAGTTAAATTTTATCAATAACACTATACCTATGAGGAATATCTTTGTTATTTTATCCTTTTTTTGTGTCTTATTAACTAACGTGTCTTTTGCACAGCAAATTCGTCGTGGATTAGGAGATACAACTACTGTAAAAAAGACTTTACCCGAAGCAACTAAAACGCCAACAGTTGCTCCTATTAAAAAAGCGGTGATAGATACGATGCCAGACGTGGGAGTGTCTGTATCTCCTTCAACCATGAGGTTTAACGTGAAGCCTGGAACTTTACAATCTAAAACTTTAAGAGTATCCAACGATACTAAAAAGCCGTTTAATTTTCAAATTGGATTTCAAGATTTTGGTGCTGGTTCCGATGGTAAAACCGATGTTCCAGTAGATAAATATTCGATGTATGCCCTAAGTAAATATATTGTTGTTTCTCCAACTTTTATTGAACTTAAACCTCGTGAATCCAAGCAGGTTACAATAACGGTTGATATTCCTGCAGGCGATTCCATGGCTGTGAGTATGTGGACTATTTTGACCATAGATCAGGTGCTTGATAGAGAAAAATTAGACATACCTAAAAGTGGGAAGGCAATTGGTATGGGGGTTCAAAATACCTTTGGTTTTGGTGTGAATATATTTCAAAATCCCCCAAATGTTACCGTTAATAATGTGGAAATTATGGCTATGAATTTTAATAAAAAAACAGACAAAAAAAATAGTTCCATATATTTAAAAGCAAAAAATTTAGGTACAGGTATTGCTTACTGCTTAAATTACATTGAATTGACTAATGTCGTAACAGGAAAACAAGAGAAATTAAAAGTGAAACAATTTGCAGTTTTTCCTGGTTACGAAAAAGAGATGGAGGTTGAATTACCTTCTGATATAGAAAAAGGCCCTTATTCTGCAATGTCAGTATTAGATTTTGGAAATAAAGAAGAATTGCAAACCGCTGAATTAGAATTTACTATTGAATAACAATCATTTAACAATTTAATTCAATATTTTCTATGAATCTATCCAAAAAAATCATTAGTTTTGTAAAAGTTAATTAATGTAAATTTTAATTTTTTTTAAGTTTTAAAACCAATTTGTTCAAAACAATTAATTTAACCACTACATAACTTTTAACCACATAATTTACTAATTATTCTTGAATTTTATTTATAATTTTTATCTCATCAGTTAACCCTATATAGCCTAGTGAAATCTATAGTTGTCAATAAATAAATCATATATTTAACGTTTTATTTGGTATTCAATCGAATATTATTTAGAAGGCATACTAAACAAGCCTCAATATGTTTAAAGATAAATAAAAAACAAAAATCAAATCAATAATTAACCTCTAAAAAACAAACAACATGAAAAAAGTTATTTTATCAGTTGCTGTAGTTGCTGCTTTATTGTCAGCTAAAACTACTAACGCTCAATTAATTGATGAGCAAAATGTTACCGTAACAATGGACTTACAACCAATTTTGCAATTGGGTATGACAGGATCTCAAAACGTTGATTTCGTGTTCGACCAAATTTCTGAATACGTTGGGGGTATCACTCAATACGGTGCTACAAACTTAACAGTATCTTCTACTGTATCTTGGGATTTATATGCTGCAGGTTTCTCTTCTGCTGCATCTGCTGGTTCTTCAACTTTAATTTGGGATAACCAAGTATCTTACGGTGATGGAAATGATGCTAACGCAACAACTTCTTTACCTATCACTTTATTAGAATTGCATCAAGATAAAGCAAATCCTGATGCTGTAGGTACTGCTGCTGGTGCAAACTTTGCTGATGCTGATTATTTTACTGCTTTCCCTTCAGGAACTGCTAATGCAGGTTTAAATAACGTATATGCAACTCCAACTCCTTACGTTAGACCTGCTGCTGATGCAAAATACATTGCTGGTGGATTTGCTAGCTCAGAAGCTGTAGTTGGTGGTACTTATTTAGTTGAAAATACTGCTGGTACTGCTTCAGTAGGTGCGAATAGTAACTATTACTATTCAATCGATTACCGTATTGTTCCAGGTTTACCTGCTACTTTCCCTCGTGCTACAAATGCTGCAGCTCAAGGTGGTAATAATCAAACTTTAGCTCCTTTAACAAACCAAGGTACTGGTAAATATGCTCGTCCGGGTGTTTACACAATGAACGTGAAATATGTATTAGTTGAAAACTAATCATTTCTCTTTACAGGCAAGATTAGAGTTCTAATCTTGCCTTTTTTAGTTTATTAAAAATTATATTTTAGAAAATTAAGTGGTTTCGTTTATTTATAGATATATTTTTGTTTCCATCTTAAATGACGATGTATTAAAATCAAATTATAAAAAGTTTTTAATCTTTTTATTAATATTTAATGTTTTTGATTCTTTTTCCCAAATTTGTTCTGATCCAACTATAGTATCAACAACAGGCAATAATTTTTGTGAACGTTTGGCTTCTGTATCCTATTTAGATGTGGATGATGGGATTTTGAATAAAGATTTTGAATTCAATAGTTTTTCAAAATATACCCGAGGTATCACAATGGGTGGTTCCACTATTTTAAAATTGACAGTTAAAACTTCATCAACATCTGCTTCTACATGTCGTTGGAAATTAGTGATGTGTATAGATAACATGGATTATGCTTTAAGTGAAACTGAATGGGAAACAATTGATACCTATGGAACTGGTACAGGATCTAATAAACCGCCTATTGATCAGTTGATGGTTAGAGTGACTAATGGATGTCAAGATCCAATTACCAACGGTTCATGGGAAACTTATGCCGCCGATCATGATTGCATCGATATTGTTAATTCTACTATTGATACTAATCCAGATAATGCCATTACTTGTACCTCAACTCCAGCTGTGGGTCAACAAGTTAATGGTCCAGGTACTTATATGGGAGTAGATTATTCTGAGTTTACGTTCAACATCGATTATCGAATTAGACCTGGATATCAATATATACCTGGCATATATAAATTAAGAGTGCATTTTTGTTTGGTAGAAAAGTGATTATATACTATTTAAACATATTTAAAAATATTCAATCAAGGATTGCATTATTCCTTGTGTTTTTGTGTTTTACAAGTTCGAATTTATTTTCGCAAAGTAAACCACAAAATAAAAAATCTATTACTGCAAGTTTCTTATTCAATGAAGTTGAATTTAAGGAAGTGGCAGTAATGTCCAATGTATTAAAAATTAAAAATAATAACGGTAAAAATTATACGTTTAATGTATCGCTCAGTTTACCGCCAGGTTGGAAAACTTTAAATAATCAAGAAAGGGAATATACTTTAAAGCCTAACGATTCTGTGTTTGTTCCTGTTAGGGTTTTGGCTACCGACAAAAAAGCAAAAGGTGGAACTAAGTATAGTATTGCAGCTTATGTGAATACTAACGAAGGTAAACAAATATCTTTTGCTCGTTTTGTGGCTGGTAGACCCAAAATAACCAATTGGCAAATGCGAATTTTGCCTCGTCCTCGTATCTATTTATTAAATGGTGAAAATGAAGCTAATTTTCAGGTAAATTTATCCAATGATGGTGATGAAGATCAAGAAATTTTGGTGAGTATGAATAAAATTGGTAAGGGTTTTTTAGTTTTAGATTCGGCTGGTAATATCAATAAAAAATCCTATTTCGAAACTACTTTGTCTCCTTATTCTGACACCACAATTTCATATAAAATAAAAATTCTTACGCAAGAACGTAATCAAACTAGAGTTGATGTTTGGGGATATAGTCCTTCAGCGGCTGTTACAGAAAAACGTTATGGGTTATTTATAAGAGGTTCTGAAATTCGTTTCGATAATAAGGGTGGTGGTAGCAAAGGTAAAAAAGCCGATTTTGTGAAACTAGCCAATAGTATTGATTTCGTGAAATTAAATAGTTTTGCTAAAGCTGGAAATTCTGTTGGGTCAATTCCTTTGACCATGTTTATGAATCTAACGAATATTCTTGGTGAACAACCTATTTTAACATATAATTTTCAAGGAAACACGCGAACAGGTAAAACATCAAGTTTGAATTATCAAATTCAAACTGGTTTTTCATATTTTAAATATTCAAATGCATTTCTGACACAACGCTTGTCAGTCAATTTCGGTTATACAAATAAAAGGTATTTTTTGGGTTTTGCGGTCGGAGGTAATATCAAGATGTTTATGTTAGGGTATAATATTGGTAAACATTCTAATATTTTTGCTACGCATAGTAGAGAGTCTATTTTAAAGAAATCAAACAATGATTTTTACAGTATATTATATGGTTTTTCTCATAAATATTTCAGTTCCTCTGTAAATGCTACAACTGCATTTAGTTATGGTAGAAATTCATCAAAGGGAATTAATGCTTCGATAACTCTTCGACCTTTTGGCGCTACATTTTTTGGATTTAATGGAGGTTTTGTTGATAATATTATTAATAATGAGGTGTCTAGTAGAATGTATAATGCTGGATTCGGTATAGGAACTAGTATTAAACGTTATAGTACAAATTTAAATGCCAATAATTCTTTTCAGAAATTTTCTAATACTTCTGACACAGTTGCAAATAAAATTTTTAATCTTAATTGGAACAATATATATACATCAAAAAGAGGAAAAAGTTTTAATTTAAATACCTCTTTATCTATGTTTAATTACAAAACAGATATTCCGAATATAGAATCAAGTGAGTTTTTAACTTTTAATAATAATTTACAAATAAATTTAAAATCTAGATACGGTAAACTTAATTGGTCTCCTCTATTTTTCGTGAATTATAGTAAAGTTAATATGGATACCATACTTTCTGGTGGTTGTCAGTTCAACGTTAGTCGTTCTAATCTTGAATCTAATTTCTATTATGGCTCAAATTTTAGGTTTGCTTATAATGAATTACTTGATAATAAACAATTAGGTATTTTCTTTACTTCAACTGTCAATTTTTTTGCTAGGTATAAAGTGTGGAATGCTATGGCTACATATAATTATGGCGGATTAGGTATAGGAGAAATGGTTAATAATTTACAAAATAGCAAATCTTACTCCCAAATGGCCAGATTATCAGTTGGACATCAATATCAGTTCAAAAATTTGAAATTGATATTAGAAAATAATCCTACTTACACCTATTTAACAGCGCTTAAAAGGCATAGTTTAAGTATTTTTTCTCAAATATATTATTTTACCAACAGTGGTTATCGTTTTGCATTTAATACAAGTCTTAATGTGACTTCTGGTTATTCATACAAATATAACTACGCAGGTCCAAATCAAATACGTGCTATTCAATCAGATGAACGTTTGGTTTCTAAAAATGTTGTTTTTGGTGTTTCAGTTAAAAAAGATTTTTCTATCCCACTTCCTAAACGTTTTCGTAAACTTAAATCATGTGATGCTAAGTTCGTGGTTTTCTTAGATGTTAATGGAAATAAAATAATGGATGAAGGTGAAGTGCCTGTTGAAAATGTGGTGTTACGAATGAATGATTTTGAAGTTATAACTGACGATAAAGGAATGGCTAGCTTCTTAAATATGAGTTTTCAGCGCTATAAAGTACAAGTTTTCCCTTTAATTGATATGGGTTCTTGGTTTCCAAATGTGGACGATAGTGTGGATGTCTGCGGCCCAGATTTGATGTATCTTCCATTTAGTAAAGGCGTACAAGTTACAGGAGGCGTTGAATTGGATCGCGAAGCCTTTACCGGAGAATTGTTTGAAAAATTGGATGTGTCTCGGTTTAAAATTTATTTAATTGATACCGCTGGTAAAGTCAATACAGCTATCACTGATAATCGAGGTAATTTTAATTTTTATGTACCTTACGCCAAATATAAATTACGTTTTGACGAAAAAGCGTTAGGTAATCAATTTTATTTGGCTGAAAATGATATTGATTTAGATTTAAGTACTGGTATTGAAAGTTATTATCATAATTTTATGATTATTGAACGTAAGCGCAAAGTAAAACGTAAGATTTTTGGTCCTGATGGTAAGATTACTTATGTAGAAGAAGAAGCAGGTTCTAAAAAATCTGATAAAGATAAGCAGGGAATAGATGCTGATGGTCAAGATAAAGACAAGTCTTCTCAGAAAGACGACTTAGCTAATAGTAAAGGTAAAGAAGCACGTGACGGAAAAGATGGTATGCAGTCCATATCGATTGATGCCAAAATGGACAAGCTGGATTCTTTAATAAATGTGTTAAATCAATTAATTTTACGTGCGGCTACTCGTATAGAAGTGAGGACTATTGTAAAACAAGAAATGCAAGATTTAATTGATGAATTAAATGCGAGTTTCACCATTAAAGTGGATGAACTCCCTAAATCAAAATCTCCAACGGGTTTATTACTACAGTTAGTTCGTTTAAATAAAGTTACTGAAACGAAATTACCTAATGGTAATAAAGTGTATACATCTGGAGATTACCGAAACGTGTCTGATGCTGAAAAATTCTGTCGTGATTATCAAACTTCAGGTTTCAAAAAAGCACGAGTTGTTAAAAAAGCTTCAGTAAAAAAGGGTAATTAGTTTTTGGGGTTATTGTAAATTTAATTAATTAAACTTTCAATAATAATTATAGTGATCTGATTTTTTTTAAAAGGTTACATTACGTTAATTTTATTATATTGCTTTTGGTTTTTGTTGTTAACTGTTTATTCAATTATAAAATTTTGTTACTGAGGTCTGTATTTATAAATAATAATTATAATAACTATAATATAGTTATCTTAAACTGTTTGTTTATTTAAGAATAATTAAATATTCATCTATAATAGTTCTTTTTTGATATATTTGAGAGTTAATTAAATAAAAACAAATAATTAGATTCCCTTTAAATGTCTATCACTGCGCGCACAAAGCATCTCATTAATTCTTCTTCAGGCTATCAATATATTCCTTTTAAAAATGCATTACAACCTTATGCTTTTTTACTATTGATTTCAATTAGTCTGTATCTTAATACTTTCAAACACGAAGTGGCATTTGACGATGAGGTTGTATTACATAAAAATGAATTTGTAATGAAAGGGTTCAAGGGTATCCCCAGTTTATTAACCCATGATAGTTATTACAGTTATTATAAACAACTTCAATCAGAAAGTAGTTTGCCGGGTGGTCGTTATCGTCCACTATCTCTTATAACATTTGCTATTGAACAGCAATTTATTGGCATTATTCCAGATGGTATTGTTGGTCCAAATAGTTGGGATACCAATCATAATCGCTTAAAAGATCCGAAAGAAGATACGAATAAAGATGGATTATACACAGATTATGATTTTTGGGTTAAAGGTGCCGGTTTTAGGCATGTGGTTAATGTGTTACTGTATGCCTTATTAATAGGTTTAATTTACCGTGTTTTAATCACCTATATTTTCCCCACCATGAAAGATATGGTTTTTTGTGCCGTTTTGTTGTTTGCGGTGCACCCACTCCATACCGAAGTTGTGGCTAATATTAAAAGTAGAGATGAGATTTTATCACTCTTGTTTATTTTTTTGACTTTATCTTTTGCGTTAAAATACATTAAGAATTTCCATCGCAAAGATTTAGTTTGGACTTCCGTTTATATGTTATTGGCCCTATTGAGTAAGGAATATGCCTTGTTATTATTTGTGATGATTCCGGCTATTTTGTTTGTATTTTACAGAGATAATTTAGATTTAAAAGAATCTGGTTTTTGGATACTGGCATTATTAGTTTTATTAGCCTCTTTAGCATTAGTGAAATTTTTTAATGCCGGTACTTTGGTGGCCACGCCTATCTTGTTTTTATATGGAGGTTATTATTTTTCAAAACGTTCTCGTAAAGCTTCTACTCGTTTGATTTTTGCCTTAGGTTCAGCTTTGGTATTTTATTTATCCCTACGTTTTTCAGCGACTATACATCAGGTATCTTTAGCATCTTTCAGCGGTGATATTATAGCAAATCCTTACCTTTATGCAACTACAGAGCAACTATTGGCTAGTAAAATAGCTGTTTGGCTAAAATATTTAGAGCTTTTTTTCATTCCTAATGGTTTAATTATGGATTATTCATTTTCAACTATTGCTTATTCCGATTTTCAGTCTATTAAAGTGTGGTTAAGTATTCTTATATATAGTGTATTAATTATTTTGTCCATCTATACATTTTTTAAACGAAGTTCATGGTCATTTGGCTTTATGTTATTAATTGGTTTTTTTGTTCCTGTGGCCAATATTTTTGTTGATATTGGAGCTACTATGGGCGAACGCTTATTTTTTCATTCTTCTTTGGGAGTTTGTATTCTCGTATCCTTATTCTTTTTTTCAATGATAACTCGATTTAAATCCACACAAAAATCAGTAGTACTTTTTGTTGGTTTGATGATTATATTTCAAAACAGTATATATGCTTTTTTAACCATTAAACGAAATCCTGATTGGAAAAATAATCATGCATTATTCATTGCCGATTCACCTAAAGCTCCCAATAATATTAATATGTTGGTAGGGGCTTCTTCCGCATGGTATGATTTATCAGTAATGCCTAAAAATAAAGCGCAAAGAATAACTTATTTACAAAATTCAATAAATCTTTGTAATCAAGGATTAAAGATATATTCAAATCATATTCAATTCAATTATAACAAGGCCATTTCATTTTATGGGTTAGAACTATTTGATAGTTGTTTAATAGAGTCCGATAAAGTGTTAAAACGTTCCCGTGCTTTTCCTGCTATGAACATAATGAGAAGCAAAGTAAGTGACAAATGGATGTTGAAGGGTGTAGAATTTTTTCAAAAAGGTGATCATAAGCAAGGAATGCAATATCTTTTAAAATCAGTTTCAGCCAATAAAGCAAATGATAAAGCATGGAACAATTTAGGGAAGGCATTGTATGATGCAGGTGCAAAAGATAAGGCATTAGTTTGCTTTCAATCGGCGTTAAAAATTAATCCTAGAAACGAGGTGTCAAAAGCAGCTATCGTAAAAATTCAGTCTGAAGTAAAACAATAGATAAATTTATGATTTTTAAGCTCATTGCTTATTTTCGAAATCTTCGTTCTAGTTTTATTCATTTTTTAAATGAATCAAGTGGTTTAGTATTATTCCCATTTAAAAAAAAATACCTGGCTTTTCTGGTCTTAACTTTATCTTCTATTTTGGTTTTTTTAAATACTTTGGGTCATCAAATGTCTGATGATGACCAAATGGTAATTCAGGAAAATGATCTTGTTTTAAAAGGGTTTTCTGGTATTCCGGATATTTTGACGCATGAGACGTACCATAGTTTCAATAAACACGTTTCATCCTCTCAGCATTTATTTGATTGTAGTTACAGACCTTTATCTGTAATATCTTTTGCCATTGAACAGCAGTTTGCAGGAACTAAACCCGAAAATGTACCGGTTCAATTTGCTTGGGATGTGAATCAAAATGGACAAGTGGATCCTGATGAGGATACCAATCAAGATCATATATTTAGCCAGGATGATTTTTTTGCTAGAGGTATTGGTTTGAGGCATTTTAATAATATTATAATTTTCGCCTTGTGTGTTGGACTGATTTATGTCTTTTTTTCTAAATATACCCCTTCAATTAATCCCGATATTGTATTTACAGCTTGTTTGTTATTTGCCCTTCATCCCATTCACACTGAAGTAATATCTACCATTAGTGGTCGCGATCAATTATTTTCATTAAGTTTCTTACTATTTACTATTATATTCGCTTGTCGTTATCTTGGTAGTTCTCGAAAAATAGATTTAGTAGCTTTTTCAATTAGCTTTTTGTTGGCTTTATTTAGTAAGGAGTATGCACTCACACTTTTCTTAATTTTCCCTTTATTTATCTATCTATATAGACCTGTCTATGCAGTGGATGCAACTGTTAAAACATGGTTTTATTTCATAATTGGAGCTCTTGTGTCGCTGTCTGTTTATTTGTATGAAAGATGGACTATGGTGTCGTCAATTCAGCAAAGTGTTGCAGAGCAAATGAATAGCATAACCAATCCATTTTTTATGTCAACAGATGCACAGCAATGGACCACTAAGTGTGTAATTTTATTGAATTATATCAAATTAATGTTTCTACCATTTCCATTAATTTCTGATTATTCATTCCATTCGATGGCTTTTCATGACTTTGCTTATGTTGAAACCTTGATGTTCTTAGTTGTCTTATCTTTATTTTTATCCGTAACAATATACTTGTTATGGAAAAGAAAACCAATAGCGTTTCCATTGATGCTATTATTGGTATGGTTATTACCTGAGTCTAATTTATTTAATCAATCAAGCTCTTTAATGTCTGAAAGAACTATATTTCATGCCTCACTTGGTTTTTGCTTTTTATTAGCTTGGCCTTTAAATATATTTCTATCAGTTGATCATCCAATTACAAAGTCTCGTTTATTTGCAATACGAGCTTTTATTTTATTAATAGCAATAGGTGCTTTCTTAACGAGTTTTGTCCGTAACCGTGATTTTGAAACTAATCAAAGTTTGATGTTCGCCGATTTACCGAAGGCACCGGATAATGTGAGGCTTTTGAGTGGTGTAGCGAATACCTATTATGAAAAAGCAACGAATCTTAAAAACAAAAAAGAACAACGTCAGTTAGTGGAGAAAAGTAATGCTCTAATTCGCAAAGGCTTTCGTTTAGATAAAGGTTACGTTCCTTTTTATCAAACCTTATCTTTAAATCATTATTTAATTAAACAGTATGATAGTTCTGAGACGATAGCTCGAACAGGCTTAACGTATGAAATACAAGATGAAATTTTAAACAGTATTATTGAATCCATATCTCGAGAATATATTTTTGACGGATTAAAACATTATAAACTAGATCAAAAAGATTCCGCCTTGATATGTTTTGATAAAGCTTTACAAACTAATCCTAGAAATGCTGATGCGTATTATAATAAATCTGTGGTATTAAAACAGCAAGGAGATACATTACAAGCTATCGAACTACTTCATAAGGCTATGCTTATTGAGGCTAAACCAGAATTTAAATCAGCCCTCGATAAACTCAAAAGCCAAGATTAAAGCCTTTAACTTTAACTTTGTTAACTTTTAACTTTTGTCTTTTAACTTTTAACTTATATCTATTCATACCTTATTTTCACTTCCTTGCCTTTAAAAGCAATCGCAATATGGTGAATGTTGGTGAAACCTTCTTGTTGCAAAGTAGTGGCGTAATTTTTCGCTTTCATTTGCTCCATCGCTTTCTTAAGAGTTTCATCAATTGAATTTTCTCTTTTAGCATTAAATTTTTTAAATTCAAAAATATAAGCCGGTAAATCTGATTTTAAAGGATGAAGCATGATATCATATCTACCAAATCCACTTTCTCTATTAGAAGTAATTTTATAATCACTTTGCAATTGAACCATCATTCCTAAGATTAAGGCATGGTAAACCCTTTCTGGTTCATGATCTGCAAAGTCGTAATAACTGCAAACACGGGTAATAAATTCTTCAAAATAATCTTCAAAATCTTGTAAAAAACCTTTTTTGAGGTTGTTTAAAACTGTATTAAACCGGTCGTAGGTATCGGATTGAACAAACCAAAAAAGAATGGAATCCTCAAAGATCGTTTTTATTTCAATATTCGGTATGGTAAATAAACCATATTGTTTGTTGTGAATCGTTTGTTTTTCAATCACTTTCAAATAACCTGAAAACAAGAAGAAATTCCATAAAGCATCCGGTGATTGTTGAATATTCCCAAATACGACATCTTCGGTAATGGATTTTTTTAAAGTGCCGCCTTGTAGCAAGGTTTCAATTTCCAACTTCACATCAGCCGAACCATTAACAATGAGGTTCTTGATAATATCATTACTGCTTGTATTTACCCAATACGGTTTGAGTTCTCTTTGTGGATTGTCGACATAATTTAAAATAGACCAAGGGTTATAAATGACTTGTTGGCTACCGAATAAATACCCATTATACCATTTTGTTACATCCTCTTCTTTGTCTAAAGAATTAAAATCCAACAGAATTTGATGCACCTCTTCAGGAGTAAACCCAAATTGATCACAAAAATCTTCATCCAATAAAGTGGAAACTTTTAAGTTATTTAAACCCGAAAAAATACTTTCTTTGGCTACTCGGTAAATGCCTGTCAACACCGCACGTTCTATAAAGTTATTGTCTTTTAAACAGTTAGAATATAGTAAACGCAAAAAGTTCACACAGTCATCATAAAATTGTTGGCTGTACGAATTGTTAATTGGGGTATCGTATTCGTCAATCAATATAATTGGTTTAACACCGTGGTGGAGAAACAAAAATTCAGAAAGTTTTAAAATACTGTCTTGTAATTCTGGAACACTAGCTGTTCGGTTAAGTATATTTTGAAAATATTGACGTTGATTTTCGCTTAATTTATCAGATTTTAATAAATAAGTATGGCGTTCATATTCATTAACCAGTTCAGTCGTTATTTTTTCAAAAGAATCTTTCCAATTGGTTTGTTTCACGTCCTTGAATGACAACCAAATAACTGGATATTTTCCTTGATAGGTGTTAAAGTGTTCCCACTTGCTAATGTTTAAGCCATCAAATAAATGTGCCTTGTTAGGTTTCGAAAACTCAAAATACCTTCTTAGCATCATCATGTTTAGCGTCTTGCCAAAACGGCGCGGTCTTGGAAAAAGGAATACTTTTTTATCAATTGAGTAAATTTCTTTAATCAAATCTGTTTTATCTATGTAATATAATCCGCGATGTATTACCTCCTCAAAATCATGATAACCAATTGGAATGTTCTTCTTCATAAAACAAAGTTAAGCAATTGAGGATGATTTGGGAATGCTACAACTTATTAATTGTTAATCTTTTTATAAAATAGAGAGTAAATGAAAAATCGCGGCAAAACAAATTTTATGGGTTGTTTTCCAACTTTTATTAATGCAATAAAATCCGTATCATTGTATCAATGCTCAATGTTTTTTGAAGCTTACTGCGTTTTAGGTTACAGGTTTTTGTGACTGAGCGGGCTTGCCCTTGAATAAAAATTTAATAGTAAAACAAAATGGAAAAAATAATTGGTCCCAAAGAAAAACTAAGTTTAGGATTAAACGAGTTATGGCAATATCGTGAATTGTTTTTTTTCTTCACTTGGCGCGATATTAAAGTAAAGTACAAGCAAGCTACTTTAGGCTTTGCTTGGGCTATTTTACAACCTTTATTTATGATGGTTATTTTTACTTTATTTTTCGGAAAAGCACTTAAAGTACCTTCTGATGAAATTCCTTATCCTATTTTTGTATATTCCGGTTTGTTACTTTGGAATGTATTTTCCTCAGGATTAAGCAGTGCTGCCAATAGCATGGTGACTAATGCTAATATTATCAAGAAAATCTATTTTCCTCGTTTAATTATTCCCATTTCATCTATTTTGGTCTCTTTATTCGATTTTTTAATGGCATTGATTGTTTTTATAGGCATGTTAATTTGGTTCCAAACCCCCATTCAACCTTTAAAACTTTTCCTATTTATGCCTTTGGGTTTAATCATTGCTACATTTACGTCTTTTGGTGTAGGTACTTTATTAGCCGCTTTAAATATTAAATACCGCGACTTTCAATACGTTATTCCTTTTATGATACAGGTATTACTGTTTATGACCCCTGTTATTTATCCAGTTTCTATACTACCTGCTTTGTGGATGAAGTATGTGATGGCTATTAACCCCATGTATGGGGCTATTGAATTATTTAGAAGTGGTATCATTGATAAGGCCATTGATGTAAAGCTCTTAACAGTTAGTATATGTTCCGCTTCTTTTTTCTTTATCATCGGAATTTATTATTTCAGAAAAACTGAAGCTTATTTTGCTGATTTGGCTTAGTTACTGGATAAATAAGATTTAAGATTTTAGAATTAAGATTTTTTGAATGATAATTTATGAATAATAAAATCTGCAAAAAATATTGCATACTTATCGATAATTAGTTAGATGAATTTGTGTTATTGCTTTTATCTAAATGTTATAGGCAAGCGGGAAAAAATCCAAAAAACAAATAAGATGGAAACTAAAAACTGGAAAAAAATAAAAGACACTGTATACGGAAAAAAAGGTACTGCCAGACGTGATGAACTTGACAGAGAGTTTGAAAGTTTTAAAATTGGTTTGTTATTGCGCAAAGCACGTGAAGACAAACACCTAACTCAAGACCAGCTTGCAGACCTTCTTGACAAAAAAACGACTTTTATATCGCGAATAGAAAACAATGGAAGCAATTTAACTTTAAAAACATTGTTTGACATTGTAGAAAAAGGACTTGGAGGCAAAGTTAAAATTTCAATTGAAATGTAATAATAAATCGTAGATCTGCAAATAGTAAATTATCCTATTTAACGCCCAAAATAACTCTTGCCTTTTAAAAATTAATGGCTTAACTTTAAGGATAAGAATAAGGCGCTTTCAAGCAAAAAATACAATATTTGATGATTAATAAAAACGTACTTTAATAAAAAAACAAAGTGATAAAAAATGAAAGCAATAGACTTAAATAGTAAATTAATAGATAGTTACATAAATTTATTAAAGAATCTTAATGCTACCGCAAAACTTGATCTGATTGCTAAACTTTCGCAATCACTTAAAAATGGTTTTGATAAAAAAACCAATTCTTTTGGTGACGCTTTTGGTGCATGGGATAGCAATGAAAGTGGTGAAAAGCTTGCAAACTCAATACGCGAAAGCAGACGTTTTAATAGGAGAATTTCAAATTTATAATTAACCGTATTTACCAAATATCATTTTAAAATAAAGTGCGAAACTAAATTACAACTGCCAATAATTAATAACTGAGTGTGAAAAAATATATTCTCGATACAAATATCTGTATTTTTTATATGAAGGGGCTTTTTGAATTAAACCAAAAATTCGAAAATGTTGGAGTGGAAAATTGTTTTATCTCCGAAATATCACTAGCTGAACTTAAATATGGTGTTGAAAATAGCCAGAACAAAGATAAGAATCAAAAAGTCCTTGAAAAATTTTTAAGTGCGATTCAAATTTTACCTATCTACGAATCTTTGGATATTTATGCCAAAGAGAAAGCAAGACTAAAAAAAGCAGGCAAAACTGTTGACGACTTTGATTTATTAATTGGAGCAACTGCAGTTTGTTATAAATTAATTATGGTAACAAACAACACATCACATTTTGAAAGAATTAAAAATATTAAATTGGAAGATTGGACAAAATAATTTTAAAAACTAAAACTTTCAAAACCAACCAACTAACTTTATACCCTATAACTCAAATCTCATAACTAATAATTCATAACCAGCATTGAAACCCATCCTCGAAATACAAAACATCTCCAAAAAATTTAGGATACAGCACGAAAACCAGCCGTATTTAAGCTTGCGCGATTCGTTGACTTCTGTGTTTAAGAAAAAAACAACTACCTCCGAAGAGTTTTATGCCTTAAAAGATGTTAGTTTTACAGTAAACCCAGGCGAAAGCATCGGTATAATTGGCCGCAACGGAGCAGGTAAATCTACGTTGTTAAAAATACTCTCAAGCATTACCCCGCCTAGCAGTGGCAAAATTATTACCCGAGGGCGCATAGCCAGTTTACTAGAAGTTGGCACGGGCTTTCATCCGGAGTTGACAGGGCGCGAAAACGTATTTTTAAATGGCTCTATTTTGGGGATGCGCCGACACGAAATTTTAAAAAACTTTGATGCGATTGTAGATTTTGCCGGAGTAGAAAAATTTATTGATACCCCCCTTAAGCATTACAGCAGCGGCATGCAGTTGCGTTTGGCCTTTGCCGTAGCCGCCTTTTTAGAAAACGAAATTTTAATTATTGATGAAGTGCTGGCCGTAGGTGATGCAGAGTTTCAAAAAAAATGCTTGGGAAAGATGCAGGAAGTGAGTAATAACCAAGGGAGGACGGTATTATTTGTGAGCCATAATTTAGGAACAATAAAAACACTATGTAATAGGGTCATTCATTTAGGAAGTGGTAAAATAATTGATGATGGGGATCCAAATTCAATTATTAATTCTTACATGCTTAATTTAAATAAATTTGACTTTAATCAAATTAAGATTAACAAGGATTACAAATTTCGCCGCGGAAATGGTGATGCTTTATTTGATAGTATTTATGGTTTTGATAAAAAATATAATTTTGAAGAACCTATAGAACTTTCTTTCAATATTAAAAAAATAAATGACTCCTTAGAACATGTTTATTTTTATTTTGCTATTAAATCTGAACATAATAATGAAATTATTACAATATCGGATAAATATAAAATTGATTTTGATGGAAAAAATAATGTAAGTTTTAAATTCCAGATACCATCAAAAACTTTGTGCACGGGAACATTTTTCACTTACATTAATTTATTTGATGAAGTTGGATATAGTTACGATTTGCTAGATGATGTTTTTTATCTTCAAATATTTTCAGATAAAACTTTCGAAGAGCTAGGCTTTGATCCAATTAATTCTGGTGCGATGATTAAATTAAAAAGTACTTTGGTTAATGAATAAGTTAAATTTAATTAAACCAACAATTACTATAAATTCGTATAATATAAATCTTAATACACTAAAATTATAAATTTCATCAAGAAGTTTAATTTAAAATATCTGTTATGCCTTATTTTATTGAAGATAGATTAAGTCTTTTAAACAAAGACATTTTAAACCATGAAATGGAATTAAAAGAAATTATTTCAAAAAGTAAATTTCTTGTAATAGGTGGAGCTGGTTCAATAGGTCAATCTGTAACTAAGGAACTTTTTAAAAGAAATCCAAAAAAACTGCATGTTGTTGATTTAAGTGAAAACAACCTTGTTGAATTAGTTAGAGATTTAAGAAGTTCTATAGGATACATAGATGGCGATTTCCAAACATTTGCAATAGATATTGATTCAATTGAATATGATTATTTCATAGAAACAGATGGAGATTATGATTTCGTCTTTAATTTATCAGCTATAAAACATGTGCGTAGTGAGAAAGACCCATTCACTTTGATGCGAATGATTAATGTAAATATTCTAAACACAGAAAAAACAATAAAACAATCTATTCAAAATGGTGTAAAGAAATACTTTTGCGTTTCAACAGATAAGGCAACAAACCCAGTGAATATGATGGGGGCATCAAAGCGTATTATGGAAATGTTTTTAGTTAAATACAGTGAACAGATTTCAATTTCAACTGCTAGATTTGCTAATGTAGCTTTTTCTGATGGATCACTCTTATGTGGATTTAAAAATAGAATGTTAAAAAAACAACCTTTAGCCGCACCCGACGATATTAAAAGATATTTTATTACGCCTCAAGAAGCTGGTGAGTTATGTTTATTATCCTGTTTATTTGGAGAAAAAAACGATATTTTTTTTCCAAAAATAGATAATGAAAACCATCTATTTACATTTTCAGAAATTGCTAAAAATTTTATAATTAAAAATGGATACGAGCCATTTTACTGTGATTCAGAAGAGGAGGGAAGAAATTTAACAGAGAAACTTTTAACTGAAAACAAATGGCCTATTTTTATCAGTAAGAGTAATACGTCTGGTGAAAAACATATTGAAGAATTTTATTCGTTTAATGATAATGTTGAATATAACAAATACGAAAGTATTGGTGTCTTAAAAAATATATTTGCAGATGCTGATGAAAAAACTGAATTATTTAAATATGAAGTAACAAGATTAAAAGAAAATAAAAATTGGACAAAGGAACAAATTATTACCTTGTTTATTAAAATACTGCCTGAGTTTACCCACTTAGAAACCGGTAAATTTTTAGATGCTAAAATGTAATATGCAAGAAATTAAAGATACCATAAAGTTTATTCAGGAAGTATATAAAACAAAAGACTTAATTCCATTACATGCCCCTCATTTTGGAGGTAACGAAAAAAAATATTTATTGGAAACCATTGATTCTACATTTGTTTCATCGGTTGGTCCTTTCGTAGATCGTTTTGAAAACCACATGGCTTCGTTAACCTCAACAAAAAAAGCAGTGGCTGTCGTAAATGGTACTGCAGGAATACAGGTTGCATTAAAATTAGTTGGAGTTAAACATGGCGATGAAGTAATAACCCAGGCACTCACTTTTGTAGCTACAACAAATGCTATTAAATACAATGGTGCAAACCCGGTATTCATTGATGTAGATTTAGATACTATGGGTTTATCACCACAAGCAGTTGAACAATTTTTACTGGAAAATGCAGAACTGCGCGAGAATGGTTGCTATAATAAAAAAACAGGTAACAAAATAAGTGCTTGCATAGCCATGCATACCTTTGGCTTTCCGGTTCATTTAGATGAATTAAAAAAAGTATGCGATAAGTGGAACATCCCCTTAATTGAAGATGCCGCAGAAGCGCTGGGAAGTTATTATAAAAATAAACATGTTGGAACTCATGGAGAAATTTCTGTTTTTTCATTCAACGGCAATAAAATTGTTACGAGTGGCGGAGGTGGTGCACTAGTTACAAACAATATAGATCTTGGAAACAGAGCAAAGCATGTAACAAACACTGCAAAAGTACCGCATCCTTATGAATACGTTCATGATGAATTGGGATACAATTTCAGAATGCCCAATATTAATGCGGCATTAGCATGCGCTCAGTTAGAGCAATTAACATCTTTTTTGAATAATAAACGCGAATTGGCTTTAGCATATAAATCTTTTTTTAATGCAATTGGAATTAATTTCCGCACAGAACAAGAACATACTAAAGCCAATTATTGGCTAATGTGTGTTGAGTTAAATGATAAAAAAGAAAGAGATTTATTTTTGAAAGAAACAAATGATCAAAAGGTTATGACGCGGCCAATTTGGCAACTCATGTTTAAATTGCCTATGTATGAAAATTGTATAAGAGACGAACAGAAAAACGCAATTTATTTAGAACAAAGAAGTGTTAATATACCGAGTAGTGTAAGAATAAAATGAAAATTTTAATTGTTAGTGATATTCACGGAAACTTAGCTGCTTTAGAGTTAGTTCTTAAAGCTGAAAAAGATTTTGATCAAATGGTTTCGTTAGGCGATGTTGTAAATTATGGGCCTTGGAGTAACCAATGTGTGCAATTGCTTTCAACTATTCCGAATGGAAAATTAATTAAAGGAAATCATGAAGAAGCTTTTATAAAGGGAGTGTATCAGGGAACTAACGAAATTGCAAAATGCTTTTTTAACCATTGTTACCCTCAGTTTGAGAATTTAACTGCTATTGAGAAATATATAAGTGAATACAACTGCTATAATTATCAATTAACACATACGTTGAATAATGAATATATATATCCCGATTCGGAAATTCAATTAGAAAATAATTGTTTTATAGGTCATTCTCATAGAATGTTTAAAAAAGAAATAGGCTCCAAAAATTTAATAAATGTTGGAAGTGTTGGACAAAACAGAATTAATGCAAATGAAATTAATTATGTTGTTTGGAATCCTATTGAAAATGATATTAATCTTAAATCATTAATTTATAATTCAGATATTCTTATTAATGAGATGATGAGTTTAAAATACCCGCAAATCTGCATCGATTATATCCGTAGTAAACAAAAATAAATTGGAAAATAAAATTAACATAGGTATTACAGGAACTGGAAGTTTAATAGGACAAGCTGTTATTAAATCTATTTTGCGTTCCAATGTAAATGAAAAGTTAAATCTAATTGGTTTTGATTATTTTGATAAAACCGTAGGTTCGTTTTGGTGTTCTAGTAATTTTATTCTTCCGGATATTTTAAAAAACGAAGTAACCGAGAAGGATTTAGTTAATTATATTTTGGAAATTATTATTATACATGATATAAAATTACTTTTTATAGGAGTTGATTTCGAATTGCCAATTTTCGCAAAATATAAAGAACAAATAGAACAGAAATCATCTTGTAAAGTAATGGTTAGTTCTTCTTCTGTAATTGAAATTGCAAACGATAAATATTTAACTTATCAATTTTTAAAGGATAATCATTTAAATTATCCTCAATCATGTTTGCCTCAAGAGTATAATTCTTCTGAGTTTAAATTCCCACTAATTGTAAAGCCAAGAAAGGGTGCACGTAGTGTAGGGGTTAATTTAGTAAAGGACTCAGATGAACTTCAAAAAGCTGTGGAGACGGTTAAAGAACCAGTAATTCAGGAACATTTAGGGTCTATGGAAAGTGAATATACTTGCGGTACTATTTTTCTAGATAATGAATTAAAACATATAATTCCTCTTAAAAGATATTTAAAACAAGGAAATACTTATATCTCATATTTTGAAAAGTCTTTTCCTGATTTAATTTATAATTATTTAAAGGATGTTTGTGCTATTCTTAAACCTTTTGGAGCATGTAATTTTCAATTAAGAATAGATGAAAATGGATTGCCGAAAATTTTTGAAATAAACTCTCGTCACTCCGGTACTACATATATTAGATCTTTATTTGGATATAATGAAGTAGAGTATATCATTAATTATATACTGTTTAACAAAGAAATTAAATTTAATCTAAAAGAAGGTACCGTTGTAAGGTATTACGATGAATTTTTTATTCCCAAAAGTAATAGTTAATGAATATTTTAATTACCGGTTCAAGTGGTTTTATTGGAAATAAACTAAAAAATTATTTTAGTTTAAATCATAATGTATTTTGTATACAACGAAAACCTGATAGTATTGGTGATAAAAATGTGTTTAACATAGATTTAACTAAACTTGATGCCGTAAATAATGTTTTAAAGAATGAGACTTTTAATCAAATTAATATAGATGTAATTATACACTGTGCGGCATTATTAGCTGATGAAAATAATATAAATTCTATCTCGTTATTTAACGATAATAATAAAATTACGGAATCTGTAATTACATTAGCTTTGCATTTTAAACCTAAAAAGCTTTTAAATTTTTCTACTATAGGTGTGTATCCTAATAAAGACGGTTCATACACCGAAGTTTCCGAAATAAATCCAAGCGCAAATGCAGAATGTTTATATTCTTTGTCGAAATTTTGTAGCGAAGAACTATTTAAATTTTATTTAAAAAATATAGAGGTTGTAAATTTAAGACTTTCGCAAACTTATGGCGACGGAATGAGAGCTGATAGAATGTATTCTAACTATTTAGCGGAATTAAAAAATAAAAATGAAATATGTGTTTGGGGTAATGGAGAGAGGGTGAGTAATTTTATTTCTATAAACTATTTAATAGAGAAAGTAGATTTATTATTAAAGCAAAATAATTTTAGTGGAACTTTAAATTTAGGACAGAAAAATATTAGTTATTTAGATCTTGCAAAGATGATAATTAATGAGCACGGAAATGAAAATTCTAAAATTGTTTTAATAGATAAAGGAGTAAAATCAAAAGTTTATATTAATTGTTCTAAAATTGATAAATTATTAAACAATGAACAAAAGTAAAGTTATAATTATAGCTGAAGCAGGAGTTAACCATAATGGTGATGTTGAATTGGCTAAAAAATTAATTGAAAAAGCTTCAGAAGCAAAGGCTGATTATGTGAAATTTCAAACCTTTATTGCCGAGAAGGTAATTTCAATTAGTGCAAAAAAAGCGAGTTATCAAGTTACAAATACAGATAGCGAAGAATCACAACTTCAAATGGTAAAAAAGCTAGAATTAAAATTTGATGATTTTAGAGCTTTAAAAAAACATTCAGAGTTGCATAATATTCAGTTTTTGTCTACACCTTTCGATTTAGAAAGTGCCATTTTTTTAAAAGAATTAGGGGTTAAAATATTTAAGATTCCATCAGGTGAAATAACAAACTTACCTTACTTAAAATTAATTGGTAGTTTTAATTTAGATGTAATATTATCAACAGGAATGGCCAATTTGCAAGAAATTAAAGAGGCAGTAAAGGTACTTATTGATTCTGGTACACCATTATCAAACATTACCATTTTACATTGCAATACAGAATATCCTACTCCAATGAGCGATGTAAATTTATTAGCAATGCATAATATTAAAAACGAGTTAGGCGTAGAAATAGGTTACTCCGATCATACCGAAGGAATTGAAGTTTCTATGGCAGCCGTAGCTCTTGGTGCAAAAGTAATCGAGAAACATTTTACATTAGATAAACAAATGGAAGGCCCGGATCATGTGGCATCATTGAATCCAGAGGAATTAAAAAATCTAGTTTCTTCTATTAGAAATATTGAAAAAGCAATTTCTGGCTCAGGAGTTAAAGAGCCGAGTGTTTCTGAAATGAAGAATATTTCAATAGTTAGAAAAAGTTTACATTATAGGGATAGTTTTCCTAAAGGACATGTTATTTCATTTGATGATATATTAATTGTTAGGCCAGGTAATGGAATTTCACCTATGGAAATTGATAAAGTAATTGGTAAAGAATTAAAAAGCAATGTTTTTTCTAATCAACTTATAAATTATAGTGAATTGATATGAGAAAAATCTGTGTAATTACTGGTACTAGAGCAGAGTATGGTGTACTATATTGGGTAATTAAGGGTATATCTTCTGATAAATCGTTAAAACTTCAGCTATGTGTAACTGGTATGCATTTATCGCCAGAATTTGGATTAACTTATAAACAAATTGAGTCAGATGGCTTTAAAATTGATGAAAAAATAGAAATGTTACTATCTTCTGATACTAGCGTAGGTATTTCTAAAAGTATTGGACTAGGTATTATTGGATTTGCAGAAGTTTATGATCGTTTAAAACCAGATATTATTTTAGTGCTAGGAGATAGGTTCGAGATATTTGCATCAGTTACAGCAGCAATGATAGCTAAAATACCTGTTGCTCATTGTCATGGTGGTGAAGCTACCGAAGGGTTAATTGATGAACCAATTCGACATTCAATAACAAAAATGTCGCATATACACTTTACATCTACTGAAGAGTATAAAAATAGAGTTATACAATTGGGCGAAGTGCCATACAATGTTTATAATGTTGGTGCACTTGGTATAGAAAATATAAATAAATTAAAACTACTTTCAAAAAGAGAATTTGAAAAATCAATAAATTTTAAATTGTCTGATATTAATTTTTTAATAACATTTCACCCGGTAACATTAGATAATAATTCGGCCGAAGATCAATTTAAAGTTTTGTTAAATGTTTTAAAAAAACACAGAAATACACATTTCATTTTTACAAAACCAAATGCAGATACTGGAGGACGAGTTATAATTAAAATGATAGATGATTTTGTAAATGAAAATAATAAAAATGCAGTTTCATTTATTTCATTAGGTCAATTAAGATACTTGTCTGCTTTAAAACATGTTGATTTGGTAATTGGAAATTCTTCGAGTGGTTTAGTAGAAGTACCTTCATTTAAAATTGCTACTGTAAATATTGGCGATAGACAAAAGGGTAGGATATGTGCAACTAGCGTAATTAATTGCGATAATACTGAATTGTCTATTTCAAACGCATTTAATAAAGCTCTTTCACCTATGTTTAAAGCTAATTTAAAAAACACAATTAATCCACATGGCGATGGTAATTCATCTACTAAAATTATTGAGGTTTTAAAGAAAATTAATTTAAAAAACATTATTAAAAAGGAATTTTATAATATAAATATAAAATGAGAATTGTTTTTATAGGTAGTGTTGTGTTTTCAGAGATTACTTTAAAAACTCTATTGAGTTTAAATGTCAATATTGTAGGTATTATAACAAAAGAAGAATCAAATTTTAATTCTGATTTTGTTAATTTAAATGAAATTGCTTTAAAGCATAACATTCCTTGTAAATATGTTAACGACATTAATCATGCTAATAATATTAGTTGGATAGAAAATTTAAATCCAGACATTATTTTTTGTTTCGGTTGGTCAAATCTTTTAAAAAAGCAATTACTAAACTTCGCACCTATGGGTGTAATAGGATATCATCCAAGTTTATTGCCGTTTAATAAAGGAAGACATCCAATAATTTGGGCTAAAGTTTTAGGCTTAGAAAAAACAGGTTCTACGTTTTTCTTTATGAATGAGAAAGCTGATGCAGGAGAAATTTTAAGTCAAGCGGAAGTGTCAATCATGTTTGAAGATGACGCAATGGATATTTACAATAAAATAAATGACATTAGTATAATACAAATTAAAGAATTTTTGCCAAAGCTAATTTCTAAAACACATCAAAAAACACCTCAACAAGGAGAAGGAAATATTTGGAGAAAAAGAAATAAAGACGATGGTAAAATTGATTTTAGAATGACAACAAAATCAATAATTAATTTAATTAGAGGTTTAACAAGGCCTTATCCTGGCGCACATTGTTTTTTTGAGAATCAGGAAATTATTATTTGGAAAGCCGTGCCGGGAACATTTAATTGTGAAAATATTGAGCCAGGTAAAGTTATTAGTGTTCTCAATAATAAAATTGAAGTAAAAACAGGCGACTCAAGTATTCTATTTGTAGAACATAATTTCGATAAAATTCCCAATGCAGGGTCTTATTTATTTTAAAATAACTATATGAAAAAAGTATTAGTTGTATCAGCTCATCCGGATGATGAAACTTTAGGTGTAGGAGGTACTCTGTTAAAACATAAAGCTAATGGCGATCAAATTTTTTGGTTAATTATTACCGGAATTTTCGAAAACCAAGGATTTACAAAAGAAAAAATAGAGTCTAGAGCAATAGAAATTGAAAAAGTAGCAAGCAAATTTAATTTTAATGAAGTTGTAAATTTAAATTATCCAACGATGACATTAAGTTCTAGTTCTTTATTTACGCTAATACCCGATATTTCTAAGGTTTTTTTAAATTTTAAACCAGATGTAATATATACATTAAATCGTTCTGATGCACATTCCGATCATCGTGTAATTTTTGATGCGGTTATGGCATGTACTAAGTCATTTCGCTATCCTTTTATTAAAAAAGTATTAATGTACGAGTGTATTTCGGAAACTGAATTTGCACCAGCTTTATTTGAAAAAGTTTTCTTACCAAATTATTTTGTTGATGTTTCCGATTTTATAGATGAAAAATTAAAAATTATGGAAATATTTGAATCTGAAATGGGAAATCATCCATTTCCAAGATCTTTAGAAAACATTAAAGCATTGGCCCATTTTAGAGGTGCAAGTGTGGGGGTAAAATATGCAGAAGCTTTTCAATTATTAAAATGCATTGAATAATGAGGATACTTGAAGAACATATTGTTTTAGAAACATTACCTATTTCTTTTGCCTTAGAAAAGTTAAGTTCTTTAGGAAAGGATTTAACTTTATTTGTTGTTGAGGAAAATAAAAAATTGATTGGAACGCTAACCGATGGCGATATTAGAAGAGGATTAATTAAAGGTATAAAAGTGAATGAGCCTGTTTCATTTTTTATGAATACAGATTTTAAATTTTTAACCGAAAACGAGTTCTCAGTTAAGCAAATAAATGACTATAAGATGAGAGGTATATTTTTACTTCCAATTCTTAATAGTAATAAGCAAATTATTAAAATAATAAACCTTAGCGAGCAAGAAAATATTTTGCCCATTACAGCAATTATAATGGCTGGAGGAGAAGGACAGCGTTTAAGGCCTTTAACTGAAGAAACACCAAAATCACTTTTAAAAGTTGGAGATAAACCTATAATTGAACATGTAGTTGATAGAATAATTCATTTTGGAATTAATAATATTAATATAAGTGTAAATTATCTTGGCGAACAGATTATTGATTATTTTAAAAATGGCGAATCTAAAGATGTTAATATATCTTATGTAAAAGAAAATGAAAAATTGGGTACAGCAGGATCGGTTTCTTTAATTAAGCATATACATCACGATGCTGTGTTATTAATGAATGCCGATATATTAACAAATATAAATTTTGAAGATCTTTATAATCAGTTTATTGATACTGGAGCTGATCTTATAGTTGCTTGTATTCCTTATTATGTAAATGTGCCTTATGCGGTTTTAGAAGTTGATGGTTTAAATGTTAAATCGTTAAAAGAAAAACCTAAGTACACATATTATTCTAACGCAGGAATTTATTTAATTAAAAAAGAACATTTAAATCTTATTCCTCTAAATAAGCAATATGATGCAACTGATTTAATAGAAGATTTAATTGCGGCAAATAAAAAGGTTATAAATTTCCCTATCCACTCGTTTTGGTTAGATATAGGAAACCATGATGATTATAATAAGGCTAACGAATATTTAAAATTTAATAAACTATAGTTATTTTTAATGGATACAAATTTATTAGTAATCGGTCTTGGTTCAATGGGTAAAAGAAGGGTGCGAAATTTAATAGCCCTGGGGTTTAAAAATATATATGGTTTTGATTTGCGAGACGATAGAAGAAACGAGGCTCAAATTTTATATAATATTAATGTAGTTGAAACTTTTGAAGAGGCTAAAAATAAAGGTTGTAAAGCTTGGATTATATCAACCTCACCCGATACACATCATATTTATATGAAAGAAGCAGTTGATAGCAAAGTGCCGGCATTTATTGAAGCAAGTGTTGTAGATACTGATTTCGAAATGCTTATAGCGGATTCTCTAAAAAACAATGTATTATTAGCGCCATCGAGCACACTGTTTTTTCATCCCGCCATTAAACTTATTAATCAAATTATTAAATCAAATCAAATTGGTAACGTAACCAATATTTTATATCACTCAGGACAGTATTTACCAGATTGGCATACTTACGAAAAGGTAGAAGATTTTTACGTTTCTAAACAGGAAACTGGCGGTGCAAGAGAAATTGTGCCATTTGAATTAACCTGGTTAACCAAAATATTTGGTTTCCCAAATAGAGTTTGCGGATTTTATAAAAAAACAATAAACATACCCGGTGCAGAAAAAATTGAAGACACCTATAACATCCTTTTAGAGTATGATAAGAGTATTTTAAATCTATCTGTTGATGTGGTTTCTCGCCACGCAACCCGCAAATTGTTAGTTAATGGCGAATTAGGTCAAATTCAATGGGATTGGGATGAAAAAGTTGTTAAATTATACAATGCCGATAAGGGTACTTGGATAAAATTAGATTATGATACAAGCCCTGCACAACAAGGTTATAATAAAAACATAACAGAGCAAATGTATATTGATGAAATTAATTGTTTTTTAAATGCAGCATTTAATAATGATGTTTTTGAAAATTCGTTGGTAGAAGATTATAAAGTTTTAAAACTATTGTACGCTGCCGAAATTTCAGCTCAAACTAATCAAATACAAAAAAATTAATATGATTACCGGTATTTTAATTATCGCTCGTTTGGGTTCAACCAGATTATCGCAAAAACATTTAATTGAAGTTAAAGGTAAAACATTTATTGAATGGCTTGCACTAAGATATCTATCTAAATTTAATAATGAAGTTAAGGCTAACAACGTAAAAATAATTATTGCAACTTCAGTTTTAGAAGAGAATAAAAAATTTGAAGAAATATTTAAAAATTCCCTTGTTGAAGTGTTCTATGGTTCTAATACCAATATTCCATTACGACAATTAGAATGTGCAAAACAATACAATTTAGATCAAATAATATCAATTGATGGCGATGATATTTTGTGCTCAACAGAAGCTGCATCTATAGTTTATAATAAATTGTACAGTGGTGTTTCTGCAATTAAAACCGAGGGCTTGCCATTAGGCATGAATGTAATTGGGTATAAAACTAAATATTTAAATATGTGTGTTAACAACCATACACAGGATTCTAAATTTGAAACGGGTTGGGGTAGAATTTTTGATGAAAATTTACAATCAATAAATATTGGAAATTATAACCTAAATGAACAGTTAAGATTTACGTTAGATTATCAAGTTGATGCTGATTTTTTCACAAATATCATTAATCATTTTGATAATAAAATTATTGCATTAAGCGACTCGGATTTAATTAAGTATGTAGTAGATAATTTAATCTTCCAAATTAATTCGAGCGTTTCTGAAATATATTGGGAAAATTTTAATAGATCTAAACAAAACGAAATATAATGGAAAAAGGAAATTATAAAGAAAGATTACATAGGGTTATACCTGGTGGCGCTCACACTTATTCAAGGGGTGATGATCAATTCCCTCAAAATGCACCTGAAATTTTAAAAAATGGATTAGGAGCTTATGTTTGGGATGCTTATGATAATAAGTTTTTGGATTATGGTATGGCTTTAAGGGCAGTAACTTTAGGTTATTCATATCCCTCAATTAATCAGGCAGTAATTGAAGAAATACAAAAAGGAAATAATTTAACGCGTGCTTCATTAACTGAGTTAGAAGCAGCCGAATTAATAGTTGATTTAATTCCCGGTGCCGAAATGGTAAAGTTTGCGAAAAATGGTTCAAACGTAACAACCGGAGCCGCAAAAATTGCTAGGTCATATACCGGTAGAAAATATATTTGTGTTCCAAGGCAACAACCATTTTTCTCATTTGATGACTGGTTTATTGGTACTACTCAAGTAAATAAAGGAATTCCCGATGCGCATTATAATACAACTTTGGTGTTTGATTATGGCGATATTGAATCTCTTGAAAAATTATTTTTACAGTACCCTGACCAAATTGCAGGAGTTTTAATGGAGCCTGCCACAACATTATTACCTTGTGATAATGGTTGTAAAGAAGAGCTTACATATGATAAACCTTGTAACGCTTGTCCTAATAATAAAGTTAATTTTTTACATCAGGTTCAAAAATTGTGTAATATAAATGGAGCATTATTTATTTTGGATGAAATGATTACAGGCTTTAGATTTCATTTACAGGGGGCACAAACTTATTTTGGAGTTACGCCGGATATTAGCACCTTTGGTAAGGGTATGGCAAATGGTTATGCTGTTGCAGCGCTAGTTGGTAAAAAAGAAATTATGGAAGTAGGTTCCATCAGAAAAATTGGAGCCGAAAGAACATTTTTACTTTCAACAACTCATGGTGGCGAAATGGCCGGATTAAGAGCATTTATTGAAACGGTTAAGGTTTATAAAGAAAAAAATGTATGTGCACATTTATGGAAGTACGGAGAGCAATTAAAAAATGGAATTAATAATATTACTAAAGAACTTGGTATTTCTGAACGTTTTTATTTTGATGGTTCATCTGTATTAATGAACTATGTTACAAAAGATGCAAAAGGTGAAATTTCTACTGCATTTAGAACATTGTTTAGTCAGGAAATGATTAAAAATAAAGTTTTAATGCCTTGGGTTTCTCCTAGTCTTATGCATGGCGAGTTAGAGCTGGATCAAACATTAACAGCTGCAAAAAATGCACTTACAGTATATGCCGATGCTTTAAATAGTGGAGTTGATAAGTTCTTAATTGGTGATGCAGTAAAACCAGTATTCAGAAAATTTAATTAATTTTTTATGTCGGCATTTTCATATAAAGGTCAATTTAATTTGTTAAATAAAACAGCATTAGTTACTGGCGGCGCTGGAATAATTGGAAATCATTTTTGTAAAGGACTTGCCGAAAATGGAGCAAATGTTGCCGTTGTAGATATAAACATAGAAGCAGCAGAAAAATTGGCTAAAGAAATAGAAGAAAATTATCAAGTAAAATGTAAAGGCTTTTATTGCAATGTGGCAAATCAGGATTCTGTGAGCGAAATGGTTAAAAGTGTTGTGGAGAATTTTGGAGAAATAAATATTTTATTAAATAATGCCGCTGGGAAATCAAACAACTTAACCGATTTTTTTGCACCATTTGAAGATTATAAACTTGATCAATGGCGCGAAATTATGTCGGTTAATATTGATGGTATTTTTCTTGTTGCTCAAGCCGTAGGTAAACAAATGGTTTTGCAGCAAAAAGGAGGGAGTATTATTCAAACCGCTTCAATTTATGGTGTACTAAGTCCCGATCATAGAATTTATGAAGGTTCATTCTATTTGGGTACTAAAATAAATTCTCCGGCGGTTTACGCTGCTTCAAAAGCCGCAATTATAGGCTTAACAAAATTTTTAGCAACTTATTGGTCTAACCAAAATATTAGAGTTAATTGTATAAGTCCGGGAGGTATCGAAAGTGGTCAAAACGAAGTGTTTAATCAAAAATATTCTAACCGAATTCCATTGAACCGGATGGCTCATGCACACGAAATGGTTGGTGCTGTTTTATATTTAGCATCTGACTCATCTAGTTATGTTACAGGACAAAATATGATAATTGATGGTGGACTTAGCGCATGGTAAATCTTTAAAAACTAAAAAATATGAAAGGAAAATTAATTTATTGTACAAAATGTTTAAATCCTCACACCAGACCGCGTATTACGTTTAATGAAGAGGGTGTTTGTAATGCATGTAGTAATCAAGGTAAAAAAGAAATAATAAATTGGGATGATCGCTGGAACGAGCTCGTACAATTGTGCGATATGTATCGTTCTAATATTAAAGGTAAACCTGATGTTATTGTTCCTTATAGTGGAGGAAAAGATGGTGCATATATCGCTTATACTCTTAAAGAAAAATTAGGAATGACTCCGCTTTGCATTACAATTCGTCCTCCTATGGAAGACCCAATTGGAGTGCAAAATATTATGAATTTTATCGATAGGGGATATCAACACATTATGATAACACCTAATAGAACTGTTGAAAGGGCTATTGATAAAGAAAATTTTATTAATAAAGGTATTCCAATGCATGCGTTTATGATTGCGGTGCAAGCTGCAATTATGAAATCATCGGTTATTTTTGATATTCCCTTAGTTATGTTTGCCGAAGAAGGTGAATCAGAAATGGGTGGATCATCTAAACTTCAAAATTCAAGCACATATAGTATTGAAGATAGCATTAAGTTTTATCTAAGTGGAGTAGATCCTAAAAAATATTTAAATGATTATGCTGAAAAAGATCTTTACTGGTTTTTGCATCCTAAAGAAGAAGAGCTTATAAAAACGGGTTCTCGGATTTCTCATTGGTCGTACTATCAGGAATTTGTTAATTATAAGCATTATCTGGTAGCTAAAGAACATCTTGGTTTTCAGGAAAGACAAACTCGAAATTTTGGAAGTTTTGATAATTATTCAACGACCGATACCGAAATTATTTGGTTATATTTTTATTTAATGTATTTAAAATTTGGTTTTGGTAGAGCAACAAATGTAGTGGCTACAGAAATAAGAAGAGGTGCAATGACAAGAAAGCAAGCTGTTAACCTGGTTAAAAAATTTGATAATGCATATCCCGAACCTTATATACAAAAATATTTAGAGTATTATACCATGACCCAAGAGGAATTTGATGCAGTTATAGATAAATGGGCAAATAAAGATTTGTTTGAAAAAAGAAATGGAAGATGGGAGCCAATTTTTGAAGTTCATTAAAAAATAATAACATTGAAAGCAAATTATACAGATAGTTGTTTTATTATAATTAAAAATAAACGACTCGAATTTGAAAACTCTTCAGTTGCTGTTGAATCTTTTGTATTAAAAAGGTTAAATCATTATAAGGTAGAAAATGTTAAGTTTTTAGATTCTATAGATGAGCTCGAGATTTATGTGCCTACATTGTTTAATTCTAATTATCAATTTGCAGTTATAGTTGATATAATGGCACCAATAGTAGATTTCGAAATCCTTAACTCGGTATTGGAAATTGCTAGTAATAATCATTTTGATAACTACGTAATAAGAGGCGCTGTTCCGGGGACTGAAGTAAAGTTTTTGTTAAATTTAAATTCAATAAAAAAAACATTTTCAACTGTAAAAAGTAAGCTTGAAATAAACAATTTAAGCCAATATGTTTTTCATGCAACAACTCAAATTGAACATAATAATCAATTAAACTTATATAAGTATAAACGTTTAAAATTATTTTTATTGCTAATTAATAAGGTTCAGTATTTATACCAATATTCTGTTGATGAGATAATGAATTTGTTAAATACTGATGAGATTTACAATTTAATGATTGGCTTTGGTGAAGAAGTTAGGTTGTTGCATTATGAAAATTGTCCTCATTGTAAAAGTCAATTGCAACCTTTATATAACACCTCCTCTCAACCAATTTGTGGATATGTTTCAAGCAAAAGACCTCACTATAGAGAGTGCGATAAATGTGGTTTAGTAGTTCCTTCTCCTTTTATTCATGACGAAGATATTTATAAAGTTTATGACAAGTGGGATAAACAGGATTTTGTGGTGTCAACTAATAATCCTTATACAAATGATTCTATTCGATGCGATTTTTCAAAAATAGTAATTCATTTACCTGAAAATTGCAATTCGTTAGATATTGGTGGTGGAGTAGGTAATTTTAGCAAATATTTATCAAGCCAATATCCTAAGTGGGATGTAACTCATTCTGATTTTGCTATTAAATCTCAAATAAGTGGTAATTTTAAATGCAGAACTTTAGATTTTACCAATAACCAAATTGGTCATCAAGAATACAATTTAATTACTGCATGGGAAGTTATAGAACATATACCTTTTCATAAATTTTCTTTTGTAATTGAAAACATTTGGAAAGCACTTAAGCCAGGTGGATATTTCGTGTTTAGTACCCCCGATTTTGATTCACCATTGTGCAGAAGTCTAGATTTTTATTCAATGGGATTACCATTCCATTATACCGTATTAGGTGAAAAATGGTTAACCAACTATTTTAAAAATTCAAATTTGTTTGAAATAACGGATACTAAACATTGTTCCGATTTTTTAGATGATTCTGTAAATTGGTATGCTTATGCAGAGAAAACTAGTGCAAACGAAGCAATACGAGGAACGTATACTTTGTTAAAGAAAATATTTGAAAACGACTCAGATAAGTCGTTAAGTAAAAAACTAACAAATTGTGGTATAGGGACAGAAGTTATTATGATTCTTAAAAAAATAAATTAAAAAATAAATGCAAAAACTAATAACCATTGTTGATTATGGAATGGGAAATTTGCATTCACTTCAAAATGCATTTAGCCAAATTGGAGCAAAAACTAAAGTTAGTTCAAATCCCCATGAAATTAAAAATGCAGAAGTTTTAATTCTTCCTGGCGTAGGGTCCTTTGGCCAGGCCATTCATAATATAAATAAATACGACTTAAAGGATGCAATTAGAGAAGCCGGATTAAATAGAGCGATTCCTTTTTTAGGAATTTGTTTAGGTATGCAATTATTAGCTTCGTTTGGTGAAGAAGATGGTGATAACGAAGGACTAGATTTAATTGAAGGCAACGTAATTAAAATTAACAATAATAATTTACGCTTACCACATATTGGTTTTAATGAAGTAGAGGTGGTCAATGATACTAAAGGATTGTATAACGATATAAAAAATAATTCTGATTTTTATTTTGTACATTCCTATAAATTTGTTTGTAACAATAGTTTAAATATATTAGGTTCTACAAATTATGGAGAAAAATTTTCATCTTCCATTCAAAAAGATAATATCTTTGGATGTCAATTTCATCCCGAAAAGAGCCAGAGTAACGGACTTATTTTATTAAAGAACTTTATTAAAATTTCATCTAAGTTGTAATATGCTGAAACCAAGATTAATTTTTACATTATTGTATGCCGATAGAGCATTTAATTTAAGTAGAAATTTTAAGCTTCAAAATGTTGGAGATAATGAATGGCTAACTAAAAATTATGAGTTTGAATCAATAGCCAGATCAATTGATGAGTTGGTAATATTAAACGTAAACCGAACAGATAGCGATTTCGATGAATTTTGTAACCATGTAGAGGCAATAGGTAAATATTGTTTTATGCCATTAGCTGTTGGTGGAAATATTAGAGATATCAGTCAGGTTAATAAATTATTTAGTAAAGGAGCTGATAAGGTGGTGTTAAATACGCCGTTTTACAATAACCAATCCTTAATTAAAGAGATTGTAAAACAATATGGATCTCAGGCTGTTGTTGCCTCTATCGATTTTAAAAAAAACAACGATGGTGAGCATTTTACATATATCGAAAATGGAACTAAGGAAACAGGTTTAACAATTGAAGAGGCTGTAAATCTAGTTAGCAATTTAGGCGCAGGTGAATTGTATATAACATCAATTGTTAATGATGGAACCGGATTTGGATATGATTTAGAAGCTTTAAAAAAAGCTTATGATGATTGTAATTTACCAATAATAGCCTCAGGTGGGGCAGATACTTATGACAAGTTAATAGAAGGTTTGAACTCCGGATTAGTTACGGCTGTTTCAACTTCGCATTTGTTTAATTTTATTTGCGATGGATTAAAAGATGCAAGAGATACTATGATAGAAGAAGGGGTAAATTTAAGTAAATGGGATTTTAGTGTTGTTTAGTTTTGAAATTTAAAATTTAAAATCGTTTGATGAGCATAGTTGGTAATAATATTTATTTAGAAAAATTTAATGTAACACACCTTCATGATCCCGATTATCTTAGTTGGCTTAGAGATTTTGAAGTAATGAAATATATTGGGCGCGAGGAATATTTGACGCCAATATCCTTTGTAGAGGTTAAAGAATATGTTCAGAATTTATGGAATGATAAATACAATTTGTTCTTTGCTGTTCATGAAAAAGATATCAATCGCTTTATTGGCACAGCCAAAATTAATTACATAAATGAAACCGGTGTTAAAACAAAAACTGCAGATATTGGTATAATGATTGGCGATCGTGGAAGTTGGGGAAAAGGATTAGCTAAGGATATTTTATACACAGTTAGTAAATATTGTTTTGATGAACTAAAACTCAGGAAATTAACTGCAGGCGCTTTAGCTCCCAATATACCAGTAATAAAAGCGTTTGAAAGTATTGGTTACAAAAGAGAGGCATTTTTAAGAGAAAAAATCTATTTTGAAAATAAATACTTTGATCAGTTACTTTTTGGCTGTTTTAAAAACGAATTAAATGATTTCAGAAAATGATAAAGTTGACTAAATTTCTCATAATTTATATTAGATTATATATTTTAGAAATATTATTTAAACTTAAATTATGGTTACCTGCATTTGAAAAAGATTACGATGAAGCAATCGAAAATTTTAACAAAATAAATAACACTTATTGGTCACCTATTAGTACTGAATATCCTCAAAAAATTTTAATAGAAGGACATTTATCTAATTATGGAATAAATTATTTATTTAGAACAGCAACTTGTGCCTTAGCAATTCAAGAAAAAATGAAATATAACATAGCTGTTGTATATCCAAGTCTTTCTCATAAATGGATTTTAGCTCAAAAAACATATAAATCATTTAACATTACAGCATCTTATTTTCTTGGAAACTACCCACTTATTAACATTTATTTTATAATTCTATCAAAATTGCATTTTTTTTATTTTAAGAAAAAAATTAAAAAGCCTGAAGACATAATCAAATTAAAGTTTAAAGATATTGTTGTTGGTGATTTAATATATGATGATATCATCAAGTTAAAAGATTTAAAGTCCATTGAAAAAATTGATAATAGTATTATTAATTCGGTAGCATGGAGTTATTATTATTATCTACAATATAATTATTTTTTTTCTAAACATAATTTCAAATACTACGTGTCAACTCATTCTGCTTATTCTGAATATGGATTATTGATTAGGGTTGCATTGAAGAAAAACATCAAGGTTATTGAAACAACCGATATTCAAACTAATTATTATTCTACTATAAATGATCAAGAGTTGCCAACATATCATCAAGGAATAAAAAACTTAATACATAAAGAATTTAATTGCACTAATAGGATTACCAAAAGTGAAATTGATGATGCTTATCAAAAATTAAGCGATAGAATGAACTCTAAAATCGATCAGATTGATATCAAGAGAGCTTATAAGGGTAAAGAATACCATAAAGAAGAATTAGCACATCGATTCGATTTTGATAAAGAAAAAAAAATTATTTTTATTCTAACTCACATTTTCATAGACTCGCCCCATACTAGTTCATGGATGCTTTATAATGATTATTATGTATGGCTGGTTGAAACTCTAAAAATTTGTAGCCAAATTAAAGATATAAATTGGGTAGTAAAACCTCATCCTGCAAGTGCTTTGTATAAAGAAGATGGTGTTGTAGAAGAACTAATTAAAGAACTAAACGCATCAAATGTTGTTTTATGTCCTAACGATTTAAACACTAGAAGTTTGGTTAATTGTGCTAGTGCAATTGTTACTGTACATGGTACTGCTGGTTTAGAGTTTGCTTGTTTCGGCGTGCCGGTTATAATAACAGGTAGACCTTTTTACTCTGGTTATAATTTTACAATTGAACCTAATTCTGAAAGTGAATATATTGAAGAACTTAAAAGGCTTAAATATGTTCCTAAACTACCAATAGAAAGTGTAGAGTCTGCGCTTCAAATTTTAACAATATGGAATAAGCAATTCGATTGGTATAACCCAATAATAACTACAGAAGTTTTATCTAATGTTTGGGGGAGCGACAAAGAGCCTGATCCATATAAAGCATATGAGATTGTTACAGATAATATTAAGAATAATAATCCTCGTGATTTAAAAATGTGGGAATTAACAAAGTATTATATAAGTAATGATTGATAAACTTTTTGATTTATTCAAAATAAAAATATTTTATTTTTCATCAAATTTAAGTAACTTATACGTCTCGGTAGCGAAGAAAATATTTCAGTTTATTATCTTAAAAAATGAAAATATTAAATCTAATTATACTTCAAAAGATGGTCATAATGTATTTATTATTGTCGGTAATTCGCACACTTTCAAAATAGCATTATACAGAAAAACAAAAATTCACGATGAATTAAAAAAAATAAATTTAATCCTAGCAGAATATAATCAATTTCAATATATTTTCAATAGAATTGAATTTAAAAATATTTATTCAGTCAAATATCTTAAATCAGAAACACTTTATCCAATAAGTCCAGATAATATATTAAATGCAGCTAAATTTTTATATAAAATGGTTAAAGGTAAAAACAACATTGTTCTTAAAATTTCAGATCTTCCTGAAATAACTTGTGGATTAGAAATTATTGAAAAAAAAATCAAGAAAGATTTTTTTAACAAAATTGAAAATTTAATTAAAAAACACCTTGAAACATGCAATTTTACTGTTGGTTTTTGCCATGGAGACTTTCATAAACGAAATATTATGGCGGATTTAAATGGGAATTTTAAATATATCGATTATGATTGTATTCGTATTAATGGCATTCAAGAAATAGATTGTTTATATTTCCTTCATGATTATTATTGGGATTTTTATGAGAATAATTGGCAAACAACAGTTGCAGATTTTTTTGAGTTTATTTTATCCGCAAAAAATGAAAAAAAAATAACTAGTATTTTTGAACTAAAAATTGATCCAACTTTATTACTTTTATATTTTTTGGACAGAGTTGGGCAAGAATATTTAAATGAAAATATAACTATTAACGAAAAAGTAGTTAATGAAATTGTTACTATTTTATTAAGACAAAAAACCGTTTAAAACAATTATGATTGATAAAATTTACTTAGATAACATATTATTATCTGTTATAATACGTAATGACTTTAATAAAAACGGAATTGAATTTTTCACAGATGATAATTCTTCCCAGCAATTGGGATACATGAATCGTCCCAAAGATTATGTTATACCTCCTCATCGTCATAATTTGGTTAAAAGAGATGTACATCTTACACAAGAAGTTTTATTCATTAAATCTGGTAAAGTAAGGGTTGATTTTTTTGATAATGATCAACAATACATTAAAAGTAGTATTTTGTTTGCGGGTGATGTTATTCTTTTAGCAGATGGTGGCCATGGATTTAAGATGTTGGAACAAAGCGAAATCATTGAAGTAAAACAAGGGCCTTATTGTGGTGAGCAGGATAAAGTACGTTTTGAACCCATTAGCGAAGAAAATGTAATATACAATAATGAGTAATTTTAAAGCATATAGTAAATATTATGACTTGCTTTATAAAGATAAAAACTATAAAGCAGAGTCAGATTATGTGCATGCACTTATAAATAAATATTCAATTGGCAGTAAGTTATTATTGGAGTTAGGTTGCGGTAGCGGTAACCATGCTCAACATTTATCAAAAATAGGATATCATATTACCGGTATTGAACGAAGTGAAGAAATGTTGAATGAAGCCGTTCAAAAAAATATTCAAAATTTTACTCCCGTATTGGCTGATATTTCAGAATATAAATTGCAACAAAAGTTTGATGTTGCAATTTCCTTATTCCATGTTGTTAGTTACCTCAATTCAAACAAAGACCTTATAAATTGTTTTAAAAGCGTAAATGAATCTTTAGTAACAGATGGCATTTTTATTTTCGATGTATGGTTTGCACCCTCTGTTTATTGGCTAAAACCGGAAAACAGAACAAAAGAATTAGAAGATGAATACATAAAAATATACCGCCAAGCGGAATCAAAAGTATTTGCAGAAAAAAATATTGTAGATGTTCATTTTACCACTCGAGTAATTGATAAAGCAAATAATTCAGAGATTACAATAACCGAGCATCACCCCATGCGTTGTTTTAGTGTTCCCGAAATAGATTTATTAGCATTACAAACAGGATTTAAACTTTTACATGCCGAAGAATTTATGTCAGGAAATACACCATCAGAAAATACCTGGGGGGTATGCTTTATTCTTAAAAAAATAAATTAAACCAAACAATGATACCAGTTAACACGCCATTATTAAATGGTAACGAATTAAACTATTTATCGCAGTGCATCAAAACCGGATGGATTTCTTCTGAAGGTCCTTTTATTGCTGAATTTGAACAGAAATTTTCGAACTACATAAATCGCAAACATGGCATTGCTGTTTCAAATGGCTCAGCAGCACTTGATATTGCTGTAAAAGCATTAGGAATTGGTGTTGGCGACGAAGTGATAATGCCTACTTTTACTATCATTTGTCCGGCTCAATCGGTAGTAACTGCAGGGGGGATACCCGTATTGGTAGATTCCGATCCGTTAACCTGGAACATGGATGTGATAAAAATTGAAGAAAAAATAACAGCTAAAACAAAAGCCATTTTAGTAGTGCATATTTATGGGTTGCCAGTGGATATGGATCCGATTTTAGACCTATGCAAAAAATACAAGCTTTTTTTAATAGAAGATGCAGCTGAAATGCACGGACAAACCTATAAAGGCAAAAAATGTGGTAGTTTTGGCGACATTAGCATTTTTAGTTTCTATCCTAATAAACACATAACTACCGGAGAGGGCGGTATGATTATGACAGATAATGATGAATTAACCGAAAGGTGCAAGAAATTAAGAAATTTAGCTTTTGAGCCCAAAGCCAGGCGATTTGTACATTACGAAATTGGTTGGAATTACAGAATGACAAACATGCAGGCTGCATTAGGTTTAGCACAATTAGAAAGAATTGAAGAACATATCATTAAAAAACGCCAAATAGGTTTGGCTTATCAAGAAGGATTAAAAAACCTTGCAGGATTTCAACTTCCTTTGCCTAAAACTGATTATGCTGAAAATATTTATTGGGTGTTTGGTTTAGTAGCAGAAAATCAGGAGTTATGCGACAGTACGGTAGCAAAATTAGCAGAACTTAAAATTGGCACACGACCTTTTTTCTGGTGTATGCACGAACAGCCTGTTTTTCAAAACATGGGATTATTTAAAGGAGAAAGCTACCCGGTAGCTGAAAAATTAGCACGGAATGGATTTTACTTGCCAAGTGGCTTAGGTTTAGATAATGAATCGTTAAAACAAGTGATAGCATATTTTAATGTCTGACAAAAAATTAAGAATAGGAGTATGGCTAACCAATAACTATAAACCAATTATTGGTGGTGGTTTTGGATACTACGAAAAAATAATTAATGAATTAAAATTAATCAAGCATGATAAATTTGAATTAATATTTATTTCATATAAAATTGATAAATCATATTTTAAAAACAATATAACATACACCATTAATAGAAAAAAACCTTTTTTATTATTCTCATTTGGATTAAATTTTATTTTAACTCTTTTTTTCAAGCATATTTTTAAAGTTACAGGATTATCGCTTAAAAATAATTTTTCTTATGTTGACAAGCAAATTAGTAAACAATTAAAGTCAGTAATTGACATTATTTATTATCCAATTCCATTGCCTTACGATCAGCTTTTTAACTTCCCATTTATTTATACTTTATGGGATTTGGGTCATTTATCAACTTATCCTTTTCCTGAGTTAAGTATGAATGGAGTTTTTGAAAATAGGCATAATGATCATATTTCTATATTGAATAAAGCAATTTTTGTATGTACTGAATCTAAATATGGTAAAAAGCAATTGATTGAGAAATTCAATTTAAACGAGGAAAAAATAAGAATCATACCTATTTTTCCATCCACAATCGTTGAATCATCAATAAATCCTGTTAAACCAAATCAAATTCAAGAAACAGATTTTTTCATTCATTATCCTGCTCAGTTTTGGGCGCATAAAAATCACTATAATTTATTGCTGGCAATCAAAACTTTGATTAATAAATTCCCTCATTTAAAGTTAATTTTATCAGGTTCAGATAAAGGAAATTTAAAATATATACTTTCGTTAATTAAGGAATTGAATTTAGAACAAAATGTAATCTATTTAGGATTTATCAGCAATAATGAATTAAAGTGGTTGTATTTAAATTCACAAGGTTTAGTAATGCCAACATTCCTTGGGCCAACAAACATGCCACTTTTAGAAGCTGCTTACTTAAATTGTAAAGTTGCGTGTACAGATATGCCTGGACATAGAGAGCAGTTGGGAGATTATGCTTTTTATTTTAACCCAGCTAATCCTGAAAATATAGCATCCTGTATTGAAAATATGATTTTAAAAGATAAACTAAATATAAATTTCCAAAGTCAATTTAATATTCAAAATGCTGTAAATAACTTAGCAACATGTTTTGAAGATGTAATACCAATTCGTCGTTGTTGGGGAAACTTTGATAAAATATTCTAAATTATGAAAATGAATTTAAGACAAATATCCGCTATTGTAATTGTAATTAAATACAATAATGCCACTATATTTACAAAAAACTTTAATAGTTACCACAATCTAAAAGATAAGTAATAATTAACCTGAAAAAACTTTAAGTAAAGCTACGTTTTTAATAGTTGAATTTATGGTATACGATGGTATGCGTATTATTACAAATTATTTACTCTTTTGGGAAATTTGTCAATACATGGAAAAGAAAGGATTTAGGTTACTTGAATTTGTAGACAATACGCTTAGAGAAAAAGATAATGTATTCTGGCAGTGCGATGTATTTTTTATACCCTCAAATGATTCTGTTTTTAGTTCCAATACTTACCATTGATTAGTTGCTTAAATTTCTCTCAGATAAAAATTAGATGAACCCTTATTATTCAATCATAATCCCAACCTACAATTCATCCGCATTCATTGATAGGTGTTTAAATAGTATATGTAAACAAACATTTAATAACTATGAAGTTATTATTTTGGATGGCTTATCTAATGATGGTACCTTACAATTAATAGAAACGTATAGTAACAAACTACCTAGTCTAAAAATTAGATCCGAAAAGGATAATGGTATATATGATGCCATGAATAAAGGGATAAGCATGGCTCAGGGCCAATGGCTTTATTTTATGGGAAGTGATGATGCGTTTTTTGATGGAAATGTATTAGCAACTATAAGTTCTGCATTAAGTGAAAACGATGTGGTTTACGCAAAGGTAAATAGTAAAAGTTTAGGAGGTAATTACGGAAGTGAGTTCAGCCCAAAAAAAATCTATTTCAGAAACATTGCGCATCAGGGAATTTTTTTCAGGAAGAATGTTTTTTCTATTACAGGATTATTTGATTTAAAATATAAGGTTTGGGCAGATTGGGATCATAACTTTAAATGGTTTTTGAACCCCGCCATTAAAAAAAAATTCATAAACATTCCTGTTGCCAATTATGCCGATGGAGGTTTTAGCGATAAAAGAAAAGACCTTACTTTTGAAATAGATAAAGAAGAAAAATACTTTCAGCTAACCGGAAAAAAAATTAGATTTAAAATTTTATACAGAGTTTATTACATCCTATCTGACTTAATATCAAAATAAATGATGACTACTAAAAAAATTTCCGTTTGCATGGCCACTTATAACGGTGAACTGTATATCGAGGAGCAATTAGTGTCTATATTAGATCAACTAGACGAGCGAGATGAAATCATTATTTCGGATGATCATTCCACTGATGCTACCCTTCAAAAAATAAAAGCATTTAAGGATATTCGAATAAAACTATTTAACAACTCAGGTAAAAAAGGTCCTGTAGGCAATTTTGAAAATGCTTTAAAACAAGCAAGTGGAGATGTGATATTTTTAGCTGATCAAGATGATGTGTGGTTTCCAGATAAAATAAAAATTCAAGTGGAGGCACTTAATTCCTGCGATCTTGTTTTGAGTGATGCAATTGTGGTTGATGGCAAAGGAACTGTTTTATACCCCTCTTTTTTTAAACAGAATTTTTCAGGCAAAGGTTTAATACGTAATTGGGTAAATAATTCGTTTATTGGTTGTTGTATGGCATTTAACCGAAATATTTTGGAGTATGTATTGCCATTTCCTGAAAAAATAGCCATGCACGATAGCTGGATAGGTTTAAATGCATCATTAATCGGTAAGTGCTCTTTTATCAATCAACCATTAGTATATTATAAACGCCATGGCAGTAATACAATGGCATCATTCAAAAAAACACATTTACCGGTAAGTTACCAAATTAGTTACCGGTTATACATGATGTATCATGTATTAAAGTGCCGATTAACTGTTGTGAAAAAATAGCAATTTTGTTATTTTTCATTTGATGAATAACTTTTAGCATACAAAACGGATATTAATTGAGCAATAGGCGTTGGCCATAAGCGCTTAAACATAATTAAATCCTCTTCTTGTCTTTGGTTGGTTTTTAAACCGAGTGTGGTTGCCGATTCATTGTGAATGCGGTGTTTCAAAAGTTTCTGGTTCATAAAAACAAATCTCCCCGTTTTATTGGCCAGTCTATACCATGCATCCCAATCCATATTAATTGAAAAATCGTCATTAAAATTAAAAGCTTCTAATTTTTTTAAATTGTACATCACGCTAGGTGCAGCAATCGGACAGCCGAATGATAGGAGACGTTTTTTCCAAAAAACACTTTTTAGGTTACTCTTTAAGGGCATAAAAAAACGAAACATCAATCGTTTGATTTTTAATAATAATGTGTTATCCCTATCTTTTCCATCCATCATTTCGAGGTAATCTGTAAAGCAAATTATGGTATCTTCAAAATCTTCAGCAGCTTTTAAACACTTTTCGGTATAATCAGATAAGTAAATATCGTCTTGATGGGCTAGTGTGAGGTATTTTGTTTGGGCTTGTTGTAAACTAAAATTCCAATCATGAGCAATCCCTTTTCCCGATTCTGTAACAATAATGTTTAAAGCATATTTTTCCGCTAGTTTTGTTAAAAAGTCAGATGGTGTAGATGTTGCAATATAAATTTCACTTTGTATTGTTTGATTTTTCAGCGAGACGATGCACTCTTCAAGGTATGGCGAATGTTTGTAAGCAAGTATGGCAAAAGAATGAAGAGTCATTTATTGTTTTTTGGGATAATTACCAATATCAAAATTAATAGCAGATAGCAATAATTGAAAACCAAGCGTAATCATTAAAGTAGGAATAATGACTGTTCCCGTCGGCGCTTCTATACGTTGGCTGGCATAATAAATGAAGTTGGTAAAACCATAATATATACCAAATAATAAAAGAGGTAGCCCACTTATAAGGTATATGGAAGCGATATTAAACTCATAAAGAAAATATTTAAGCAATATACGTCGAATGAATGCCTTCAATAATTTTGGCGGAAATTCGAATAACGTTTTGGTGACTGAAAGATTAGAAACTTCATTGCCATATTTGGCTTTCATAGGCACATCTTCAATTACGGCATTGACATGATACAGTTCAATAAGCAATGAGGACTCAAAAAAGTAGCGTTGGTGGATGCGATTCCAATCTAGCGCCTGCAGAGTTTCTTTATTGATGGCAATGTAACCGTTTGTAGGGTCAAATACGTTCCAGTAACCAGATGCTGCTTTGATTAAAAAGCTCAAGCCGATATTTCCGATGCGTCTGATTAGAGGCATTTGACGGATGGCAAGATGGTCTTTGAAACGATTGCCTTTTGCAAAGTCAGCTTTTTCTTTTAATATAGGATGAAGTAAAGTAGGTAAGTAATGAGCATCCATTTGGCCATCACCGTCTAATTTAACGGCAATATCGGCTTGTAATTCAAGTGCTTTTTGAAAACCTGAAATCATAGCGCCTCCCACGCCTTTATTTTTGGTATGATGCACCACTTTAATTTTAGGATTTTTAGAGGCTAATGTATCCAATAAAGTAGGAGTAGAATCGGGAGAGCAATCATTGACCAAAATGATGTGTTCAATAAATTCCGGAATAGAAGTCACCACTTCTTCAATGTGATTTTCTACCTTATAACAAGGAATAACAACAGCAATATGGGCATGATTGGATTTCAAAATGAAATGATGGTTATGAAATGTAAAACTCTGAATGGATAAAATATACAGTATAGGTTAATATTAGAATGATATAAATAGGTATGCACCAAGACATAAATAACTCTTTACCTTTAAATATTGGTACGTAAAACAAGCCTAAGAATAAAAACGGCAGCATGGGAATAAAATAACGGCCTTGTAAACCATAAATCAAATTAGCACCAACGGGTGAAGCCATAATTAAAAATCCAAAAATTATACCCAAAATATTTAATAATCCGAATCCTAACAAGGTGTATTTGAAACGATTAGATAATGGAATATCAGGCTTTTCGTTCATAACCACAAACACATAGGCTAATAGTTGAAGGAATACTAGCCAATCGGGCAAAAGGGTATAGCTGTATCCAAAACGACCTATGCAACCACCCAACCAGACTTTACCTTGGTACAGTATATTTTCAATACCCACCCAAAATGTATGAAAAGGATGTTCTGTATGAAAAGATAAATTTAAATCGCTATTAAAAGAAAAATCGGTTTGTAATGGTGCAGAGGGAAGTATGAAAGACGCTAAATAGTGATTCCATAGGAAAGCAGGAAGAAAATTGGCTGCTAGAAGAAGTATAAAGGTGGATACGTATAATTTTTTATTTTCAAATTTTTCATAACTGATAGCGAAAATACTGAAGTAAAGGATGAAATAACCATCTTTGGAACATCTGTGTAAAAATGCAATCAAACAAAATAACAAAATCTGTTTAAGCGTAATGACAGTTTTTTGATAATAAAATTTAATCACTAAGGCAAATAAAAGGAAAAGAAAAGCCAAGTTGAGCGTATCATATGTCACACTTGCTCCTTGGTATAATGCCATGGGGCTTAATGCTATTAAGGTGAGTAAAGGTTTAAAATAAGGGATAATTTTGATGGCCCAAAAAATAATAATTAAATAACTGAGCAAGGCTCCAATGCGTCCCCACCAACCTATCCAAATAGGATTGTCATTGAATAGCATTCCTATTTTTATCATGATAGAAGAAGGGATATAAGGGAAAGGAAGTTGTACTGCATTTACATTTTCACAAAACGCTATTTTGTTAGCATCAAGAGGCTGGGATTCTAATTCTTTTAATTTTGCCTTAGAGATCAATTGACCCTGATTAAAAGCTAAACCCTGGTGAATCTGAACGGCTTTGATTAAATTGGCAGGCATAGGATGTCCCATTTTCCCATCTTTTACTTGTGGACTAATGTTGCCCTGAGAAAGCGCATAAGCATTATAAAAATGTCGGTCTTCATCATTTGTATGCCAAGGTGGGTTCGAAAAAACAAGCATTAAGCCAAAAATCAAACCAATGACTAAAAATAAATAGTGGTATTGCCAGTATTTATGAATCATGGTGAGCGGGTTTTTAGAAAGGAGTGATAAAGAGTCTTTCATTTAAAGTGTATTTATGACCAAAAATTGAAACTGAACAATTAAAGTGCCTTGATTTTTTTGAATAACGTATCCATTAATGGAGTTTTATCAAGAAATTGTTTGGCTTTGTTTGCATATAATAAGGCATTTTGTTTATCTCCTTTTCGCATATAGTTTTCAGAAAGTTTATAAAGCGCATCTTCATCCTCGGGAACATGTTTTAAGTAGATTTTTAAATTGGAAATACAAGAATCAGGTTGTTTAAATTTAGAGTAAACTAGGCCTTTGAATTTATCAATGACATAGTTTTCGAAAGAAGGAATTGTCGCAAATTTGATAATTTGTAGTGAACTATCTAGGTTACGCGTTTGATTTAATTTCATTTGTAAGGCCAAATTGAGGTTATCAGCTGCCATAAATTCCACATGGTTCACAACCCCTCCGGCACCTAACTCAATGGCTTTTTTTTCCATATACATACAAGAATCCCATTGTTCTTTCACTAAAAAATAATGTCCGTATAAATGCCAAATGCGCGCATGATAAGGGTGTTTATTTAATTGTTCTTTCAGAATAGCACCACCTTGATTGATTTGCTCAAGAGCTAATGCTGGGTCAGGAATAGCACTCGCTTTATCAATGAGGTATTTACCTTTATTCCATTCATCAATCACAACAGGTTTATATAATTCCAACCAAATAAAACAAATCGCCACAAATCCAATGAGAGGTAGCCCAAAATAGCGTATTTTATCTTCGAGGGGTAAATCACTAAAACTGGCTGTTTCATCATTTAAAGCTACTTTGTCAGAAAATTCAACATCATTTATACGATTCAAATTTTCTTGATGAATAGTTTCGTTAGGTTGGTTTTCAGATTGAGGGATAATGGGATTTTCCATGATTAATTAATCTTTCAAAAATACCTTTATTTTGATTAATTGCAAAATCAAATAGTTATACCTCGTTAAGACTAGTAAGTAACATTGACAAATTGAAATGAATCAAATAAAATGTCATCTTTTTTTGTAGTTTTGTGAATTGCAAAAAGTAATTTTAGATTTTAATTGATTTTAAAAACATGAAGGCGATCATCATTTTTATAAATTTAGTGTTTTTTGGTTTTTTGACACAAGCTCAACCAAAAATAAAGTACCGATATAAAAAAACGGATTCGGGACTAGGATATAAATATTTTAAGAAAGGAAAAGGTAAGAAGGTATCTAAACTAGATCGCTTATATGTAAATTATAACCTGTTTTATAAAACGGATACAGGCAGTGTTAAAACCGTTATGATGAATGGAACTAAGGATTTTATTATTGGGCAGGAAGAAGTGTTGAAAGGTTGGGACGAAGGATTTATGCTGCTCAAAGAAGGAGATAGTGTATTATTTAAAATCCCGCCTCATTTGGCATATGAAGATAAGAAAGTAGGGAAAATCCCTCCTCAATCGACTCTATATTTACAAGCTAAATTGCAAAAAATAGACGAGGCATTTTTTCCTCATGTCACTAACGATACTTTGAAATTTGATACCGGATTAAAAAAGATACTTGTAAAATCGAGCGAAGGAGAAAAGGTTGTACCGTTCTCTGAAGTTCGTATGCGATTTACCGGTTATGTATACAGTACAAAAGGGTATCGACAAATATTTGAATCCTCAAAAACGAATAGTGCAGAAGCAGTATTTCAGTTAGGTGCCGGAAGGATGATTAAAGGATTGGATGAAGGTATCGCTACCATGAAAATAGGAGAAAAGGCTACGTTTATTGTTCCTCCAAAATTAGGTTTTGGAAATAAACAAGCCGGTAAAATTTTACCAAACACGACCTTGTATTATGATGTAGAATTGGTTAGTTGTAATTGGCCATTTTTAAAATCAGAAAATCAAGCAACGCAATTATTGAAAGATAGCATGCTATTGAGCATTTTTGACAAAAAAAATGGTGATTTAATCTCTGAGGAAGATGTCGTAACATTTCATTACAAAGCCTACTATAAAAATGAGGATGGGAATCCGATTATTAGTGATAATAGTTTTGAAAGAAATAAGCCATTAACCCAACGTCCGGGATATGGCAGAGGTTTCCCCGGTGTGGAAGAGGTATTTACGTATTTAAAAAATGGTGAAAAAGCAACAGTCATTGTGCCTTTTAAATTGGCTAATTCAAGAAAAAAGAATCCGTTTTTGAAAAATAACAATGCTGCGTACTATGATATTTATATAGAAAATGTGTTTAAATATCCGTTTATGAAATTATCAGCTCGTGATACGGTGTCATTATCGTCCGGATTAAAGTACTTGTATGATGATGTCGGTTCGGGTAAAGAAGTGGTAAAAGGCACTAAAGTTAAAATTGCCTATTGTGTATATTTTTATGATTCTAAAGGTATGAGACATATTTTGGATGGGAGCAGAGATAGCGGTAAACCTTTAGAAATGATCGTTGGTGACGGACAAAACATTGTTGGAGTAGAGGAGGGATTGTTGGGAATGAAGACCGGAAGTAAAAAAAGATTAATTATTCCACCGGCATTGGGTTATGGGGAGAGTGGATTGCCAGAGAAAGGTGTGCCTGCTAAAACCAACTTGATTTTTGATATTGAATTTATGGAAATATTGAATTAATTATTTTGCCTTTTAACAAATTAAAAACATTAATTATATATCAACATTTTAAATTATACAGATGATGAAAATTTTAAGAACCTTCACCATACTCAATATCACTTTAGCTTTATTAACCTCGTGTGGTAAAGAAGAAGTGAAAGAAACCAAATCGGTCTTAGTTCCTGTAAAAGCAGGCAATAACTGGGGATATATTGATAGTACCTGTTCGTTTAAACTAGAACCTGTATACGAAGCAGCAGGTGAATTTCATAATAACCGTGCTTTAGTTATGAAAGGTGGAAAAGCATCTTTTATTGACGATTTTGGAAAATTAGTTGGTTCATTTCAGTTTTTGAAAGTGACAGACTTTAGCGATTCGTTGGCTTTTGTTTTAAATAACGCGAATACGATTCAATGTGTCGATATCAATGCAAAAGTAAAATTCTCTTTACCACAAATTCAAGAAGCTAAAGTGTTTCGTGAAGGCTTGGCCGCAGTGAAGCAAAATGATAAATATGGATTCATTGATAAGGCCGGAAAAATAGTAATTCCTTGTCAGTTTGATGATGTTTTATCGTTTTCTGAAGGTTTATGTGCAGTAGCTTTTACAAAGCAGCAAGCAGATTCTTCTTATTCAGAGTGGTTTTATATTGATAAAACCGGTAAAACAACTTTAAAAGGATCTTTTGAAGTAGCACTCAATTTTAATAAGGGATTAGCAGCCGTTAAACAAGCCGGTAAATCATATTGGATTGATAAAACGGGTAAAAATAGTTTCGGAAAAGATTTTGAGGATTGTCAGTCTTTTGCAGAGGGGTTTGCGGCGTTCAAAAAAGATGGTTCATGGGGATTAATTAATAAAAGCGGAAAGATTATTTTAGAACCTTCTTATGCACTTATTGGAAATTTTAATAACTCTTTGGCTATGGTTTCTTTAGGGGTAAATACGGTTGGGTTTATTGATACGACAGGAACCATTAAAGTGAAACCGGATTTTCAATCTGCTTCTTATTTTCGAAACGGTTATGCTTATGTGTGCAAAGATAATCGTATTAGTTTGTTAACTAAGAATGGACAATTATTTTGCGCTAGTCAATTTGATTCTGCCCCGGGTTTTTTAGGATCTGATGTTGGATTTGTTGACTTTTCATTAAACTCATCCGTTCAGGTGAACGATAGCATACAAACAGCAGTTATGCCATAAAAAATAAAGCCGCTTTAAAGCGGCTTTATTTTTTTCAATCAGTTACCCCTAATTTTTTAGAATATTTTTGATACAATTCTGTTTGGAAATTTGACAAATGAATTGGTTTACCATTAAGGTAAGCAAGTATAATATGGTTTGTCTTCATGTCTAATATATCACCATCAGATACAAGAAGAGAAGCTCGTTTTCCGGCTTCCAAACTTCCAATTAAATGATCAACGCCCATAATTTTAGCACTATTAAGTGTAATGGTTTCAAGGGCCTGCTCTTTGGTTAGTCCGTTACAAGCAGCCGTACCAGCTAAAAAAGGAATATTTCGGGCATTCATGGCTTCCATATCGCCTTGATTTTGTAGGCAGAACAAGATGGAATCTTGGTGTAATAAATAAGGTAATTTAAATAGGATGTCTATTTCAGCTTCCGGCAAATCGGGTAAATCATGCAGGCGATTCAACATCACCATAATATGATTCTCTTTAAGTAATTTGGTCACTTTGTAACTGTCTTTTCCACCCACAATGACTACTTTTTGAATACCAAATTTTTTTGTAAAATCAATCGCACTGACAATGTCTCGTACATAGTCCGCATGAATGTATAAATTTTTAGTGCCGTTAAATATGCCTCTCATGGCTTCAAAACGTAAATTTTTCTCTGTAATGTTGGATGTATGCACGTATGCCAAAGCATTTTCAAAAAATGTAATTAAAGAACTTAGTTGTTCGTTGTATTTGCCATTTTTTTCACTTGGCTGAGGTTCTGCCCACCACCCGCGTTTTTGAATCATTTTTGGGAAATTGATATGAATTCCATCATCTTCCTTGAGTACAGCGTCTTCCCAATTCCAAGCTTCTGTCGCTAATATGGAGGATGTGCCGCTGATGAATCCTTCTCGAGGTGTAGATTGGGTATATAAAATACCATTTGCTTTAACGGTTTCTAAAATTTTACTTTCTGCATTATAGGCAATTAAACTTCTGATATGCGGATTAAAATCGCCTACTTCAGCAAAATCGCTCGTGGCTCTAACCGATTCGGATTCTTGTAATCCTAAAATACAATTGGGTGCAATAATACCAGGATAGATATGTTTACCTTCTAAATCAATAACGGTGTCGTAATTTGAAAGATTAATTCTCGTTAACTTGGCATCAGCAACCAACTCAATGGTGTGATGATGGATTGCGATGAGGCTATTTTCAATAACTTTTCCATTACCGATATGGGCGGTTGCATTTTTGAGTAATAACCGTTGTTTAGTTTGTGCTTTGATATTTACAGTTAGTAATGAAACAAAAATGATGATATAACCGAAGGGATTCATGATAGTAATTTAATTAGGTTAAAAAAGTGGCCACTTAAACAAAAGCCTTTAGGTAAATATAATAAAAAAAATAAATTACCTTCGCCTCCTAATCTTTCGAATTAATGGGTCATAAAATAACTAAACAAGCTAAGCCACACCGCATATTGCTTCAGGCAATTGTAAATGCGTTGAATACCATTTTTACAGACAATAAGTATGCTGATAAAGTGATTGAAAAAACATTGAAAGAAAACCCGAAATTTGGAGGAAGAGATAGGCGTTTTGTAGCAGAAACGATATATGAGATGGTTCGAAATTACCGCTTGCTAAGTACATTGGTAAATTCTAAGGACGGTTTTTGGGAAATGTTGGGTGCGTATTTTATCATTAGGCATTTTCCTTTACCTGATGAACGTGATTTTAAAAATTTGGATGAAAAAACTATTTTACAACAATATAAAACGATTAAAGAAGAGCCTATTCTTCAGTCGTATCCCGATTGGTTATGGGAGTTATGTGAGTTTGAATTAGGAGATGAATTATGGAAAAACGAAGCTAAGGCCATGAATGAGCAGGCTGAAGTTATCCTGCGAGTAAATACTTTGAAAACCAAAAAAGATATTTTGAAGAAGCATTTAGCTGAACAAGAAATAGAGGTAGAGGGGTTGGACGGGTATGATGATGCCTTGCGGTTATCGAAGCGTCAAAATTTATTTTCTAATACGTTATTTAAACTTGGATTATTCGAAATACAAGATGCCGGTTCTCAATTTATTTCAAAATTTTTGGATGTTCAGCCTGGGATGCGTGTCATAGATGCCTGCGCCGGAGGTGGGGGTAAAACATTACATCTTGCCGCATTGATGCAAAATAAAGGTCGTATTATTGCTATGGATGTAACACAATGGAAGTTAGATGAGTTAAAAAAGCGCGCCAGAAGAGCATCAGCCAGTAATATTGAACCTCGTTTGATTGAAGGAAGTAAAACTATTAAACGTTTGGAAGGGACGGCTGATCGATTATTATTAGATGTGCCTTGCAGTGGTATTGGTGTCATTAAAAGAAACCCTGATGCTAAGTGGAAACTTAATAAGGACTTTATTGAAAAAACAAAAGCTATACAACAAAAAATTTTAGATGAATATTCGGTAATGACTAAAATTGGCGGACAATTAGTGTATTCAACATGCAGTATTTTGCCAAGTGAAAATAGGGGACAAGTGGATATTTTTTTAGCAAACCATAAAAATTTTGAGTTATTAAAAGATAAAACGATTTTACCAAGTGAAGGGTTTGATGGTTTTTATATGGCTTTGATAAAACGAACAGCATAATATATTTGTTCGTTATTATGTTAAAAATAATTACTAGATAGAATGCAAAAGCTGATATTCTAATTGTTATGTATGTTATATATTTGTTACGCATGGGCTTTTGCATGGAATAACTACATTGCATAATGAAATTAAAAGAACCGATAGGATTGATTTTTTAATAATTTTTTTGAATAAGACTTAAATGAAATATGTCATTACTTTACTGGTGTTTTTAACGACTATAGTTGGCGTTTCCCAAACTAAAATGGAGCATGTAGATGCGACAACCTTTAAAAAATGGATTGATGGAAAAAAAGCCTGTTTGATAGATCTAAGAACCGATGATGAACTCAAAAATAAGGGATTTATAAAAGGAGCTATTCAAATAGATTATCTGAAAAAGGATGCGGAAGACAAGATTGCTAAATTAGACAAAAAGAAAACGTATTTAATTTATTGCGCAGGTGGAGGTAGGAGTGGAGAGTGTGCTGAATTGATGGAAAAATTGCAATTTAAGCATGTTATAAATCTTGAAAAAGGTTTCGATGATTGGAAAAAAAAGGGATTTGCCATCGAATTTAAAAAGTAATAAAACAAAAACCCGCTATCAAAAAGATAAGCGGGTTTTTTTATTATTTTTTTAAAAAAAACTAGTCTCTTTTTTTAAGCCATTGAGTTACAGCCGGAGCCAATTCTTTTTGAGATTTACTGCCTACAAATACACCTATATGTCCGCCTTTAAAACTATATAATTCCTTATCTGTACTTCCTACAACATCGTTTAAAGGAATAGTAGCTGAAGGAGGTACTAAATGATCTTCAGTGGCATAAATATTTAATAAATTAGAAGTGAGATTTTTTAAGTTTACTTTTTTTCCTCCAACTTCCAATTCGCCTTTAATTAATTTGTTTTTTTGATATAAATCTTGCATGAATTCTTTGAAGCATTGTCCCGCTTGGTCAGGACTTTCAGCAATCCATTTTTCCATACGTAAAAAATTCATCAATTTATCCTTATCATCTAAGGAGTTGGTGAGCGTTTGTTGCTTTTGAACTTTCATCATTGGTTTTAGCATATCAAACCCTTGATTTAAAAATTCACCCGGAATTAATCCATTAAATCCATCTACTAGTTTGTCAAAGTCCATATCCTTGCTCCAACGGAACAATAAACCATCGTTAGTACTAAAATCGATAGGAGTTACATGTGTTACTAAATTTTTTACTTTATTAGGATATAATGAACTGTAAATAACACTTAATGTACCTCCTTGGCAAATACTTAATATATTGATTTTTTCAACTCTATTTTTTTTGCGAATAAAATCTACACAATTATTGATGTATCCATTCACATAATCATCAATACTTAAAAATTTATCCACTTTTGTTGGATTTCCCCAATCAATTAAATACACATCCAAACCAGCTCCTAACAAATTTTGAATATAGCTTCTATCTGGCTGTATATCAAGCATTTTATAGGTATTTACCAAAGCATATACAATCAAAACTGGGGTTTTGTAAGTAGGTTCGGTTTCTCTATCATATTTATAAAGCGTTAATTTATCTTCTTTATAAATAGCTGTTTTAGGTGATTGGGCAATTTGAACTTCTTTGATTTGATTAAATGTTTCGTAGCCTTTTAATAATTTAGTGCTTAATTGATTCATTTCTTCTAATATTTTTTGTTCCATTTTTTTTGATTTATGATGCTGTTAAATTACAAAAATTTAGTTTTACAATAAGAGGATTTATGGCAAAAAAAAGGCTGCCAAAAAACATATCGGCAGCCTTTATTAATTTGCGACTAACGCAAATAATGGTTATTACTTTCTTTTAGCCTTAGCAGTTTTATCATCTTCTTCAAACAACTCAACTGTAGCCGCATTTTGCATCGCTAATTTAGTTTGTAAGTCTTTTATTGTTTTTTTAAGCTCATACATAGTTTGATAAACTTCTTCTAATTCACTTTTGAATGCAACCGGATATGTTTGGAATACATTTTCAAATTGTTTTTCGAAGTGTTTTTTTACATCCATGCTTAAGTTTAAAGCTTCAGCTTTTACTTTGCTAAATTCTTCAGTTGCAAATAATTCAGAAAACAACTTTTCGTTTGTTTTTACCCATTCGTTATACAATTCATTTGCTGTAGGTAACGTGTAATTTCCAGCTTGCAAATTTTTGTATTTTTCTTGAGTGTCTTTAGTTAATGTTTCCATTGAAGCTTGCATTGTTTTGTATAAGTGAGACTGTAACTCAGCTTGCTTAATGGTATACTCAGTAACTTTGTCTAACAACTGAATAGTAGCTTCAACATTTTCTTTTTCTTTTCCAGGATTAGCTAATTTCAATAAAGGCTCGAAAGTTTTTCCGAATACATTGTTGATTTTAGCATACAAATCTTTCATTTGCTCAGAGTTTCCAGAAAATAATTCAGGGAAATGAGAAGACATAGTTTTTAACTGCTCATAATATTCTTTACCTAAATCATTTTGGTTGATAAAGAAATGTTGTAATTGTTTAGTACCATTATCAAAAACATCTTTTAAGTTGTTGTTTGTGAAAACAGAACCGAACAATTGTTCAGTCATTTTTTTGTAATTCTCAGTTGAATAAATAGTTTTCCAAGTATCAACGCTATAATCAGAATTTTTAATTGCAGTCAACATTGGTTGAAAAACCTCTTGAACTTTTAAATAAGTTTGTCCACCTTCATACATTTTTTTGAACATATCTGCATTAAATGGATTTTTGATGTTGTTTGAATAGGTATCGTAAGATGTATTCAACGTGTTCATCCAGCTATTGTAAATATTTGTCCAAGCATTGTTCATGGTTGCAAAACTGTTATTGTAATCGTTAGCGTTTTTACCATAATTAACTACTGAATTGTAAATGCTTTGGTTAAAATCTGTCATTTGTTTTAAACCATTCATTTGTTGGTTGTACCAGTTTTTTAAAAACTCTTCAGGCTTTGAAGTAGTAGTCATAAATGGATTCGTTCCGAAAGGATTTGCTGCAGTTGTATTTAAAGAACCAAAAATAGCAGTTTGTTTATCCAATAAATCTTTGTAGATAGATTGGCTTTCAGCTACTAAATTACCAGTTGTAAATGCAGTTTGAAATTTCTTTGCAGAATCGATCCAAGTGTTCATAGTATTGGATTGAACCTCCATAATGTTGTCGATGATAGGATTGTTTGTTTTCATTTTTTATCTGTCGTTTTTTGTTTTTTAAATTGTTAGTAATTTTTTTAAAGATCAAAAAAACCAATGATTTTTATTATAATTTTTTCGATGCTATTACAAATGTCGTCATTTTTTTATATACGTGTCAAGTAAAATCATATTAATTTTATGTTAAAAGCAAGATAAAATCAGATAAATACGTATTATCTAAAAAATAATTAAAATCACTTGACATTATCATTTTTTTTTTTGAAAATTACTGTAAAATATTAGTTTATGATTGAAGTTGGACAAACTTATTTACACGATTTTAAATTTACCCAAGACGAGGTGAATCGTTTCGCTGAAGTAACAGGAGATAAAAACCCAGTTCATACAGATGCAGATTTTGCTGCTAAAACCATTTTCAAAAAACCCATTATGCATGGTATGCTGGGGGCAGCCTTATTTAGTAAGGTTTTTGGTGTTTTGTTTCCTGGCGAAGGAACCATTTATTTGAAACAGTCATTGAGTTTTATGAAACCAATGTATGTAGAAGTTGAATATGAGGCTGTTTTTACCGTAAAAGAGGTGATAAAAGATAAGCATAGGGCTGTAATCGAAACATTAATTAAAGATAAAGCTACCGGAAATATTTGTACTACCGGAGAAGCTACAGTTATGAATATTGAAAAAATTTAGTTGACTGTGCAATACAAAATGGTTAATTGACAATTGTTATTTTAGATTCGTTTTACCTATTTTTTGATAATTAAATTTTTATAAACCCAATTAAACTAAATGATTATGGAAAATGTTAGCAAGAGAACTGTACTGGTTACAGGGGCAACAGGTGGTTTAGGAACTGCAATGTGTAAGGAGTTATATAAGGATGGATATAGGGTGGTAGGTAATTATCACACAAAGGAAAAGGCGGATAAATGGATGGAACAGATGAAAAATGAAGGTTTTTCCATCGAATTGTTTTATGGAGACGTTAGTAATTTTGAAAGTGCGGGGAAAATGATTACTGATATTGAGGCTAAGTATGGTCATATAGACACACTAGTTAATAACGCCGGTATTACTCGCGATGGCCGATTGGTGAATATGAGTGTGGATGATTGGCATGCAGTTATTAATACAAACTTAAATAGTGTATTTAATTGCACAAAACATGTTATTCAAGGGATGATAGATCGTAAATTTGGACGAATCATCAACATTTCATCTGTAAATGGTCAGCGAGGACAGTTTGGACAAACAAATTATTCAGCTGCTAAAGCAGGTATGCATGGGTTTACCAAATCTTTGGCTATGGAAGTTGCAAAATATGGCGTAACGGTTAACACGATTTCTCCTGGTTATATTGGTACAGACATGGTTATGGCTGTTCCTGAAAAAGTATTAGCACAAATTGTTGCACAGGTCCCAATGGGCCGTTTGGGTGGTACCCATGAGGTGGCTCATTTGGTGTCTTTTTTAGCAAGTGAAGAAACAAGTTTTGTTACCGGAGCTAATTATAGCATTAATGGTGGACAGCATGTTTATTAATATGATATTGTTCTTTAACATAAAACCCTCGGCAACTGCCGGGGGTTTTGTTTTATATAAATTGGTTTTAGGTAGGCTATTTTTTATACAAAAGAGATAGTTATAGTAATTCTTTATAGGTGTTCTTCTTATGCATAAAATGTTCAAATACAACGTTTTTTTCAAAAACACCCGTTGTTGAGTACTTAAAACCATTCATTTTATGTAATGATTTTCTTTTTTGAAGTGTAGAAGGCAAAAAATTATAAAATGAAATATGCGCTTTTATAACAGCCCAAAAATGAGAAGGATTCCCATCTAGTAAAAATTTGAATGCCGCAATACCATCTAGCACCATTCGGTAAATAATTTTAAACATTAATCCTTTGAAGCTCGCGTTTTTGGTCAGTGTAATCAGGTTATTTCTAAAGTTTAAGAAAGTTTTTTTTGGACTTAATTTATTAAGTGTTCCGCCGCCAACATGGTATACAACTGATGCCGGCTCTACATGAATTTGATAACCAATATTTTTCATTCGCCAACATAAATCGATTTCTTCCATGTGCGCAAAATAATCTTCGTCAAATCCGCCAACTTTCCAAAACGCATCAGCTTTTACAAATAAACAAGCGCCCGTGGCCCAAAACACTTCCATCTGGTTGTTGTACTGACCTTTATCTTCTTCTAATACATTAAAAAGTCTGCCTCTGCAAAATGGGTAGCCTAATTTGTCAATCATACCACCCGCTGCTCCTGCATATTCAAATCTTGTTTTATGGTTAAAGTCAAGTATTTTTGGTTGACAAGCGGCTATTTGCGGATTTTTTTCCATTAAATCAATAATAGGTTCAATCCAATTTGCCGACACCTCCACATCAGAATTTAACAACACATAATAATCAGCCTTTACGTGTTCAAGCGCTCGGTTGTAACCTTTGGCAAATCCTTCGTTAGACGAATTAATAATTATTTTAACATTCGTAAAGTGTTGTTTTAAGTAATTAACACTATTGTCGGTTGATTGATTGTCAGCAACAATAACTTCAGCTATTGATGAATGTTGTAAAACATTTGGCAAAAATTTTTCTAAAAAGTGCACGCCATTCCAGTTGAGAATAACAACAGCTATTTTTTTATCAAATATCATTAGCGAGGATTAGAAAAATTTTCGTCAATATTGTTTCCGTAATATTTTTCAGGTTTAGTTTGATCAAAATCAAGTTTTTGCTGAGAACGATCTACCAATCGGAGTTGCCACCTTTCGTCATATACCTCTCCTCGCACTTCGCTATGAATTAATTTATAGCAATCATCAGAAATCATGAAGTTTGCAAAAACAAATTTTTTATTTGTAAAAAATCGTTTGGTAGCTTTATCATAAATTCGATAATACTGCCATATCTCATATGGATAAGTCTCTGGTTCGCTGTTCACCTGGTTACGTTGATCTGGTTTACCGTATTGTAAGTAAACTCTACCTCTGTCTGTATAATAACCTTTTTGTTTGCCGCATTTTAATAACGCATTTGTTTCTAACACTAATTTGTAATAATCAAACCATAATTTTAACGGATTAGCCGTGTCAGCCGCTTCTTTTTTCCAATAATCAGTCAAATAGCTGCGCATTAATGCCGGATCTTTTTTTGTAGCTTGAGTTTGTTGCCATTCTCTTTCTTTATAGCTTGAAATTGGCCATAAGCATTCAACCATCTGTTTTAGTGAATCTGCATCTTGCACCGAATTGAAAAAAGTTTCTAAAGATCTGAAATTTCCATTTTCGTAACCTGATAATGATTCGATATCATTTTGACGTTGAAAAAACCATTTTTTTTGAGAAAGCATTTGGTTTAACGAATCTCGTACTTCAATCACTAAATTGTAATTTCCCGACGATAGAGCCGTTATATCAAATTGAGCGAGGAGAGGATTTACCTTGTTGGATGTTTGTTTTTTAAATCCTGAAAATTCATCTAATCTGCGCAAAGTCTCTTTGTTTTCTATATAATAATTAAACATGAATTTACTGCCATTTCCTATGAGAGTGTCCAGATTGTAGGTTTCCATGTAAAATTTAATGGCTGTTTGTTTTTTAGGGAAATAATTGATGTTGTAAGGTATGAGATTGTAGCCGCTCTTTGTTAGTATTGATGGCACGTTTGTTTTTGCATAAGACTCTAATATTTGAATATCAGAAGTGTAGATTTTTTTATCTCTGTTGAATAGAATAGTTATTTTTTCGGAATGTTTGGTAGTTTTTGAAGGATTTGCATTATCGGTTACAATTAACACTAGGTTATAAATGCCATTGTCGAGCGAAAAGCGTTGGTTGTCAATAAAAGAGGGAGTTTGTAAGGTATCTGAAATAACAGGACTCTTGAGATTATAATTAGCACTCTTAATAATAGATGTATCTTTCATAATCTTCCACGAAACATTTACCGAAGCTTGAAAGCCATTGGTGATGGGGGCAAATTTGACACTATTACCGGAAATAGTGAGGTAAGTTTCTAGATATGGTTTAGAATTACTGGTGCTAAATGTGCCATAGTTAAAGTAAACTGTGAGATTTGGGAAAATGTTATAAAATAACAGAGATAAAATGAAGGTTAAAAATAAACGAATAGAATTCATGTTGTTGATTATCAATGTAGGTAAATTGTATAAAAATAATCATTAAAAATATTTTATAAAAATCACTTGCAGAATAAAAAAGAAAATGTATTTTTGCTGTCGAAAGGAGAAATGGCAGAGTGGTCGATTGCGGCAGTCTTGAAAACTGTTGAACCGAAAGGTTCCTGGGGTTCGAATCCCTATTTCTCCGCCACTTAAAACCGAAACTAATTGATAATCAATAGTTTCGGTTTTTTGTTTTATTTTACTTGCATTGGTGTATAACTAAATTGAATTAAAGCTTTATTTTAGATTATATTTTACAGAATAGTTTGGAAAACTTTTAAGTAGAA
>CAMAPT010000016.1 GCA_945860225.1 Chitinophaga pinensis | reverse complement strand
CTTGAGTGATTTTTTGCTTTTGTTTTTGCAAAAAATTGTATCGAAAGGTTGTTTGCTAGGCGCTTTACCTCAGAGCAATAAATCCGGACGGCGTAATTTGGTTCTTTCAATCGCTTGTTCCAATCGCCATTCTTCTACTTTTTTGGTATTGCCGCTTGTTAGTAATTCCGGAACTTTCCAGCCGTTAAAATCAGCAGGCCTTGTGTAAACTGGTGGAGAAAGTAAATTGTCTTGAAATGAATCAGATAAGGCAGAGGTTTCGTCATTTAACACTCCCGGAATTAGTCGTATGATGCTATCGCACAATACCGCTGCAGGTAACTCTCCGCCACTTAATACATAGTCTCCAATAGAAATTTCTTTGGTAATAAAGTGTTCTCGCACACGCTCATCAATACCTTTGTAATGCCCACATAAAATAATGATGTTTTTGAGGGTTGATAATTGGTTACAAGTACCTTGTTTCAGCGTTTCTCCGTCCGGAGTCATATAAATTACTTCGTCGTAGTTGCGTTTGCTTTTTAATTCATTCAAACAATTGGAAATGGGTTCAATCATCATCACCATGCCGGCTCCTCCTCCAAAGGCATAATCATCCACTTTTTTGTGAGGTTCGATGCCATAATTTCTTAAATCAATCACGTCAACAGACACTAAATTTTTCTGAATGGCTCGTTTTAAAATGCTATGTCCAAACGGACTATCTAACAAAGGCGGGTGAACGGTAATGATATCAATATGCATATTCAAATTTAGTAAAAAATGGGTATACTAAATACGTCTTAATTTTAGTTCAAAAACACAGTTATCTTTTTGTTAAACATCTTCTCGAAAATCATCCATATCTCTTCTTTCTTTCTTGGTGGGTCTTCCGGTGCCTCTGTCTCGTTTAATGTGAGGAATAAAAAATACCGAATCCATTTTTTCTAGTTTTTCAACTGGAGGAGAATGGTCTATATAATGTCCTTTAGCGATATCATAGCTTTGGCGTTTACTAATGAGTCCGGTTACTTCGATGATTTTTTTAACGGCATGCGGAAAACTCAGGGTATAAACTTCGCCTATTTTTACACAATGAGAGGATTTAACGGGGCCATCGTTCAATTTCACTTTATTGTTTTTAATCGCGTCGCTGGCCAATGAACGTGATTTATACATTCTAATAGCCCATAAATAACTATCTAATCTGATTTGTGTTTCCATTTTTTATTAGTTCGAATACGAATCGTGTTGCAAATTATAATAAAGGATAAAAAGCGTCTTTGATGTGTTCTATTTTTAATTCAGGATGCTGAGTAATAGAAATGATATCGAATCTGGTTTCGAGATCGAGACCTTGCCTTTTGAGGTAAAAATGAGCCGCTTTGATTATTTTTTTTTGTTTTGCTTTCGTTACAAATTCCTCGGGGCTACCAAAAACATCACTATTTCTCCATTTTACTTCAACAATAGCCAAGGTTTCATTTTTTTTAGCAATGATATCAATTTCTAAATGCTTTGTTCGCCAATTTCTTTCCAAAACAGAATAACCCGATTTTAACAAGTAATTAACAGCAATTTCTTCACCCTCAAAACCCTTTTGTGTATTATTTGGCATAATTTTTATAATAGATAAAATTATAGTATTTTTAGTCTTAATTTTAAAAAACGTGGTAAATGAATAAAATTAAATTATTGGCAATAAGCCTTACCTTATCTCTTATATCGGTTGCACAATCTTTTGAAGGAAGCATTGAATTTAAAATGGAAACTTCAAAAGACACAACAACAAACATTTATTACATTAAAGGTAATGATGTGAAATTAGATCAGATTGGTCGAAAATCCGGAAAAGTAGAAGGTAGTTTTGTATTCGATTTAAAATCTAATCAAATAAAATTTGTTAACCCTGTAAGAAAAGTTTGGGGCGATCATAAAAGCGAAACGCCGCCTATTATAAGAGGAATTTGTGAGTCTACTAAAGGACCCAACACTAAAACCATTCAAGGGCAAAAGTGTGCAGAATATACCGTTAAAAATACCGATGAAAACACTTCGATTACCTATTGGATCGTAACTGGTAAATATGATTTTTTTGCCCCATTAGTAAAAATTTGGAACAGAAAAGATAAACAAAGCGTTTATTTTAATCAAATTAAGGATTTACCAAAAGGTTCTATGCCTTTATTGTCGGAAGAAAAAACAATTTCTGATGGAAAATTGATTAGCAGACTAGAGGTTTCTAAAATTAATAAAGCAACCATCGACGAATCTAAAATAAGCATCCCTGCCGAGTTCAAAAAATTTGAACAAAAGTAATTGGAGATAGAGTGATTTTATAATTGAAGCCTCTCGATAAAAATCGAGAGGCTTTTTTGATACATTTTCACAAACTTCTTTATGTGATATGTTTCATCTATTTCTTGAATATGTAAACTAATTGTAAAATAAAAAAAAACGATTAACTTTGAAATGGTTCTGATTTTAGAGCTTTTAAAAGTGATTTAAAAATTAATAAATTATTCATTAAAGTCGTTATAAAGTATTTTAAATGATGCGCTACCCTTGTTTTAAAAACGTTTTCAAAAAACAAACATCACGGGTAGATGAAATAATTGATAAAACATCTATGAAGTTAATATACAATAGCTGGTTGTTTATTGTTATTAGTTTATTAGTTGGTTTAACCGGTAGGTTATCAGCTCAATCAAATGCTTTGTTGCAAGATACCGGAGAGCTGTTTAACGAAAATGCAGCTTACTTACAAGCCAAACAGAAAGGAGTTAAGTCCTCTGAAATAAAAGGATATGTTGAATACCTTAAACACGAATTTTCGTCGACAAGGGCTCTAAAAAAACAAAATCATGTTCATTCGCCGTATGAATATATGATGACGCCGGCACAAGAAACGGTTATTGTATTAAATCCTAATAAAGAGATGGGATTAGGCTGTCCGAATATGGGGTTTGAACAATATAATTTTAATGGTTGGAATGGAAGTATTGGAACGGTTTCCGTGGGGGCAGTAAATTCAACTCCTACGTATTATATAAAATCAGGCTCTACAATTACAAACCCTGCCGGTAATAATGTGTCGCTTTTAAATGCATCGAATTATCATACCCTGATGACATTGCCCGCTTTAGATGCGAATTATTTAACCATTAACGGTTACGATTCATTAGCTTGCAAAGCGGTTGGTTCTCAAACCATTTCTCAAATACCGGTTGTTAGTCCTTATAGTTTTGACCCCATTTCAGTAAGAATGAATGGCGCCTTGGCTGGAAACAGAGCTTGTAAATTAAAATATGTAGCTACTTCATCACCAACAAATCAACGATTATCGTTTAGTTATGCTTTTGTGTTGCAAAATCCGGTGACAGATCCACATTTGCCCGAAGAATCTCCTTATTTTAAAGTAGAAGTAAAAAATGAATCGACTGGAACTATCATTTATGGGTGTACTTCATACACATTTAATCCTAAAACCATGGTACCGTCTGATTCTGTATTTCAATCGGTGATTGATGATGGTATTGATCCAACACTATATCGAAAATGGAATTTTTATTCGATTGATTTATCGCAATTTCCTGATGGCACAAGTATTTCGGTCAATTTTGAAGTTGGCGGATGTACATCAAATGGTCATTGGGCTTACGCATATGTGGATGCAGAATGTGGTGGTATAGGAATCCCTTATGCAAATAAATGCTCAGGGTCAAGTTTGGCTACTTTAATAGCGCCAAAAGGATTTAGATCTTATCAATGGTATGGCCCATCAGGATTAATACCCGGCGCTACAAATGATACACTCGTTCAAAATCCAGTAACGGTTGGTTCTACATACACTGTAAGTATGTTGTCTTCGGGAGGCTGTGTGATTACCCAAACGCTCAACATAATTGACGGAACAATTGTTAAAATACTAGATGTTAATGCGACAAGTTCTTGTGCAGGTGGGAAATCGGGTAGAGCTTTTGTAGAAGCAAAAGGGAGTAGTGGTACTTATAATTACAAATGGACCAATACTTCAAGTGGTCAGGTAGTGTCTACCTCTCAATTAGCTACCGGTTTATCTTCAGGTTCTTATAGTGTTGAGGTCTTTTCACCGGGATGCGGTCGGGATTCGTATAATTTTTCTATAGGAGTATCCCCTCCTTTTTTCTACGCTCAACCCAAATTGTTTTGTGGAACTACGGCATTTATTGCACAGCCTGGAGGCTCTTCTTATAGCTGGTATAAGGGTTCTGCATTATTATCAGGACTAAATAATGATACGTTAGTCATTAATAATCCAGTTTCGGGTGATGCATATACTCTTGGGTATTACAACGACCAAGGATGCAGAGATTCTCTTAAGTACACACTAAACAAAATTAGTGGTGGTAATGCATATTTTTCGAATAACACAAGTTCTTGCTCTAATTACTCTAATGGAACATCTGTTCTAACGTTAAGTCCTTATTTTGCACCTCCTTATAGTTGCGTTTTAACCGGTGATGGAAATGGACGAGTTGTATCCAATAATCCAACTTTCACAATATCTACTCTAGCAGCTGGTAATTATTCTGCAACCATTTATGATGGGCTTTGTGTGTATCATCGCACCTTGTCTATTGGTTCAGTACAAACAGATTTTACGGTTACTCCAAAAGCAGAAGGGTTATGTTTCCCTGATCAGGCTTTAATGAAATTGAATCTGCTTTCATCAAATTACACCGTTTCGGTTTCATCTAATGGAATTATAACCGCTAATTATACAAATGATTCTATTGCGGTTGCACCAACATTTACGATTCCTCCTTCAGGAAATGGCTCGGTAGTTTATACGGTATCTGTTGTTAATCCCGACAAAGGTTGCGTGGTTTCAAAAACAGCAGAAATTATTTATCCACCCCTAGCCACCACCGTTCAAGTAGTGTCTACGAACACTAATTTATGCGAAGGAACATCGAATAATTTTACAGCCAATGGAGCTATTAATTATAAATGGTATTATGATGATGGAGGAAATTTAATACCAATTGCCACTACATATTCAGTGATTATAACACCTACGTTAACCGGTATGCATCATTATGTGGTGAATGGCTACTCATCCTGCACAGGTAATATTCCTGATACAAAAACAATTACAGTTAAAGTAGTACCTAAGGAAACGTTACAGATGACTGCTTTAAAAGACGTGGCAAAGTGTTTGAATACAGCTCATGTTTTTACGACCAATGTCTCCTCTTCTATCTCGAGTAACACAACTACTCCTGTTTTTACGTACTCATGGACAACGCTTCCTGGGCATAATCCTGCTCCCGGAGTCAACACATCACCTGATTATAGCGTTACTAGTAATCAAACAACCACTTTGGTGTTGACGGTTGATGGTTTTTGTGTCAATAAAATAGTAGACACCGCAGTGGTTAAAAATTTAGCTGATGATTTGAATGTGTTGATTCTTGATTCGGTATCAATTTGTCCGGATAGACCGTTTATTTTAAATAGCAAAGTAGATGGTGGCTATCCTGATTATCTTTATGAATGGACTATGTCACCAAATTCATCAACTATTTCCAATTCTTCAATGCTTGATTATAAAAGTCCCGAAGCAGAGGGTATTTACTCCGTAACTTTATCAGTTATGGATAGTTGCAGCTATCGTAAAACAGATACTCAAATGATTAATGTGTTACCACCTTGTCATATTATTATACCAAATGTGATGACTGCAAACGGAGATGGTGTTAATGATATTTTTGTGATTAAGAACATAGAACATCATCCAAATACGCGCTTAATTATTTTTGATAGATGGGGATTAAAAATATATGAAAAGGATAATTATAATAACGAATGGAAAGCAGATGGAATAAAGGCAACCGGTACATTTTTTTACGTGATTGAAGTACCTGATGATAAAACATACAGTGGATTTATAACCATATTAAAACCATAAGTATATCATTCAAGAAGTTATTATAAGAAGTTTGTTTTCTATATAATGAATGATTTAAACGGAGGTAAATTTTTCATGTTTTTATAAATAGTAAAATATGCGGTACATCATTTTAGTTTTTATTGGATTTATTTTTCACATCCATGTTTTAGCTCAATCAGAGGATGGGTTAGTAAAATGGTTGTCGTTTAAACAGGCGCAGGAATTAAATAAAACGCAACCTAAGCCGCTACTCATTGATGTTTATACAGATTGGTGTGGATGGTGTAAACACATGATAAAAACTACCTATTCAAACCCGAATATTGCCGGTTACGTTAATCAATATTATTATCCAATTAAATTTAACGCCGAAACAAAAGATACAATTGAATACTTCGGAGAAATATATAAACCCACCTCGGTTGCGCCAAAAACACCTCACGAATTGGCAATTAAATTTTTAGGTAGTGGGTTAAGTTACCCTTCTACCGTGTTTGTTTCGAGTAATCATGATTTTAATTTATTGTCGCAGGGTTTTTTGGATGAACGAAAAATAGAACCATTGTTAGTGTATATGGTTGAAAATACGTTTAAGAGCATTGCGTATGAGCAATTTTCATCTCAGTTTAACCGAACGTTTTATGATACTGGTTTTGTAAAACAAAATATTAAAACGTACACGATAAAAGAAATAGAAAAACTTCAAAAAAACAAACCCAAAAAAGTATTGATAAATATTTTTGCTTCATTTTGTCATTCATGTAAAGTGCAATCGGCAACAACTTTAAAAGATACGGCTATAGCTAATTACATCAATAAACATTTTTACCTAATTAATTTAGATGCCGAAGGTAACGATACACTGACGTTTAAAGGAGAGCATTATACAAAAGAATTATCTACAGGTTACGCCTTACACACATTAGCTTTAAAAGTCACTAATAATCAATTGCAATTTCCTTCTATGGCTGTTTTAGATGAACAATTAAACACGGTAGATGTTTTAAATGCATTTTTAAGTCCTGATGCATTGCTTCCAATATTAAAATATTATGCGGAAAATAAGTTTAAGGAAATGAATTGGACAGATTATATGAAACTATATAATGAGCAAAAAAAAGAGACTCTCTCAAAATAGAGATAGCATCTTCTTGCTTTATCAACGTCCATCTTATTGATAGTAGGTTGTTCTTCAACAGAGCCTAATTCCTATTCAGATTGATGCACTTTTTCCGTAAATTACCTTTCACTAGAATTTGTAATTTATTTCTGTTTGAATTTCCCTAAATATCTTTTATACAATTCATTAAGATTTTCATATTCTTCACGATAAAAAACACCTACTCCCTGTGTAAAAGGGCCTCCACTTGTTGCAGCCTCTGTATTATCGTTACTTCTATTAAATCCCTTTACTCTGTATTTCCCTGATTCGGATAATTTATATTCTAAAGTAACATCGCCTATTAAATTACTAGTATTGTTATTTTTATTAGAGGTAGAATTACTTGGAGCCGTATTATTAGCTACCCCAAAATTTCCATCAATTGATAAACGATTATTAAACAATTGCTTTGATAGAGCCAAATCAAGTTCATCATTAGTTAATGTTCCTCCAGGTCTGTAATTTACTCCAATGTCCATATCTTTTGTAATGCCATTTAACCAATGACTCATTTTATTACTTAGCATTTCGGAGCCTGTAGCTGCGGCGGCGCCTCCTGCGCTGATGCCTCCTGATCCTGCTATAGCCAGAGGCGTAACAAAGCTTCGTAATAGTAGTAATGAAAAAACTTGCCTATTTAATTCGTTTTCATCATTTAATAAACTTTTAACAGCCGATCTGGTGGTTTCATCAATGGTAGGCAGTTCAATTCCAAATGTGATATCAGGAGATGTTAACTTATTTTTCATATATAGTTTACAATCAACCGGAAAACGTTTATTGTAATTATTTACAGAATCGTTGGGGAATAAAGGTTTAATGGAAGCTCTTTGCTTATAATTTGCAACAATATCTATGTTAGCTTTATAGACATTACCATTCCATTTAATTGAACTACCTTTTTGAATTTCAAATTTCTTGGTTACAAAATTTTCCAGAGTAAATAAATAATCACCTGTAGAAAGCACATAATCACCAAACATGTCAAATTTTCCTTTTGTATCTATTTTCATGCTTAAATTACCATCACCTCTTGCCTTGATGATATCACCTGATTTTTCATCAAATATTAATTGCACTTCGGCATCTTTGGTAGCTTCCAAGTTAAAATCCAAAGAGAAATTGGATTTTGTTGTTTTAGTCACTTTTTTTAAAGTGTCTTTAGTTACGAATTTGATAAAATCGTTAGTCTCAATTTCTGAAGGACCATCCAAAGGAATATAAAAGTACGTTCCACCATTAGTTTTCATATTAAGTTCCATTTTGATATCATCCAAAAAGCCATATATGCCTGAATTACCAGAGGCATAAGCTGTTCCGTAGTAACTAGGATTATTTGCTGCTGTGGTATTTAATACCATTAATTTGTTGGTATTAATGTCAAAATCTATCCGCATGTTAGAAAAATTATTGTGAAAAATATTACCAAACACATTTCCTGAATTCCCCATTTTATCTCTTATCTCGAGATTATTGAAGTTAATTTGCTTAGGTAAAATTTCAACAATTCCATTCACACTATATTGAACATTCAAAAAATCAACCAGCATAATGCATTTAACAAATTTCAGTTTGGCATTTATTTGGGGCTCGTTAATTGTTCCGGTAATAGTACCTTCTCCATTTAGAAAACCAACTTTGAATGTTAAAATATCTTGTAAATAGGGTTGCAACAAACCAATATCGAGGGGCTGCACTTTAAAGGTAAGATTTAGATTTTCATTTTTTTTATTTGGATAATAGTAACCCTGAAACAATAAATTTTTCATCAAATTTCCATCAAGATCTTTAGCAAATGCAGAATAACCATTAATATTGACATGTTCTTTATTTGGATCATATTCGCTTTTAATTTCACCAAAACCGAGTAATTTATTATTTAGTTTGAAGTCTTTGAACTCAATTTCGCTTGTGATTAATGGGCGGTTAAATGCACCAAAAATACTTGTTAATCCATTTACAGTTCCATCCATTTTCAATTTAGCATCTTGTAAAAAGGGATTAAGTTGGGCTAATTTGAAATTTTGAATAAGGATGTTTAATTTGTCAGAATTGTTTTTTGATAGTTTTCCGTCAATTGTAATTAATTGATTATGATTATGAAAGGTGAGTGAGTTGATTGCTAAAGAAAAAGCAGTGTCGATGGTAATAGGACTGTTTTTTTTAATTTGCCAAATACTATCTTCAATTACATATTTTATTTTATCAAAATATAAGATAGCCTGCGTATTCTCAAAATCAATTTTACCATTAATGATTCCTGAGTTGTTAGGAATTAAGGCATTGTCCCAATTCAGATTAAAGTTAGTTGATTTATCGTTTGCCGTAAATATGAAATTTGGATTCTTAAAAGTAAGGCTGTCAGAAAGTTGAATAGCTTTTGAATTGTATGAAAAACTGATTCCATGCGGTAATGAATTAACATCAATTTTATTGTTCCTGAAATTTAAGCCAGTATATTGAATTAAAGGTGTATTCGTATTTAAATGCAAATAATTAATAGAAGCATCAAAAGAGCCTTCGATTGTTGAATTTGGACTTATCATCAAGTCTTTTAAAAATAAATCTTTGACAATAGAAAAATCTTTAATTTTTATTGATAAATCAGCTTTATCGGTATGTATGATTGTTTTTTTTGATTTGATGAATGTTGGAAAATATTCATTTAAGTATTGTTTAAATGCATCCGGTAAGGTGCTTAGTTTGTACTTTCCGATTAACCGAGCATTTGCAATATTGGAGTTGAGCTGAATATCTTTAACATCACTTGATTGGTCCAATTTTAAATTAAAGGTGTTGATTTTATGTATTTTTTCAGGTGTTTGGTAAATAGTATTATCAAAGTGAATAAGACCACTTAAGTTATCTAAATTATTACCATTTAAATTAATTAATAGTTGTGAAGATACATTACCATTTAGTTGCGGAGTGGTAAAGTGAGTTTTATTTAAATCTAACTTATTGATGGTTGAAATAAAATCCATTTTAGTGATTTTTTTATTAAAATCAACCGTTCCACTAAAATCGAAATTCGCATTTGTATCTTTACTTAAAACGTTTCCTTGAAAAATCTTGTCTTTAAATAACCCGTCTATGCTAACATTATGGTATTGGTAGTTGTTGTAGGTAACAGATTGCACCTCGCCGTTAAATTCTGCATCAAGGTCTTCGATGTTTAATCCTTTTCCTTTTATTTCCGTTGACAAGGAAATTGGACCTACAAATTTTACATCAGGAAGTAGTTTGGATAAATTAAAATCAGTTGTTGTGATAGAACCAGAATATTCTATCTGTTTAGATTTATCGTCTTTTAATTGTAAATCTGTTTTGATGTTTCCTACATCTGTTGTAAAGATTCCATAAGTCACAAAATCAGTAATAAATCCATCAAATTTTCCGATATATGAAACGACGCCTAAGTTTTCAAACTCTTTTGGTAATGATAAAAATGTAGGATTATTGAATGGTGGAATCGGAAACAGTTCCAAATCTTTTTTACTCGTGGATAATTTTTTTGCATTAAAATGAATAAATGATTTTTCGAAATTCGGTAATCCGGTAATGCTCATGTTTCCTGAAAAATGTGTATGGTCGCGGTAACGGGCATTGATATTATTACCATGTAAATCATTCACAAAACCTTTCACTTTTCCTGTGAGATGAATTGTTTCTTTAAAGCCATTAAGCTCTTCCGCAAAATAAGCAATGTCTTTAAAACTGGCATAGGTGCTATCAATCAAATTTCCTTTTATATAAACTTTATTGTTAAAATCTAAATAATCTTCCCATTTTTCGTATTTGAACAATAAATTTCCTTTTACCAAACTATTAGCCGTTTTTAAGTATATGCTATCACAACGTAATTCGGTAGAAGATATTCGTGCTTTTGTTGTTAGATTTTGTAGTTCGATACCACATTGTTCTCGAGCTTTCAGATTATTTATTTGGGCGTAAATAGTGTCTTTTTTAAAACCAAAATCACTTAAAGCCCCATAAATATCAGTAACATGAAGGTTATCATAATTCATGTTTTGGCCTACTTTAAACGTATCGTTTAACACGTGATAGGTAAAGTCAACATGATACAGATTTAAATTACCATAGGCGATTTTCCATGGAGACTTAGCAGTGTCATTTTGTAGTGAATCCTTAGGAGTAAAATAATCTACCAAATACTGGAAATTCCAATTCGGTTCATGGTTATATTTTAGAAGTTTTATTTTAACATCATTCAAATTGATTTCGTCAACATTTAAAAAATGTGTTTTGTAGTTAAAATTACTAACGTTTAGTGTAATGTTTTTGCCATAAAGGAGCGTATCGTTATGCCGATCGCTTAAAAAAACACCTTCTAACGTGACATTACTGATAAAACTGATTTTAAGTTTATCGATGTGAACCTTTGTATGCAATTCTTCACTCAAATAATCAGTTAGCCTTTGAGCAGCCCAAGTTTGAAAGAAATTTGATTGAATGGCTGTGTAAATAATATTAAGAGAAACAATTACAATAAAGACCAAAAACAGGGATGTTTTCGATAATATTCTTGTAATTTTGCTTGTCATACTCATCAAGCATAAAAATAGTCAAATAACCTAAAAATTAAATGTTAATATACATTAAGATGTTTTGAGGACAGATAAATAATTACATGGAGCAAAAACAAGTTCAATTAAAAGACATATATATATTAGGCATTGAGTCAAGTTGCGATGATACATCCTGCGCTGTAATTAAAAATGGCTTATTATTTTCTAATATTACGGCTAGCCAAAAGATACATGAACAATACGGAGGTGTTATTCCGGAGTTAGCGAGTAGAGATCATGAAAAAAATATTATTCCTGTTGTTGACGCGGCTTTAAAACAGGCTAATATTCAATTAGTTCAGTTGAGTGGAATTGCTGTTACAAGGGGTCCAGGATTAAGCGGTAGTTTATTAGTTGGATTGTCTTTTGCAAAATCATTGTCTTTAGCTCTAAACATTCCGTTAATAGAAGTTAATCATATGCAGGGTCATATTTTGGCTCATTTTATTAAAGAAGTGAATCAAGAAACAACACATCCACTTTTTCCGTTTTTGTGTTTAACTGTGAGTGGCGGACATACCCAAATTGTAAAAATATCTGATTATTACACATTTGAATTATTGGCAGAGACTGAGGATGATGCTGTAGGGGAGGCCTTTGATAAAGCGGCTAAATTACTAGGTCTTCCTTATCCGGGTGGTCCTTTAATTGATAAGTATGCCAAATTAGGTAATCCAAATAAATATAAATTTCCTATACCACATCTTAAGAATAATAATTTCAGTTTTAGTGGAATAAAAACGTCTTTTTTATATTTTATTCAGGAACACGTCAAAATACAATCCAATTTTATAGAGGAAAATTTAAATGATATATGCGCCTCGTATCAATCTCATTTAATTAAATATTTATTGAAAAATTTATTGGCCGTGAGTAAGGAAACTGCTATTAAACAGATAGCTATTGCAGGAGGCGTTTCTGCTAATTCACGTTTGCGTGATGAGCTAGAATTATTAGGGAAAAGGCAAGGTTGGGAAACTTATATCCCAAAATTTCAATATTGTACGGATAATGCAGCTATGATTGCTATAACAGGGTATTATAAATTCCTAAGAAACGACTTTTGTGGTTTGGATATTACTCCATTGGCAAGGTATGGATTATAACTTTTTAATTAATAATTGCGCCTAAAATTCGATGGTATAATTACTATTTTGCGTTATACTCATTCATACATCTTGCTAAACCAACAAAAGCAAATGCCTTAACGGCATCCGCAGCAATTTTAATTCGTTCTTGTAGTAATTTTTCCTCCTCCTCATTCCATTTTCCAAGCACAAAATTCACTTGATTTCCCTTGTGAAATTCATTGCCAATTCCAAAGCGTAGCCTTGGATATTGATTTGTTTTAAGTAACTCTTGAATGTTTTTCAGACCATTGTGACCTCCATCACTTCCCTTAGGACCAAGTCTAATTTTGCCTAAAGGAAGGGCTAATTCATCTACAATCACCAATATATTTTCAGTAGCAATTTTTTCAGTTTGCATCCAATAGTTTACAGCTTTACCACTTAAATTCATATACGTTGTAGGTTTTATTAAGATTAACTGTTTGCCTTTATATTTAAATTCAGTCATGTCAGCTAATCGGTCAGATTTAAATTTCAGCTCGTTTTCTTTAGCTAAATAATCTAAAACATCAAATCCAATATTGTGGCGAGTATTAGCATATTCCTCTCCTATATTTCCTAATCCAATTATTAAAAACTTACTCATGCAGCAAAGATATTTTATTTCATGTAAAGGCATTCGTTTTCAAGAGTGAAAATTATACTGATATTATATCTAAATATAAAATTAATGCTTATACTTGCACCATCGTAATAGTAAACTGCATTATCTTGCTGTTTCAAAATCACAAAAAACATTAAACAACAATTTTTCTTCTTCAATTATCATCCCCCCTTTATTAAAGCATAATTATGTTTGAAGTATTAGATTTAAGTAGCAGGGCTCTGCCTCAGTTAAAGGACATTTGTAAGCAGTTTGGAATCGACACAAAAGGATTGGCTAAGCCGGATATGGTTTTAAAAATCGTAGATGCGCAAGCTATAAATCAAGAATTAGCTGCCAAGTTAGTTAGTCAATTTCCAAAAAAAGAAGTTGATGGTTTAAAAGAGGTTAGGCTTAAAAAAACTCGTATTCAAAAACCATTGAATTCCGAATTAAAGTTTAATACGGAAAATGATGCCCCGCAAAATTTTACTCCTCATAAGCAAGCTGAAGATCTTGTCAAGGATGAAAATTCGGATATTCAAAAAATAATTGAAGAACGTCCTCATCTTGTGCGCCCAATAGCTGTGCAAGAAAGACCGAAATTTGAAAAACGCGAAGATCGTTCAAATAAGCCACATCATCATAAACCGCAACATCATAAAGTATCTGCTCCTGAACCATCTGAATCAAAACCTTTGGTCAATAATGATTTAGCCATTAATATTGAGGCTGAAGAGAAGCCACAAACGGCAGATGGGATGGATACAACTGAAAATAAGGGCGCAAAAGAGCATGAAATAAAACATCATCCTAAACCAGAAAAAGTATATTATAATTTTGATGGGATTGCCATTGGAGAAGGAGTATTAGAAATGATGCCTGATGGGTATGGTTTTTTAAGAAGTTCGGATTACAATTATTTAAGTTCTCCAGATGATATTTATGTTTCACAATCCCAAGTTAAATTATTTGGCTTAAAAACTGGGGATGTTGTTCGTGGAGGTATCCGTCCTCCGAAAGACGGAGAGAAATTTTTTCCACTAGTAAAAGTCGAAGAAATTAATGGTCGTGAGCCATCTTATATTAGAGATAGGGTTCCGTTTGATTACCTTACACCTTTGTTTCCGTCTGAAAAACTGAAACTCACAGGCCATCCTCTGCAAAATAATAGTACACGTATTATTGATATGTTTGCACCTATTGGTAAAGGACAGCGTGGTTTAATTGTGGCTCAACCTAAAACCGGTAAAACTGTATTGTTAAAAGATATAGCCAACGCCATTGCCTATAATCATCCAGAAGTTTACTTAATTATTTTACTGATAGACGAGCGTCCTGAAGAAGTAACAGACATGGCTCGAAGCGTGAAAGCCGAGGTAGTTTCGTCTACATTTGACGAACCTGCAGAAAAGCATGTTAAAATTGCAAATATCGTTTTAGAGAAAGCAAAACGGATGGTAGAATGCGGTCATGATGTGGTTATTTTATTGGATAGTATCACTCGTATGGCCAGGGCTTACAATACAGTTGCTCCTTCAAGTGGTAAGGTTTTATCTGGTGGGGTAGAAGCCAACGCGTTACAAAAACCTAAACGATTCTTTGGAGCAGCTCGTAAAATTGAGAATGGCGGATCTTTAACGATTATTGCAACGGCTTTAACAGAAACAGGTTCTAAAATGGATGAGGTTATTTTCGAAGAATTCAAAGGAACGGGTAATATGGAATTGCAATTAGATCGAAAAATTGCTAATCGTCGTATTTTTCCGGCTGTTGATTTATCTTCCTCTTCAACACGTCGTGATGATTTATTGTTGGATAAAGAAACATTGCAACGATTATGGGTACTACGAAAACATCTATCAGATATGAATCCTATTGAAGCTATGGAATTTTTATTGAATCAATTGAGCAAAACACGTTCTAATGAAGAATTTTTGATAGGTATGAATCGATAATTTCGATGATGTATATTCACAAATAATTAGACTTTAATCGTATAAATTATGAATCTCAAGACCTATCTTCCTTCGTTTTTGTATAGTTTAGTTGTTATTTTGGCTACTTCTATCACATTTTATGGAGGTTATGTTCATTCAATTAATAAAGTTACCATTATCGGTTGGCTGTTAATTATTCCGTTTTGTGTATTTGCTGTATTGTTTGCAAAAAAATACAGTTACAATAGTCATATTGGAGGTAAAGATGCAGTGAAGGAAGGGTTGAAATTTATTGTTTACAGCACGGTTATTTTGGTTGTATTTCAAGCTATATTTTTTACTGTTGATTTTAAGGCTTATAAGGTAAATTTCATACAAACCTATGGGGTTGAATTAGCTAAGGCTCAAATTAAAAATGGTAATTTAAAAATTACTGAAGCCGAAATACCAGGGCTAATTAGTCAGGAGATACAACAGGTTACATTATTTAAAGAATGTACGAGTATTATATTTAAAAATTTATTTTTGGGAACAATTACTTCTGTTATTACAGCAGTTGCCATTAGGGCCAGATTGCGAGGGTAAAATACAAGCCCTTGGTTAATTTGTTTCATTTTATTGATCCATCATCTCTCAATAGCTAGTTTTATTGTTTGCCTTTTAAGTTTTGTATTCATTTAGCATTCTTAACGCTTTATGTTTTAAATAACTTTTTTATGTACTTTTAGCCTGTTTTTTAAATCATTCATACCATCATGACACAGTTTTTAAATACCATTGAATTTGCACAAGAATTAGATTCCAAAAGCCCTTTAAATGCCTATAGGAAAAAATTTTACATCCCTCAGAATAAAGGCAAGGATATGGTTTATTTTACCGGAAATTCGTTGGGGTTACAGCCAAAAACAACGAAAGATTATATTCAGCAAGAATTGGATGATTGGGCAACTTTTGGTGTGGAAGGCCATTTTTTGGCAAAAAATCCTTGGATGAGCTACCATGAAATATTAACTGATAAAACAGCTAAAATAGTAGGAGCTTTACCAACAGAGGTTGTGATGATGAATCAATTGACGGTAAATTTACATTTATTAATGGTTTCGTTTTATCGTCCAACAAAGCAGCGATATAAAATTTTATGCGAGGCAAAGGCTTTTCCAAGTGATCAATATGCTTTGCAATCTCAAGTTAAGTTTCATGGATTTGATATTAATGATGCATTAATAGAAATAGCTCCAAGAGATGGAGAATACGAGGTAAGACATGAGGATATTTACAAGGCAATAGAAGAAAACAAAGAATCATTGGCCTTGATTATGATTGGTGGTGTTAATTATTTTAGTGGACAAGTCTTCGATATGAAATCAATTGTGGAGGCAGGTCATAAAGCAGGAGCTATTGTTGGTTTTGATTTAGCTCATGGTGCCGGAAATTTGAAATTGGCTTTACACGATTGGAATGTTGATTTTGCTGCATGGTGCTCTTATAAATATTTAAATGCAGGCCCTGGAAGTGTTTCAGGTGCTTTTGTTCATGAGAAACATCATAAAAATACCGAGTTGCCTTTGTTTGCCGGATGGTGGGGGCATGATAAAGCTACACGCTTTAAGATGGATAGAGAATTTAAACCTATTGAATCAGTTGAACGCTGGCAATTAAGTAACGCTCCAATTTTATCGATGGCTTCTTATAAAGCATCACTAGATATATTTGATGAGGTAGGAATGGATCAATTAATCGAAAAAAGTAAATTATTGACAGGATATCTTGAATTTATTATCAATGAAATAAACAAGCAAAAAAATAATTGTTTGGAAATCATTACTCCAAAAGAAAACAGAGGTTGTCAAGTTAGTATTGTGGCTCATGGACAAGGTAGAGCGTTATATGATAAATTGATTGAAAATGGAGTGATCCCGGATTGGAGAGAGCCGAATGTGATTCGTTGTGCTCCGGTTCCAATGTATAATTCCTTTGAAGATATTTATAGATTTGGTGAAATCCTGCATCAACTTTTATAAAAACTGTTTGAATAGCAATGGCCGAATGAAGAATCATTCGGCTAAATTGTTTATTAAGTGTATGATTCCGCTAAGATTACTTTTTGAAAAGTTTTTTCTGTATGTATTTGTGTACGCATTTACAACAAGTTTCTTTAGTAATTGTGCGGGTGATGAAATGCAGTTAAAAAAAACAGAACCCACGTTTGCAGAAATTGCCCTAATTATTTATAAAAATTGTACGCCTTGTCATCGAAATGGAGAGAGTGGACCTTTCGAATTAATGACTTATGAGGACGTGAAAAAGAATATTAATAAAATTAAATTTGTTACCCAGACCAGATATATGCCACCTTGGCCGGCAGACCCAAATTATACTCACTTTACAGATGAGCGAATATTAGCAAACGAAGAAATTGAACTCATTAAACGATGGGCAGAAAATGGTGCTCCTAAAGGAAATGCTTTCGTTCCATCTCCCCCTTTATTTCATAAAGGCTCTTTTTTTGGAAAACCCGACACAGTTATTAAATTTAAACAAGCGGTCCCTATTAAAGGAAATGGAACCGATCATTTTTATATTGTTAAATTACCGATTCAATTAAAGAAAGACACATTTGTTCGTTATTTTGAATTTGTGCCTTCTCAGCGTCAATTGGCACATCATGTCAATGGTCATTTGATAAATTATTTAAAAGACAATAAAAAAGATATTGAGAAGGGGTTAACATTTGCTTTAGACGATTTTAAGGATTATAAGGAATTGTACAGGCAGATGAATATTTTGAATGATGATGGCACTTTCCCGGTTTTAACACCTAACACCGTTTATTATTTGCCAGGTTATGCACCGCCTGTTTATTCAAATGGAATTGGGGGATATCAAATTAGTAAAAATGCAGCGATTTTACTGAAAAATATCCATTACGGACCAAGTAATCAAGATGTTGTAGATAGCTCTTATATTAATGTATTTTACGGTCCGAAACCAAAACGTCCTATTTTCGAAACCCAATTAGGAACATTTGGTATTTCAAAGATAGAACCCAATTTAGTTTTATTACCCAATAAAATTCAAACGTTTCATACAAAAGCAACAATAAATCAAGATATTTCAATTTTGTCAGTCAATCCTCATATGCATTTATTAGGGAAATCATTTTGGGCATTCGCTCTTTCGCCTAATGGGGACACAATACCCTTAATAAAAATTAAAAAATGGGATTTCAGATGGCAGTATTATTACACCTATAAACAGCCGGTTATTATAAAAGGCGGAACAACCATACATGTTTATGGTACGTTTGACAACACAAATAAAAATCCATTTAATCCTAATCATCCACCAAAAATGGTGACAGAAGGTGAAGGAGTAAGAAGTATGCAAACTACGGAAGAAATGTTTCAATTTATTTTTAGTTATTTACCATATCAACCTGGCGACGAATTTTTGAAACCTGATTAATCTTTGATGCAAATAACTTATCGGTTATATGGTTTTATTTGAGAGTTTTAGCTTTTTAGAATTACACTACAAAAACAGTACATTTACCCTAAAAATTACGTATCAAAATTAGTTTTTTCTGATAAATAGCTGATTATTGTAAGTTAAAATAATTTGATAATTTCTGCATTGAGACAATACTATGAATAAAAAAACGCTTTCTTGGATAATTTTAATTGTACTCTCTTTGGTTTGGGGTAGCTCTTTTATGCTTATGAAACAAGGCTTGAAGGCATTTACCAGTGATGAGGTAGCAGGATTAAGAATCACCATCGCATCAGCTTTTATGCTTCCTTTTTTAATTAAACACTATGATATAGATTTAAAGAAAAATTTAAAAGGATTAATTTTGATGGGAGTATTTGGCAACTTAATCCCAGCATTTTTATTTACAAAAGCAGAAACACAAATCAGTAGTAGTTTAACAGGCATGTTAAATGCTTTAACTCCCATGTTTACAGTATTGATTGGCATGATTTGGTTTAAGAATAAAATTACAAAATCACAAATTATAGGGGTTTTGGTTGGTTTATTAGGAGCAATTGCCTTAGTAACATGTGGAGAAAGCGGTAATGAAGAGAATAATAACATATTTTATTGTTTATTAGTTGCATTAGCAACATTGTGTTACGCAATCAGCGTTAATGGTATTCAGGTTTATTTAGGGCAAATGAATTCTTTAACTGCTACAGTATGGTCTTTTACGCTCATTGGGCCTATTGCCGCTGTTTATTTGTTTGGTTTTACCGATGTTGTGGCACATGCCACACAGCATCCTGAAGGGTTAAGGTCCTTGGGCTATGTTAGTATTTTAGCTATTGTTGGTTCGGCTTTATCGGTTATTTTTTATAATACGCTCATCAAATTATCAGGAAGTGTTTTTTCTTCGAGTTGCACTTATTTAATACCTATTGTGGCGATTGGCTGGGGTTTATTAGATGATGAAGTGGTCCATCCACTTCAAATTTTTGCCGTTATAGTCATTATTGCTGGCATTTGGTTGATTAATATAACTGAAAAATTTGATGAAAAACTAGTTTGAACACGAAAAAATAGGATCATAAAAGGTGTTTGCTCAAATTCTAGTACAAAATAAAATCTAAAAACTTTGCAGGATATAAAAAACAACCTATCTTTGCGGACTTAAAAATTATTAACAATAAAAATTTACACTCATGTATGCAATTGTAGAAATAGCAGGGCAACAATTTAAAGTGGAACGTGGAAATAAATTATACGTTCACCGCCTAGATGCTAATGAAGGTGCTAAAGTAGAGTTTGACAAAGTTTTCTTAATTGATAACGGCGGAAAAATCTCTGTTGGTAGCCCAGTTGTTGATGGCGCAAAAGTTGCGGCCACAGTAATAGAACACTTAAAAGGCGACAAAGTAGTTGTGTTTAAAAAGTTACGTCGTAAAGGTTACCAAAAATGGAATAACCACCGTCAACATTTAACACAAGTTTTAATTCAAGGAATCCTTACTAAAGGAGAAACTTTGAAAGATGAACTAACTGCTGAGAAATCAGTTCGTGCTTACTTACCTCACAGTCAAAGAAATGTGGCTGCTCAAACTGAGGTAGTTGTTGAGAAAAAAGCGCCTGCTAAAAAGGCAGCAGCTAAAAAAGCGCCTGCTAAAAAAGCCGCTAAGAAAACAGAAGAATAATCAAAACATTAACCATTAAAACTTTAAAAAATGGCACATAAGAAAGGAGCGGGCTCCACAAACAACGGTCGCGAATCGCACAGTAAACGTTTAGGTGTTAAAATATTTGGTGGTCAAGCTTGTATTGCCGGTAATATCATCGTTCGTCAACGTGGTACTAAACACAATCCAGGAGTAAATGTAGGTATTGGTAAAGATCATACTTTATTTGCATTAGTGGATGGAACTGTAGTTTTTAAAAAGAAAAAAGACGACAGATCATACGTTTCAGTTATCCCGGCTTAAGGGTATAAAAAAATCATCTTAACGTAAAAACCCACCAATAGGTGGGTTTTTACGTTTTATTCATTTCTAAATGTGGCCTGGCCACATACTTAACACAATGAGTGATGGTAGGTTAATAACTTTGGCCTTGAATTATTGCATATGTAAGCATAAATTAGTTTTTTAGCTTTTTGATTTTCACTTGGTTCTGAACCGGTGCTTCTTTTATGTTAAAACTTAAAAGTCAATTAAAAACAGTAACGATTTGTCATGAAAATTGGATTAGATATCTTGGGAGGTGATTTCGCCCCAGAAAACTGCTTAAGCGGAGCTGTTATGGCTCTGGATGAATTGCCTTCTGATGTGAAAATTGTATTAATAGGCGATAGTGGGAAAGCAAAAGAGTTTCTTAAATCTAGAAATGTTTCTGAAGATAAATTTGAATTTGTGCATGCTACCGATATTATTCAAATGGGAGAGCATCCAACAAAGGCATTAGCTCAAAAACCACAAAGTACAATCTCAATAGGCTTCAAGTTGTTGAAAGAAAATGAAATTCAATGCTTTGCGAGTGCCGGAAATACTGGAGCGATGCTTGTAGGCGCTATGTTTTCTGTAAAAGCTGTTTCGGGAGTTATAAGGCCATGTATTACATCTATTTTGCCAAAAATAACCGGAGGATTTGGGATTATTTTGGATGTGGGAACTAATGCAGATTGTAAACCCGATGTACTTTATCAGTTCGCAATCCTTGGCTCTATCTTTGCTAAAGAGGTGTATAAAATTCAAAATCCTAAAGTTGGTTTATTGAATATTGGCGAGGAGCCTGAAAAAGGAAATTTGGTTGTACAGGCAACACATTCTTTGATGAAAGACTCTAAAGACTTTAATTTTGTAGGGAATGTTGAAGGACTTGAAGTGTTTGAAGATAAGGCAGATGTGATTGTTTGCGAAGGATTTACCGGCAACGTGTTGCTGAAAAATGCTGAAGCTTTTTATTCAATGATAAAAAAACGTAACCGTAGCGATGAGTTTTTTGACAAATTCAATTACGAGCTATACGGTGGAACTCCCATATTAGGTATTAATTCTAATGTGATGATTGCACATGGAAAATCAAGTCCATTGGCATTTAAGAATATGTTAATCTTAAGTAAAGATATAGTAGAAGCAAATTTAAACGAAAAAATAAAAACGATATTTCAATAATGATTAAAGCAGCAATTACCGCGGTAGGAGGCTATGTGCCTGATTTTGTAATGACTAATGATGAATTGGCAAAGCTTGTTGATACAAATGATGAATGGATTACATCGCGCACAGGCATTAAAGAAAGACGCATATTAAGAGAACCGGGCAAAGCAACATCAGATATGATTGTGATGGCTGTGGAAGAATTATTGAGAAAACGTGGAATTGGGGCTGAAGAAATTGATTTATTGATTGTTGGAACAATTACTGGTGATTTAATTTTTCCAAGCGCAGCAAATATTGTTTGTGATAAAATTGGTGCAAAAAATGCTTGGGGATATGATTTAGCGGCAGCCTGTTCGGGGTTTATTTTTGCTTTAGCTACAGGTTCTCAGTTTATTGAAACCGGTCGATATAAAAAAGTAGTGGTTGTAGGTGTAGATAAAATGAGTACTATTTTAAACTACGAAGACCGAACAACTTGTGTTATTTTTGGAGATGGCGGTGGCGCGGTTTTATTGGAACCATCAGAAGACGATTGTGGTATTCAAGATTTTATATTGAAAAGTGATGGTTCTGGCCGTAATTATTTATATCAACCTGCAGGCGGATCTTTAATGCCCCCAACACATGAAACTATCGACAAAAAGTTACATTATGTGCAACAAGAAGGGCAAACGGTGTTTAAGCACGCCGTGGTTAATATGGCTGAGGTAAGTGCAGAAATCATGTCTAAAAATAATCTACAATCGAGTGATATTACTTGGTTACTTCCACATCAAGCTAATAAACGAATTTGTGAGGCAACTGCCAATCGTATGGGGTTGAGCACCGATAAAATGCTAATGAACATACAAAGGTATGGTAATACCACTGCCGGAACTATTCCTTTATTATTATGGGATTACGAAAAATTGTTCAAAAAAGGAGATAATATTATTATTTCTGCTTTTGGTGGCGGTTTTACATGGGGAACTGTATGGGTAAAATGGGCTTATGATGGCAGCCAATATGGCAAGTAATCATCATCTTGACTAATATATATTGATTGAAGAAAATTATTATTTTAAAAACAGAAATAACAATCATTTAATACCTTAAGTAATTCATTAACAAGTATAAGTTATAACTTAAAGGTTTTTTTTTTTTGATATTTCTCACATACCATTATATTTGTCGCGAATTTTAAAACTAAAACACAATGTCAGACATTTCATCAAAAGTAACATCTATTATCGTAGATAAATTAGGCGTAGAAGAAAAAGAAGTAACTCCAACTGCAAGTTTCACTAACGACTTAGGAGCAGATTCATTGGATACTGTAGAGTTAATTATGGAATTTGAAAAAGAATTCAACATTGCTATTCCAGATGATCAAGCAGAAAAAATTGCTACAGTAGGAGATGCAATATCTTATATTCAAGCAAACGCAAAAAACTAAGAAATTACTTTTAAAAATTATTTTTTATGCAATTTAAGCGAGTAGTAGTTACAGGACTTGGTGCTGTTACACCTTTGGGCAGTAATGTTAACGATTATTGGACAAATTTAATTAACGGTGTTAGTGGTGCTGCGCCTATTACTCGTTTTGATGCATCTAAATTTAAAACTCGTTTTGCGTGTGAAGTAAAAGGTTTTAAATTGGAAGATTATTTCGATAGAAAAGAAGCTCAACGTTTAGATGCTTTCTCTCACTATGGAATTGCCGCTTCTGTTCAGGCAGTTGCTGATGCCAATTTAGATGTTGAAGGAATTGATAAAAATGAAATTGGTGTAATTTGGGGTTCCGGTATTGGGGGGTTAGATACATTCCAAACCGAGACATTTAATTTTGCTAAAGGCGATGGTAATCCTCGTTTTAATCCATTCTTTATCCCCAAAATGATAGCAGATATTTGCTCAGGACATATCTCTATGCGTTTTGGATTTAGAGGACCTAATTTCACTACAGTTTCTGCTTGTGCTTCTTCTACATCAGCATTGATAGATGCTTTTACTTATATTAAGTTAGGTAAAGCTAACGCCATCATTGCCGGTGGTTCTGAGGCTGCGGTTAACGAAAGTGGTATTGGAGGTTTTAATGCTTGTCAAGCCATGAGTACAAGAAACGATAGTCCTGAAACGGCTTCTCGACCTTACGACGTAGATCGTGATGGATTTGTATTAGGTGAAGGGGGAGTTGCTTTAGTTTTAGAAGAATTAGATCATGCTCTTGCAAGAGGTGCTAAAATTTACGCAGAAATTATCGGTGGCGGTATGAGTGCCGATGCCCATCATATTACAGCTCCTCATCCTGAAGGTTTAGGTGCTACACTTGTGATGCAACGTGCCTTAAAAGATGCGGGTATTTCTCCTGACGTAATTGATTACATTAATACGCATGGTACCAGTACGCCATTAGGAGATTTAGCTGAATTAAAAGCTATCACAACGGTTTTTGGAGAACAAGCTTTTAAAATGAATATCAGCTCTACTAAATCCATGACCGGACATTTATTAGGAGCGGCTGGTGCAATTGAAGGATTAGCTACTGTATTGGCGGTTCAAAATGATATTGTTCCTCCAACCATCAATAATTTTAATCCTGATCCGGGTTTAGACCCACGATTAAATCTTACATTCAACAAAGCACAAAAACGAATCATCAATTATGCCATCAGTAATACATTTGGTTTTGGTGGACATAATGCTGCTGTTGTTATGAAAAAATATACCGCTTAATTTACGGCTTTGATTAGGCTTTTATCTGTTTTAACGCCACTCTCAAAACACGATAAAGAGTTTAAACAAACTATAAAAAACATTCTGGGATTTACTCCCGGAAACCTTTCCTTATACAAACAAGCCTTTAGGCATAGCAGTTCTTCAAAAGAAATTAGCGAGCACTTACAAAGTAATGAGCGACTCGAATTTTTAGGAGATGCCATTTTAGGGGCCGTTGTAGCAGATTATCTGTTTAAATTATTTCCTAAAAAAGATGAAGGGTTTTTAACCCAAATGCGCAGTCGAATTGTGAACGGCCAAAACTTATTTACGCTTTCTAAAAAATTTGGATTCGATATTTTATTACAGGCTCGAACAAACAAGAAAGAAAAATTAAGCTCTTCTGCTTATGGAGATGCCTTTGAAGCGTTTATTGGAGCTTTATTTGTTGATAAGGGTTTTGAAGTAACTCGTCGATTTATTTTAAATCGCGTGATTAAAATGCATTTAGATCTTGATGTTTTGTTGAAACTGGATACGGATTACAAATCTCAATTTCAAGTACTGATGCAGCAGCAAAAAAAGCAATTTGCATATACGGTTATTAAAGAGGAATACGATGGTCCATATAAAATTTACGCGGTTCAATTATCTATCAACGGTGAAGAACAAGCTATTTTTGAACATCGCTCAAAAAAAGTAGCTGAGCAAAAAGTGGCACAATTGGTATTAGAAAAATTAGCAATTAACTTATAACTAATGAGCAATATGCTCCATTAAAACTATTTATGAATTATGAATGAAGCAATCAGACAACTTGAACCCTCTGCAATGTGGAATAAATTTGCAGATCTTAACGCCGTACCTCGTCCTTCTAAAAAAGAAGAGCGTGTGATCGAATTTATGAAGGTATTTGGTGAACGTTTAGGATTACCAACTATGGTGGATGAAGTGGGCAATGTGATTATTAAAAAGCCGGCCAGCAAAGGCATGGAAAACCGAACAACGTTAGTGTTGCAAAGTCATTTGGATATGGTTCATCAAAAAAATGCAGCTACCGAATTTAATTTTAACGAACAAGGTATTGAAATGTATGTAGATGGTGATTGGGTAAAAGCCAATGGCACAACTTTAGGAGCCGATAACGGAATAGGAGTTGCTTCCATTATGGCATTATTAGAGTCAACCACAATACCACACCCTCCATTAGAAGCCTTGTTTACCATTGATGAAGAAACCGGCATGACGGGGGCTTTGGCCTTAAAGGGTGGAATATTAGATGGGCAAATTATGTTGAATTTAGATACCGAAGATGATGATGAATTGACTATTGGATGTGCTGGAGGAATTGATATTACGGCTTTTGGGAAGTATGAGGCACAAGCTCCGAAGCATAATACCGCTTTTTTAATCTCGGTGAAGGGTTTAACAGGAGGCCATTCAGGTATGGATATTCACAGAGGCAGGGGCAATGCCAATAAAATCATCAATCGATTGTTATTGCAATTGAGTAAAGGTTTACAAATTGAAATTGCGAGTATTGATGGAGGTAGTTTGCGTAATGCTATACCGCGTGAATCGGTGGCAACGATTACGGTTGCTGAATCGGATGTGGAAGCATTGAAAAAGGAAATTGAAACATTTGAATCTGTTGTAAAAGATGAATTCAAAACGACTGACCCACTTTTAAAGGTGGTTTTAGAATCCGTGCAAATGCCTCAACAGGTATTAAACCAATCTTTTCAGTATCAATTGTTACGCAGTATTTATGGATGCCTTAATGGTATTTACAGAATGTCACCTGATATTCAGGGTTTAGTACAAACCTCCAATAATTTAGCTAGAGTTTTAGTGAATAATGGTGAGTTTCAAATTTTGTGTTTAACCAGAAGTTCTGTAGATTCGGAGAAAACAGATTTACAATTTGCCATTACTTCTGTTTTTGAATTATTGGGAGCCGAAATTACAGCTACCGGTTCTTATCCGGGTTGGACTCCACGCCCTTCTTCTCCTATCGTTAAATTAATGAGTGAATTGTATCAGGAAAAGTTTCATTCTGAACCAAAGGTAAGCGCTTGCCATGCCGGATTAGAATGTGGGATATTGGGGACTAATTATCCTGATATGCAGATGATTTCATTTGGACCTAATATTAAAGGGGCTCATTCTCCTGATGAGAGAGTACAAATTAGTTCAGTTCAAAAATACTGGAGTTTTTTATTAGAAACATTAGTACGAATACCTGTAAAGAATTAATTTTTTTATTTTTTATTACCAAGAGGCTGTCCGAAAATTCGAGACAGCCTCTTTTTATTTGGGCATTTATCTGATTCAAATTCCGTTTAAGCGATTCTCAGCGATTTCATTTTACTTTTTAGGCGGCTTCTTGATTTAAATGAATATGAAGAATAAAGTTATTTAATCAGTTTTATTAAATAAACTTTTACTTAAATCATGTTTTCTATGTTATGCCTAGCTGTTTTCATTTCTTATTAATTTCAAGTTGAAATTCATATTCATTTTGTGTCCCGTCAAAGTCTGCCCTTATGCGTTTTGTTGAGTCGTATAAAAATAAATGTTTGTTGTTAGATTTTTTCAAAGTGTCAACTAAATGATTGATTGAAGTCCAGCGTTCTTTCTCTCCTTTAAGTAATGAATTCCATACCTTAGTTCGGCTTTCAATCATTTTATCAATTTCATTTTGATCATAAAGGCGAAGTTCAACAAATGAAAAACAGTTCTCGATACTTGAATAATCCATAAGTCCCGATTCATAAGTTGCTGTCACTTCATTGTTGAGGTCTTTTTTTGTAATTGTAATAACTCCATTTTTATCACTTACAAATGGCCCCAAGTGAAAATCGTTTTTATGTCTGGCATTGGTCTTAATGTAAATCAAAATATTTTCAACCGAAATGTTCTGTTGTTCGGGTTTTACCAAGTTTACAGTAATCTTGTCTGGAAGTATAAATTTTGTCATAAGTGTATACCGTCGTTCTATTTGGGTCCCTCGTCTTCTTGCCAATGCTTGGCTTGTTGTTTGGAAAACCGAAGACCCAGCATTAGTTCATGTGTGGCACCCGCATAGTTTTTCAAATATGAGGTGGTAAAATCATACGAATAACCAATCATGAGGTAGTTCTTGTACATAAAGCCCAGTAACGCCGTAATGGCATCTTGCTGAGTAATAAAACGGTTGTAGGAAAGCCCCATCCATAATTGGTCTTGATAAATGACTCGTGTGGCAATGTCTATTTTTACCGATGTTGGAAAAGCATATTTAGCTAAAAATGAAGGTTCAATCTTAAACTTTTCGTTGATGTTAAATTTATAAGCACCATTACATATAAAATGTGTCACCAATTTACCTTTATCATCGCCATTGGGGTAAAGTCTAATAGGGCTTTGGTATAACTGCGGGGCACTAAAACCCAAGTACCATTTTTTGTGATGAATTAATAAACCAGCCCCAATATCGGGTACTAATTTAGTTTGGTATTGCGTTAATAAATTTTCATCTCCGGCATCATGCAAATGCAGTTTATGACCATCAATACCCCATTGTTGAATACCCGCACTTAGCCCAAAAGAAAGACGAATTTGTTCACTCAATTTGAGATGATAGGCGTAAGATAAATTAATGCCTACACGTCTGGTGGGACCTACAATATCGGTATATATGTGAGTCCCTAGACCCATACTGCGTTTATTTAACGGACTGTGCAAGGTAAGCATATAGGTTCTTGGTGCATCGGCAATACCGACCCATTGGTAACGGTTATTGGATCTGATGTCGGCAAAATCTTCTTTGCCCGATACAGCAGGATTAATGGCTAGGTCATTAAGCAAATACTGTGTGTACTGTGGCAATTGTTGCGCGCGTGCCCATTGAAAGATGAAGCATAAAAGCGGTATGTAAATAATTTTTCTCATAATTATCTGAATATAGTTAATGGACTCGTATAGGCATTCGGGAAGTCGGGATGATTGAGTTTGATGACATAATAGTATGTACCAACCGGTAAATCTTTTCCTTGGTATTGACCATTAAATGGCACAGCGTATCCTTTTGAGTAGAATAAACGTTCGCCCCAACGGTTAAATACTTCTACCTCGCAGTCAGGAAATTGGTAAATTAAATCAATTTCCCACACATCGTTTTTGCCATCTCCATTTGGTGAAAATCCGTTAGGGATGCGTATTTCTGGAAATACAAACACGGTAACACTATCCGAATTTAAACAACCGTTTTGCCCGCTCACTGTGATGGTATAAATCGTTGTGATACTCGCAGATGTTGTAGGATTGGCGACATTAGGATCGCTAAGAGCCATATTTGGAGTCCAAGTATAAGTTAAGGCATCCGAACTAGTAGGGTTTCCGCCAATCGACATAGAAGCTAATATTGGCATATTTATCCCTGGGCCTGCATCTACCGATGGTAAAGCCAAGGAAGTAACAACAATGGTATCATGGTCGGCACACACCCCATTTTTTACTGATAACACATAGGTGTTAGTCCCAACAGTGGGTTTTACCACACCGGTTAAGGTGCTGGAAATAATGCTACCGGATGGTAACTCAAACCATTCGAAACTATTGCCGCCTGAAGATTTTGTGCCATTGAGTGCAAACGATGATTTCTCACAAAATGTAGTATCATTACCGGCTATTGATTGAACGACAATAGTTGGTTTAATTTCAAATACACTATCTCGCAAACAGCCGTTATCGTCTAATAATGTCATGGTATAAGTACCAGCAGCAATATTTGTTTGGTCTTCTGTATTAGCTCCAGAAGGAGTCCAAGTGTAAGTATATGGGGTTATTCCTCCAGAAACTGTGAGATCAATAGAACCATCTGTAGCTGTATTACAAGATACATTGGTAGCTGTGGCTGTAACGAGCAATGTTGGCGGATTGACTAAGGAATACGTTTTGGTAGTTTGACAATCATGGGCATCGGTTACCGTGATAGAATAGTTACCGGCACACAAATTAGAAATTACAGGAGTTGTGATGTTTGATGGCAACCAACTGTATGTGTATGGCATGGTTCCACCAATTGGATTGATGATTAACGAACCATTGCAATCAGCATCACATTTTGGAATATCTAAGTCAGGCACATTGAACGTTACCGGCGAAACGGTTTCTAAAGAAAATTGTTTTATAGCCTTACAACCGCCAGCATCAGTAACTTCAACCGAATAATTACCGGCGCATAATTGCGTAATACTTGTGTTGGTTGCCCCGTTTGACCATGCAGTTGTATAATTAGGGATGCCTCCACTTATTGTAATTTCAATTTTTCCGTCACAACTATTCGCGCATGAGATACTGGTTTGCTTGGAAGTAATAACCGGACTGTTGATGGCATTAATCGTAAATACCTCTGTTTTTGGGCAATTACCATCAGACACCGTTAATGTATAGTGACCTGGGGATAAGTTCTTAATAGAGGATGAGTTGCCCGAAGGTAACCACGAATAGGTATAACTACCCGTTCCACCACTTACCGATACCGAAATAGATCCGGTAGAAGAAGTACATGAGGTTTGTGTTACTTTAGGAGTAATAGTTAACACGGTAACGGCCCCAATAGCCACACTGGCTGTACGTGTACAACCTTCTGCATCGGTCATATTACAATAGTAAATACCTTCACAAAGATTAGTTAAAGTTTGAGACGACGAACCGTTGTGTAACCAGTTATAAGAGATAGGTTGCGAGCCACCAATTGCCACTACAGATACTGAACCATTGCAGGCTGCCTGACAATTGACATCGGCCTTTTGAATGGTTTCTCCGGTAATAGAAGAAGAGCTATTGATGATGACTTTGGAAGTAGATGCACATTGATTGTTATCCATGATTTTTACTTCGTATACACCAGCACATAAGTTCGAAGTCGTGTTCCCGGTTTCATTAGTGCTCCATAAATAAGAATAGGTAGGTGTACCTCCTGTAGGAGAAATAGTCACTGACCCATTACATAAATCACAACCAGGCTGAGTAACAACAGGAGTAAACGTAATTTGGGCCGGTGATGAAATATTTCCAGGCCACACGTTAAAACATCCATTTGCGTCTTTAATGGTAATCGAATAATTTTCTGAACACAAATTCGCTGCCGCTGATGTAGCTTGTCCTAAAGGATCTGACCAATGGAAAGAATACGGAGGCTGACCACCGGCTATATTCACTGCTTCCAATTGTCCTTCGCATTTTCCAAAACAAATATTGTCAATTGCAAAAGTATTCGTTGTAATTGTAGTTAAACTTGGTATTGTATAGGTAGTTGTATAAGTACAATTTAAATTATCGGTAATGGTTACTGAAATAGAACCGGGACATAAATTGGTAACAGTTTGTGTAATAGCTCCATTACTCCATAGGTAGCTATAACTTGTATTTCCTCCGGTTGGTTTCACATCAATACTACCCGAACAATTGCCCATGCAAATGGCACTCACTATATGTTCGTTATCATCGATTGCTTGAGGTTCTATAATATCAACCGATTTAAATAATTTACAATTATTAGCATCTACAATTTGTGCCATATAAGTGCCGGGTGCTAGTTGATTAATAAAAGCTAAGGTTGATGATGGATTGCGCCAACCTAATGTATAAGGGGCTGTTCCTCCAATTGGGTTAGAAACTTCTGCCATACCATTATTGAATCCCATACACGTTACATTGGTTGAGGTAATTGCAGCACCGGTTGGTCCATCGGCATTACTCAAGGCAATGGCAACTGTAGCCGAACAAGCAGAAGCATCGGTTAATACAACAGTATAAATGCCCGCACCTAAATTGCTCACTACTGTATTGGTGCTCTGTGCAGTTAGAATAGGTGGTAACCAATTATACATAAAAGGTGCTTGACCAATAGTTGCCGATGCATCAATTGAACCGTTATCTATATCGCAACTGGCCAATACTTTGGAAGGATTGATTGATAATGCATTAGGATTGATGAGCGTTACGATTTGTGTATCCTTACATTGGTTAAAATCGGTAACACTCAACGTATAATCACCGGCAGGTGCATTTGATAATGTTTGGGTAGTTTGGGCTGTTCCTAACCATTGGAAGCTAAAAGGAGCTGTTCCACCTAAAGGATTAGAACTGATAACACCATTACTAAAGCCAAAACATGATGGGTTGGTAAATGAAGTATTGGCAATTAAATGGTCGGGTTCAGTTAATGTTATTAAGGCCTGACCAGAGCAACTATTTTGATCGGTGACAATAACCGTATAGTTCCCGGCGCACAATCCGTTTGGATTAGAAACATTACCACCATTAGGAATCCATTGATAAAGATAATTGGGCGAACCTCCACTCACGGCTGTCGTCACGTTTCCCGAACAAACACCGTTACATTTAGGACTCGAAACCGTGGTTGTAACCACTATTGGTGCAGGTTCTGTAATATCGAAAACGGAAGCACTTGGGCATCCATTCGCATCGGTTATAATGCCTATATATGTCCCTTTTGCCAATCCACTTACAGTTTGGGTAAGAGCTGGTGGAGTGGTGTTAAATGCATAAGTATAAGGTGAGGTTCCGCCTGATGCTTGAATCGTAGCAGAACCAGTGCTTTGTTGCGAACATTTTGGATGTGTGACAGCAATAGAAGAACTTAATGCGGTTGGCTGTGTAATTTCCACTGTTCCTATAATGATGCAATTTGCAGCATCTCGGATGTTAACCGTATAAACGCCTGAAGATAAATTAACAACCGTATCGAGGGGAGATCCTACAAATGTGCCTTTTGGTGTCCAAGAGTAGGTATATGGATTTGTTCCTCCACTCACGATAACCCTTGCTCCTCCCGAAATACCACCATGGCATTGCACATCTTTTTTTCTGAACGTCAAAGATAATGGAGAAGGTTCGGTTAGTGTAAATGAGCTCGAAGTTTGACAACCATTTGCATCAGACATCAAAACACTATAAGTTCCTGCTGATAAATTATTTGGATCTTGAACTGAACCACCCGTTGGTAACCAGGTATACGTATAGGCTCCTGTGCCTCCCGAAGGGGTTAAATTAATTGAACCTGAAGGAGTATTATAACAAGCTACATTATTCACCACGCCACTTATCGTAAATTGCGAAGGACTGGCAATGTTTATAGTTTGGTTAGTTACACAGCTATTCGCATCCGTTATAGTAGATAGGTAAACGCCGGCAGAAAGTCCTGTAGCTACTGTATTAGTAGAAGAAATACTTGGCCAACTAACCGTAAATGGGGCTGAACCTGAAATAGAAAGTGTTGCAGAACCTGTTGAAGTTCCAAAACAAGCTAAAGAATTGGTCTGAACGGTGACGGTCGGACCAGTAGGATTGTTGAGTGAGGTAACCACGGTTCGGGTACAACTTGCCGCATCTCTTATCTGTAAAGAATAAGTACCTGCTCCGGCATTCGTTAGTGGCATAGATGATGAATTAACAGGAGACCAAGTAAATGTGTAAGGCGAAGTACCTCCGGCAATTTGAGCATTAATAGTACCGTCAGATGTAATACAAGTATTTGGTGTCGTAAAACTAAAGCTAGCAGTGAGCGAAGACGGTTGGGTGATAGATAAAGTTTGGGTTAATGAACAACTGTTATTGTCGGTAACGGTTACTGTATAGACACCGGCACATAATCCTGTTAAAGAAGAAGTGGTTGCACCGCCAGGCATCCAACGGTAAGTAAGCGCGCCAGTTCCGCCGGTTGCCAATGCTTTTGCCGTTCCATTACAAATGTTATGGCAAGTTAAATCTGACTTTGTAACGGTTAAAGTCAATGCAGGCGGATTTGTAAAATTAACGACACTGGTATTAGTACAACCTTTTGAGTCGGCTACTATAACAGTATGTGATCCAGCACTTAATCCGGTAGCTGTTTGAGTATTTTGAATAGGTGCCGGCGACCATGTAAATGTATATGGTGAAGCACCACCACTTGCGTTGGCTGTTGCAATTCCATTATTACTGTTATTACAAGTCAGCGTGCTACCGCTCGATGTAATTAAAGAAATAACCGTTTGACTGATTTGTACCGTTTGTGTTTTTGAACAGCCCTTACTATCGGTTACCACAAAGGTTTGAACGCCGACGCATAAATTACTGGCAACCGAAGATGTTTGACCACTCGGCGACCATGAAAACGTATAAGGGGCTGTACCTCCTATCCCATTTCCGGTAGCTGAACCAATGCAGACATTACAACTAGATATGATATTGGTAATGGTGGGCGTTAATACGGATGGTTGAGATATAGCAGCAGTAGCAGTAGCCACACATCCTTTGGAGTCTGTAACACTAGCTATATAATTCCCTACACCTAATCCTATTGCTTTAGAAGTAGTTTGAGATGGTACTGAATTCCAAGAATAAAAATAGCCCGGGGTGCCCCCAGTAGGAGTTACCGAAACGGTTCCGTCTGTTGACCCCGCACAACTTACCATACCTCCTGATGAAGTGAGTGTGAGGGCAGGGGGTGTTGTAATTGAAACCGTTCCTGTTTTTGGGCATCCTTTAGAATCGGTTACGCTAACTGTATATGTACCTTTTGATAAATTAGAAGCAGTATTTCCAATAATGCCATTGTTCCAGTTAATGGTGTAATTAGGAGTTCCTCCGCTTACAGAAGCAGAAGCTACTCCTGTGCTTTGCCCATTACAGTTTGGATTAGTGGCGGTTACGTTAACAGTCAAACTTGGAGGTGCCGTAATAGTAACTGTTTGCGAAGCTTTACAATTTTTTAAATCTGTTACTGTAACTGAGTAAACACCCGCACACTGATTGATGATGGATGTTCCGGTGGCTCCATTATTCCATACGTATGAGTATCCAGGAACCCCACCGCTTACTAAGGTCGAAACAGTGGCTTTGCAATCATTAAAACAATTCAGAGAGGTAGCAGTTAGTGTGAGTGTGAGCGCAATCGGTTCTACTAAATTGATGGTTTGGGTTTTAATACAGCCGGCATTGTCTTTAGCTATAAAGGTATATGAACCCGCTGTTAAATTAGTGTAAGGCGAATTACCAGTTTTAGCAGCACCCGAAGCCGGTTGAAGTGTAAAGGTATAAGGAGTTTGTCCACCGGTTACAGTGGTTGTAATCACCCCATTGGTAAATCCATTACAGCTTGGGGCTACACTAGCTACTGAAACAGCAATGGCATTTGGTTGAGAAATGACTACTGTTTTGGTAGTTGGGCAACTGTTGGCATCTAAAACTCTTAACGTATAAGTGCCCTGAGAAAGGTTTGTAATGTTTCCGGTTCCTTGTCCGGTTGGGTTTCCGGGCGACCAACTATAGGTGTAAGGTGAAGTACCTCCTGACATATTACTAACTGCTGAACCATTGGTGTCACCATGACAAGTAAGACTAGTTGCTGCAATGGCTAATGTAGAAGCCGGAGGTTGGGTAATGGTTAATGTATTTGGATATTGACAGCCCAAAGCATCGGTTACCGTATAATTATAAACACCGGCCGCTAAGTTAGTAGCCGTTGAGATAGATGAAATAGAAGGCGACCAACTATACGTAAGTCCCGGAGTACCTCCTGATGCATTTATATTAATGGAACCGGTGCTAGTTCCAAAACATAATACATCTTTTTTAGTAGGACTAGCAGTTAATGTTGGAGGAGATGTGATACTCACCGTAATTGTTTTGTTACAATTGATGTTATTGTTAACGGCTACTGTATATATATTAGCACACAATCCTGATGCCGTAGCTCCTGTACCTCCCGATGGAGCCCATGAATAAGTAAAAGCGCCTAAGCCTCCTGTTGCTGTTATGGTAGCTGTTCCATCGCAAATAGATCCACATTTCATATTTGTTTTAGAGGCCGTCAGAGAAATAACAGGGGGCTGGGTAATGTTAGCAGAATATGTAGCAGTACAAGATTTAGAGTCAGTTACTGTCATGGTAACAATTCCCGGACATAAATTACTGATGTTGGAAGATGAGTTGACAGAGGGGGTTGATGAAGATGATAGCCATGAGTAAGTATACGGTGCTGTTCCACCGGTGGGAGAAACCGTAGCTGAACCATTACACGAAGCATTACAGGTAATACTGTTACTCAATCCATTGGCTAGTAATACCGTTGGACTGTTGAGTGCGTAGGTAAATGTGTTAACACAACCATTGGCATTGGTAGCAGTAAGTGTATAAATACCGGCACCAACATTTTTTAAGGTATCTCTTGTGACTATGTTTGAGTGAGTAATAGCAGATGGCATCCATTTAAATGTTAACGGAGAAACGCCACTGATTACCAAGGTTCTGATTTGACCATTGGTTGAACCAAAACAAGTAGGTTGTATATAGCTTGGCGATAAAATAGTAGGAGCGGGATTAATGATGGGCACCTGAACTGCGGTTTGTTCGCCCACCGAATTGGTAAACAACACTGTATAAACCTGTCCACAACCATAAATGTTATTAACGGTATAAGTTGTACCTGTAAATGCTCCTTCTGCGTTGGGCAAAGTTTGACAAGCGGCAGAAGGATCTGTATTGATCCATTGAATTTCATACGGTGGATTTGTACAGCCCGATAAATCAAAGGTAGCGGTTCCGTTTCGAGCACCGGCGCAGGTTGGATTAGAAGAATTAGTTAAAGAAACTGCACAAGCCATCGAGGCTAATGGCGATATCTTTAAATTAGGAACTTTAGAAAGTGTTTGGAAATTGGAAGGAGATAACTCATTTTTTCGGCAAATTAATCGGGTTTTTGATTTCGAACTGTGCGAAATCGAAGCATTAACCATGTCAATACGATTCGATACCTGAATGGTATTGTTATCTAATTCAATTTGCCCATTTGTAAACGATAAGTTACCGGCAAACAAGACAGAATTTTTAAGTTGAATTTTTCCGGAAACAAACAAGGTTTTTTCTGTACTTAAAACACCCATCTCTACCGTTGATTGCGCATTCAAATAAATATCATCGGTAAACTTATTGTGAGAAAATTGATACTTAACAGGTTCTTGGGGATTTAAGTAAAGTTTGCCACCTAGATTTAAATGAAAGTTGGGATTTAAAAAAACATGGCCGCTAATTGATAAATCTGTATGAGATGAACTCACCATGTTGATATCAGACTGAGTATTTTCGGCTATAATTGATTTAAAGGCCAAGTGATACAAGGCTTCGATGGTAAAGCTTTTAGCAGAAGATGCATTGTCAAAAATTACAGTTGAGTTGGCAGAAGGAGCCATGTCGGCAGATATACCCCCACTTGTTAACGACCAATGCGATTTATCGTTCCAATAACCCGAACCACCGATCCAGTATAAGGTTTGGGCATTTAAATAACCCGATACAAAAAGAATAAAAAATAATATGAGCTTTTTTAACATAATAACTTCAAATTTTCAAAAAATTACATTTATTTGAGTGCTTAAATATAGGAAATTATGCCTAATATTAGCCGTTTTAAAGGCTTAACCCCTTGATTAATTGATTATTATACCACAATTCATGTATGCAGCAAAATGAATCATTAAATACTTGGAAAACACTTTCTTCCGAATTGGTTTACGAATCGGCTTGGATTACTGTTCATAAACATCAAACCATTAATCCTGCCGGAAACCCTGCTGTGTATAGTGTTGTGAATTTCAAAAATTTAGCTATTGGCATTTTTCCTTTAAGCGAAGAGGGTTACACCTGGCTGGTAGGTCAGTGGCGGTATCCGCTTAATGCTTACAGTTGGGAAATTCCGGAAGGCGGTGGTCCATTGGGAGAGGCACCTTTGCAAACAGCCATTAGAGAATTAAAAGAAGAAACTGGTATTGTAGCGAGTCATTTTGAAGAAATTTTGCAGTTAGACTTGAGCAATTCGGCTACAGATGAACATGCTCATGTGTTTTTAGCTACTGATTTAAAATTTGAAGAAGCTGAACCCGAAGAAAGCGAGGATTTAAAAGTTCGAAAAATTCATTTCAACGAGGTCTTTAACATGGTATTGAATGGCGAAATTACGGATGCAATAAGTGTAGCGGCTATATTTAAAGTAAAATATATGATTGATGCCGGGATATTAAAAATTAAATAGGTTTATTTTTTAATAAAGAAATTTATACAGTATGCATATTGGTTAAAATATGCTTTAACTCATTGAGCATCATGGCTGTAGCTCCCCATAATATTTTTCCTTGCACGTCAAAATAGGGCGTTTTTAATTTTGTTCCTAATGCTGGTTCTATTACGGTTTCCTTTATCGTTTCAGGATTTAATAATTCATTAATTTCCCATTCAATCAAGGTATTCACCTCGAAGCTATTCGGAGAAAATGCCGGTTTTTGAGAAACGTAAGAAACAAAGGGTTGAACCATAAAACGACTCACCGGAATGTAAATAGGAGTTAGTTTTCCAATGATAACAGGTGTTGAGTCAGCTCCCGTTTCTTCAAAAAATTCTCTTAAAGCCGTCGCTTTTAAATCTTCATCACCAGGCTCTACTTTACCTCCAGGTAGAGCAATTTGTCCGCTGTGATGGCCATTATAGGTCATTCGTTCTATCAGCAACACAGATGTTTGTTGTTTGGCATTCGGATACAGTAAAATCAATACGGCACTCGGACGGTATGCTTCAGCGTCTAAAGAATCAGGCAGGACTTTTTCGCGCTTTACATGAGCCATTTCAAACTGAGCGGCTAATCCCGGTAAAGGTTTTTGTAAATTAGTTTTTAAATTATCTATCAATAATTGAAACATTGCGCCTTCTTAATTGTCTACTAACAAAGATAACACATTATGAACTTTTACAGCATTAAGAGTACGCAGCATTTACCTATTTCTTTAGAAGAGGCCTGGAGTTTTTTTTCATCGCCCAATAACCTAGCCAAAATAACGCCCCCTGATATGGGTTTTATTATAACTTCCGACAAAAAAGATGGTGAACAAATGTATGCTGGTCAAATTATCACCTACATCATTAAACCTATGTTTGGGATTCCTGTAAAATGGATGACTGAAATTACCCATGTTAAAGACAAAGAATATTTTATTGATGAACAACGCTTTGGACCCTATAAACTTTGGCATCACCGCCATCATTTTGAAAAAACAGAGAACGGTGTTCTAATGCACGATGAAGTAAATTATGTACTGCCTTTTGGGATTTTAGGATCAATTGCACACAAATTATTTATACGTAAGCGAGTGGAGGAGATTTTTGAATACAGAACCAAAGTAGTTGACAAACTGTTCCTTAAGCACTGATATTCTTAAAAAACATTAAATAACATCAAAACAACATGGTTATTTTATAAAAGTGTTTTTTTGATGCTAACTTCGTCTTTTTAAATCTTATTAAATAAAAAAAACATCCAAAACATGAGTCTTATAGAAAACTTGAATTGGCGTTATGCCACCAAAAAAATGAATGGAACAACTGTTCCGCAAGAAAAAGTAGATTTTATTTTAGAATCTATTCGTTTATCACCCTCTTCGTCAGGTTTACAGCCTTATGAAATCTTGGTCATTTCCAACAAAGAATTATTGGAAAAAATAAAGCCTATTGCACATGGTCAAAGCCAAATTACGGATTGTTCTCACTTATTGGTGTTTGCAGCTTGGGATAGTTATACCGAAGAACGTGTTAATGAAGTATTTAAACGCAGCAATACAGAACGTAATTTATCTGATAGCGCTACCGATGGTTATAGAACTATGTTATTGAGCATGTTATCTTCGCAAACTGCCGAACAACATCAACAACATGCGGCTAAGCAAGCTTACATTGCTTTAGGAATAGCGATGGCAGCCGCAGCAGAAATGAAGGTAGATTCAACTCCAATGGAAGGATTTAATTATCAGTCATTAGATGAGTTATTAAATCTGAAAGAAAAAGGCCTAAAAACGGCCGTTATTTTACCTTTAGGATATAGAGATACTGAAAATGATTGGTTAGCGAACTTGAAAAAAGTACGTACTCCAAAAGAAAAATTTATATCTGAAATCGCTGCATTGTCTGAAACACCTGTATTATAAGTTTTTCTGAATTATTAATTGAGTCGCCATTGTATGCAATATCATTTACAATGGCGATTTTTGTTTTATTAATTAAAACATTAAACTAAAAAGGAGCAATCGTGTTAAAATAAGTATCATTAAATCATTAATTTTATCCCCATGGAAACATTTAAACTAAACACCATTGAAGAGGCCATTGCTGATATTAAAGCAGGCAAAGTGATTATTGTGGTGGACGACGAGGATAGAGAAAACGAAGGCGACTTTTTAACAGCTGCCCGAAATGTAACCCCCGAAGTGATCAACTTTATGGCAACCCATGGTAGAGGTTTAATTTGTGCAGCTGTAACCCAAGAAAAAGCTAAGGACCTGAAGTTAGAATTAATGGTGAGTTCGAATACGGCTTTGCACGAAACAGCATTTACTGTTTCCATCGATTTATTAGGGTATGGATGTACTACGGGTATTTCTGCGTCCGATCGTTCAAAAACCATTCAAGCCTTAATTGATCCAAATTTCAAAGCTTCTGATTTCGGAAGACCCGGCCATATTTTTCCATTAATTGCTAAAAATGGAGGTGTTTTGCGTCGTACAGGGCATACAGAAGCAACCATTGATTTTGCTCGCTTAGCAGGTTTCGAACCTTGTGGGGCTTTAGTAGAAATTATGAATGAAGATGGTACGATGGCTAGATTACCCGATTTAGTAAAAATTGCCCAAAAATTGAATTTGAAAATTGTGACAATCAAAGATTTAATCTCTTACCGATTAAGTAAAGAAAGCATTGTGACTAAGCAAGTGGAAGTGGATATGCCAACTCAGTGGGGCGATTTTAAATTAGTGGCATACAAAGTAGATACAAATGGGGAAGAACACATGGCCTTGATAAAAGGAGAATGGACGAAAGAAGAACCAGTTATGGTTCGTGTACATTCGTCTTGTGTTACCGGAGATATATTTGGCTCTTGCCGTTGCGATTGTGGACCGCAATTGCATAAAGCTATGGAGATAATTGAAAAAGAAGGGAAGGGAGTTATTGTATATATGAATCAGGAAGGCAGAGGAATTGGTTTATTAAATAAACTAAAAGCCTATAAATTGCAAGAACAAGGTCGTGACACGGTTGAAGCTAATTTGGAGTTAGGATTCAAAATGGATGAAAGAGACTACGGAGTAGGCGCTCAAATTTTACGCGATTTAGGGGTAAGTAAAATGAAATTAATTACTAATAATCCCGTAAAACGAGTTGGTTTAATTGGTTACGGTCTTGAGGTGGTAGAAAATATTCCAATTATTATTCCTTCTAATCCTCACAACCAAAAATATATGCAAACCAAAAAAGATAAAATGGGACACAGTTTTTAGTTGTCCTTTAACTGTTTTCATGATACCTGATTTCCGAAGCGGAGAATTACTCCTTATCAATAAACCATATACCTGGTCGTCTTTTCAGGCGGTTAACAAATTAAAGCATGCCCTAAAAAGGCACCACTCTTTGGTATTAGAGGATAAGTTTGTGCATTTAAAAATAGGTCATGCAGGCACTTTAGACCCCTTGGCTACTGGGTTATTGATTGTATGTACCGGAAAAAAAACAAAAGAAATTTCATCGTTTCAGGATTTGCCAAAAGAATATACCGGTACTTTTTTTATTGGAGCCACTACACCTTGCTATGATAAAGAAAAGGAAGTAAATGAAACGTTTTCTACTGAACATATTACCAAAGAACTCATTTTTGAAACTGCTAAATCCTTTGTAGGAAAGCAAGAACAAATACCGCCTATGTTTAGTGCGGTCAAAGTAGATGGCAAACGATTGTACAAACTGGCTCGCATTGGCGAAGATATTGAATTGAAAGCGCGCCCCATTGAAATATTAGAATTTGAAATCACACGATGCGAATTGCCATTGGTTGATTTTCGAATTGCTTGCACCAAAGGAACCTATATCAGAAGTATAGCCCGCGATTTCGGATTGGCCTTAAATAGCGGCGCTTATTTAGATACCTTATGTCGCACCAAAATTGGGCATTTTAGTTTAGAGGATGCTAAAACACCGGAAGAGTTCATCAAAACGATTCAATCCTAAATATATTCGACTACATTTAACGGAATCAGTATTCTTTTGGATTTAGAGAAACATAATCAAAAAGCTTCCACTCTTAAAAAAGAGAATCGCGTGTTTTATGACAAACTAAAGCGAACTAAACCAAAAAATTTAGACAAACATTTTCATGATTTGCACGATGACGTGTTTGAACAGATCGATTGTTTGAGTTGTGCAAATTGTTGCAAAACCACCTCTCCGATTTTTTACAATCGCGATATTGAGCGATTGGCCAAGCACATGAGAATGAAGCCAGGAGAATTTATTGAGCAATACCTTCGCATTGATGAAGACAAAGATTATGTCTTACGTCAGGCACCTTGTCCGTTTTTAGGCTCAGATAATTACTGTTCAGTTTACGACGCTCGGCCCAATGCTTGCCGCGAATATCCTCACACCGACCGTAAACGTATGGAACAAATTTTGGATTTAACTTACAGAAATACCTTGGTGTGCCCGGCTGTATTGGAAATAACCGAACAATTAAAGAAAATAATTTAGGATTAAACAGTCTATTCGAGTTGAAAATTCTGCTTCTTTGAATTTTCGTATTGAGAACTATTTGAAAAAGCCTTTCGATACAATTTTTCGAAAGAACAAAGCAAAAAATCACTCAAGGCGACAATGGTCTATTCGAGTGAAAAATTCTGCCTCTTTGAATTTTTGCATCGAGAACAATTTGAAAAGCCTTTCGATTGGATAAAATGTTTTGCAAGAAAAAAATGATGCAAAAAAGGCGAAAATGGTTATCCCATTTTCGCCTTTTTGCATTTTGTTGTGAATTATCCTGCTTAATATACAGACCTACTCAATCAGTATTTTTCGGGTTTCTACTGTTTTACCTTGAGGATCGATAATTTGAACGAAGTATAAGCTGTGGTTAATCCAATTGGATAAATTGACCGAAGAAGTTTGTTGGTTAATAGGCGAGGCAAACAACTCTTGCCCTAAAGTATTGGTAATTTTTACACTATACCCATTCATCATGGCAAAATTACCGTAATGAATAATAACATGGTCTTTGGCAGGATTTGGATATACCTTGATTGTATTTTTATTGTTTGGTGCAGACAGACCAGTTATAGTGCGGTTAATTACCAAAGTATCATGCACGGTGATTAAACAAGTATCTGAAAGTTGAATGTTAGCCACATCTGAGGTATCAGAACAACTACCCGAAGTCGCAATCACTCTAAATGGTTGGTTATGGTTACCTAATTGCACATTATTAACGGTTAAGCTAGCGGTGTTTGCACCTGAGTAGTTTAAGTTAATGGGTATATTTTGCCAACCAAAATTATTTGGGTTGCTTTGCCACTGAAATGTTGCAGACCCATCAGCGGCGTTGGCTGTCAATAGTGCATTATCACCGGCTTTCGCATTAGCTTTTACAGTAGTAATACTTGCATTTAAATTACAGCCTGTGTAAAGTGCCGTAATTTCTTGCTGAGTTAAGACGCGATTGTAAATAGCGATATCATCGAGTTTACCATTTGTATATTCAGTTAATCCTGGTTTATCCATACCAAAAATAAGCGGAAGAGTTTCATTAGAGCTAACAGGAAAAACACCTGTTGATGCAGATGATATTGTTTGGCCATTAACATAGAAATTTGTTTTTCCAGAACCTATAGTGTAGCCTATATGAATCCAGGTATTCAAAGACCATGGAGAGTAATTAAAGCCATTTTCATAGGGTACCAGATGAGCTATTCCTCCTCCTGTATTCAATAAAAAAGCATATTTACCATGTTGGCTTCCGTTCGATTTATGTAAAACTGGAAAATAACCGTTGTACCAACTGTTTATATTAATCCAAATAAAAGCACTAATAGAAGTTAATCCCTGTAATGAGCTAGAATTGTTAACTTGTATATAATCATTAACTCCATCAAAATTATAAGCCTTATTTGCAACCCCATTTTTATCAGCTGTCAAAGTAGCCCCATTCACCGTTCCATGATTACCATTACCGGAATAATCTTGAGCATTTCCATCAAATCCCCAATAGCCTACCAACCCATTAGTGGGTACATAACTAGGCACAGTTTGCGCCATGGATGTAGTGGTCAAACTCATGCCAGCCACTACACTTAATAAAAATTTTTTCATAATGTTATATTTAGTTGTGCTAAAATACCACTTTTAAATTAAAGTAGTGTTTTAATACAACTTTTTATTTTGGCATTAATGCAAATTGGCATTAATGGAAAAAAAAGATTCGGTCGCAATTTTTTTAAAGCAAGTAGGTGATAATATCCGAAAAGAACGTTTAAAAAAAGGGTACACGCTGGCTGGATTAGGTGAAGATATTGGCTTAGATAAATCTAACATGCATAAAATAGAACAAGGCAAAAACATAACACTTGTTACATTATTAAAAATTGCTGCATTCCTAGAGATACATCCTGTTTTACTCCTTGAGCAAACCAATATGGTCAACATAAAGGACATAGAATCTCATTCTAGTTAATCAGAATTCCATCATTACTTTAATCATCAAAATAAAAAACGGATTCATTTAAGAATTGCGCCTATTTTTCTTAAATTTTTAATATTTACGCCTGTTTTATTGCTTTGTGTCTAAAATTACTCGATATTGCGCTTTAAAATTGTAATATATGAGTAATAGCGCCTATTTTTCATGTAATGCGCCTACAATTCATGGTGAAGTAAAACCATGTAAAGGTTGGATTGTAGGGTACACCGCAATTATTCAAAAACTGAAATTACAAGTATCTTTTCCTTCTACTAAAGCAATGGTTTCAGAGAAAAATCAACAAATTGAAACCGAAACCTGGATGGTGCTTCCATTTAGATATTTACCCGAGGATAATAATCAAACTTCCAAAATTGAAGCGCTCTATAATCATTTAGTGTTCGCATTGAAATATGAGGGAATCAATCTTTTAGTGTTTACTAAGTTGCAAAAAACTTTAAGCAATAAGGAGATGTTTGAATTAGTAAACATTGAGCCATCAGGTCAATATTCTCGGAGAATATGGTTTTTACTAGAGTGGGTTTCGGGCGAACTCATTAAGGGTAAAAACGACATTCATAAGAAAAGCTATATTCCCGTGGTTGATGAAAAACTGCAGTTTACCGCAGGGGGAATAAAATCGCCTCGGCATTTGGTAATTAACAATTTGACAGGTACCAGTAAATTTTGTGGTTTAATCCGAAAAACAAAAAAGCTTGAGCGGCATTTGTCGAAAAATTATATTGAAGTAAATAAAAATCAATTTGCCGGTATTAGAAAAGACATCATTCAAAGAGCCTCTGCCTTTTTATTATTAAAAGATTCAAAAGCATCGTTTACCATCGAGGGCGAGAGTCCGAAGAGTAAAAGAGCCGTGAGATGGGGTATAGCAATTGGGCAAGCCGGAATGAATGATTTGACGAAAGAAGAATTGATTCGGTTACAGCAACTGGTTATTGAAAATACCCGATTTCTTCAAATGGGATTCAGAACCAAAGGCGGATTTGTTGGAGAGCACGACCGTATATCAGGCGAGCCAATTCCTGATCATATTTCTGCCAAACATGAAGACATTGATAGTCTTTTGGATGGTTTAATTGAAGCGAATAAAATGCTCATCAATGACAATATGAATGCAGTATTGGCTGCATCAATCATGGCATTTGGATTTGTATTTATTCATCCATTTGAAGATGGCAATGGAAGGATTCATAGGTATTTGATTCATCACATATTGGCCAAAAAGAAATTTACCGATCAAGGAATTATTTTTCCGGTATCATCTTCCATACTCAATCATATTAATGATTACCAAAAGGTTTTAGAGTCTTATTCAAAGCCATTATTAAATTTTATAGAATGGCATGAAACCAAGGATCACAACGTGGATGTTAAGAATGAAACTAAGGATTATTACAGATTCTTTGATGCCACTAAACAAGCAGAGTTTTTGTTTGATTGTGTGGAAGATACCATTACAAACATAGTACCTCAAGAAATTAATTACATGGCAAATTATGATTCATTTAAAAATTATATGGATGAAGTATATGAAATGCCGGATAAATTGGTTTCTACGTTGGTTAGATTTCTAGAACAAAACCAAGGGATGTTATCAAAAAGGGCCAAAGAAAATGAATTCAGTATGCTTTCTGAAAAAGAAGTCCAGCAGATTGAATCAACCTTTGCTGCCATTTTTATAAAGTAGCAAACCATTACGGTCAATACAAAGGACATAAAATCTCATTCTAATTAACCAGATAGTTGTAATTTAACTTACCACTTTCGCGCACTAAAAAGATAGATTTTTAATACCCTCTATTTTATTATATTTGCCCATCTAAAACAAACAATATGGCATACAATTTATTAAAAGGCAAACGAGGCATCATTACCGGTGCATTAGATGAAAATTCTATAGCTTGGAAAGTGGCTCAAAAATGCCACGAGGAGGGTGCAACATTTACACTAACCAATGCCCCAATAGCAATGCGAATGGGCGAAATAAACAAATTGGCAGAAGAAACCGGTTCTAAAATTATCCCGGCTGATGCAACTAATATAGAAGACGTTACCAAATTATACACCGAATCAATGGATGTATTAGGTGGTAAAATCGATTTCGTGCTTCACTCAATAGGAATGAGCGTTAATATCCGTAAAAATATACCTTACACCGAGTTGAATTACGATTTTTACAACAAAGGAATTGACGTATCAGCGTTGTCTTTTCATAAATTATTGGCTGTAGCTCATAAATTAGATGCCTTAAATGAACATGCGTCGGTTGTAGCTTTATCTTATATTGCGGCACAAAGAGCGTATCCGTTTTATACGGATATGGCTGATATTAAAGCGATGTTAGAGAGTATTGCTCGTACATTTGGTTACCATTATGGCAAACAAAAAAAGGTACGTATCAATACGATTTCACAATCTCCAACCAAAACAACTGCCGGAGGTGGTATCAAAGGTTTTTCTGATTTCTATACGTTTGCTGATATGCAATCGCCATTAGGAAATGCTAGTGCCGACGATTGCGCTGCTTACACAGTGAGTTTGTTTTCTGATTTAACCAGAATGGTGACCATGCAAAATTTATATCATGATGGTGGGTACAGTGCTACCGGTATCAGTACAGAATTAATTGAAAAAGTATCTAGTAACTAATTTATAAGCATGTAAAATAAGAGACTGTCTTTATTAAGACAGTTTCTTATTTTTTTTGGCATATCGAGTAATAATTTCTTGGCGCAACGGTCTATTCGAGTAGAAAATTCTGCCTTTTTTGAATTTTCGTATCGATAACAATTTGAAAAAGCGCAATGGTTTGTTCAAGGAATTATCTCGCGAACTATCCCAGAGTTTAAGTTTTATACAATCTCTTATTTTTTATCACAAAAGGCTTCAACGATTTGGCAACACATAGTTTAGATAACATATCCGAAGAACATTATTTTGATTTCGACATGTTTTCCATTAGTTGTTTGGAAAGTATTTATAGAGTCGTTTACGAAATAAATGAAGCGCTTCATGTTGATTTACAAATTGTTGAGTTATTAGATTACGAATATCAGGATAAAGAAATGGAAGTGTTTTATTTTCCTTTATACAGTTTTATAGATGAAGGTCTTAACATTGAACTGAATGTATTACCCAATAAAACATCTTTTCAGCCACCAAAAGAAAATGCCTCCAATCTATCTCTCGATTTGTTTTCTGATGCAGTAGAAAAAACCATGTTGCTAATTCCCGAACTCGATAAATCCAATTTTTTTCTAATTATCAAAGGCAATAATAGGCATTTATATAATCACCAAATATTGCAGTCCCTTCAATCTGTGCCTTTATTTTCGGCAGTTACCGAAGTTTTTTTAAACGAGCTTAAAAATAAAAAATCAAAATTTAATCTGTTATTTTAAGAAGTTGCTTACTTAATTATTACACATTAATATAATGGTTAAGGAAAATTTGATTACATTTACGCGGCTAAAAAATTATTCTTCCGTCCTTAGTTCCAATCCCGAAAAATAGTTGGCTAATTAGAGTCATACTTAAATTATACAAATATTGCGTGTGGCGCTTTTTTTAAATTGAAATTAAATACAGAAAGTAATTGGTTTCAAAAAGAAAAAGAGTAGTCAACTGTCTGACGCAGTTTAATAAATAATTCTACTACAGACAGGGTAGATCAGTGTTACAATTAAAATAAAAAAATGAAAAAACTTTTACTTACCGCTTTAACAACCATGTGTATTGCCTCAGCAACAGTTGCTCAAGTTCCAACTTATGTTCCTTCAAATGGTTTAATTGGCTGGTGGCCATTTAATGGAGATGCTAAAGACCAAAGTATTAATTCAAATGATGGTACAGTAAACGGTGCTACTTTAGCGTCTGACAGAAATGGTAATACAAATAGCGCTTATTCATTTGATGGAGTGAGTAATTGGATTGATTGCGGACATAATGCTGATTTCGATTTCACACAAGGTAGTTTAACAATGAACTGTTGGATTAATACAACCGATCTAAATTCTGATAATGAAATTATTGCAAAAGGAAATTCTTGTGAAAATGGGTATAAACTAATCACAAAATCCGGATTATTAAGAGGAACTTGTGGTGACATAACCCAATCATATACAGAAAATATTTATCAAACCTCAATTGCAGATGGAGTATGGCATCTTGTAACCTATGTAATTGAAGATTTAAAAACCGCTAATACAATAACTAAATTATATGTAGATGGCGTTTTGAAAAGTACAAGCGGACCAGATGCAACAACTACATGGACTACAACGACGCTCTCACATTTAGGATTCGGGCATTCCAATTCAATTCCATCTTGTGCCATGTTTTACAAAGGACTAATTGACGATGTTGGAATGTGGAACCGTGCTTTAACACAACAAGAAATAACAGATTTATTTAATGCTAATACCACAGTTACCGGATTAGCACCAGTTCAAAAAGTTAACATGGTAAAAGTATACCCAAATCCGGCTAACGACCAAATCACAGTTTATAATGGTAACCTAGCATCTGTAAATGGGTATAGTTTAAAAATTATGAATACGCTTGGGCAAGAAGTATTAGCTATGCCACTCGAACAACAATCTACAAAGGTTAATGTATCAACTTTGAGTAACCAAAACTTGTACTTTATTCAAATCATTGATGCTAAAGGTGAAGTTATAGAAACACAAAAAATCATGCGTCAGTAATAATTGACGTTTACAGGAAACTAAAACGGGGTTGATCAAATTGATCAACCCCGTTTTTCATTTGTATTGGATATGAGTCTACATGCTTTAGCCAGTAGGTTCGACACTTATTTTTCTAAAGCTTCTTTTACTAATTGATTAGCCATTTTCGGATCGGCTTTGCCTTTACCCATTTTCATCACTTCACCTACAAATAAACCCAATAAAGAAGTTTTTCCATTTTTGTACTCCGTAATTTTTTCGGGGTATTTTGCCAGAGCCTGATTTACTAATTCTTGTAAAGCACCAGCATCATTACTTTGTATGATGTCTAATCTTTGAGCAATATTTAAAGGTGTTTCTGTTGGATGAAGCATTAGCTCAGGAAATAATTTTTGAGTAGCAGCCGCATTACTGATTTTGCCTTCGTCAATCAGAGCGATTAATTGAGCGATGGTTTCGGGTTTTATAGGATATTGCTCAATGGTAATGGCATGTTCATTTAAATATGATTTAATACTTCCCATCATCCAGTTAGCAGCAGCCTTGTAATGTTTTGTATAGGACACTAATTCGTTAAAATACAAAGCAATTCCTTTTAAATCTGTTAAATTATTGGCATCATAGTCTGATAGCCCAAATTCTTTAGTGAATTTATTAAATAAAGCATTCGGCAACTCGGGCATTTGAGCCTTAACGTCATTTATATATTCCTGGGTAACTATAATGGGTTGTAAATCCGGTTCAGGAAAATAGCGATAATCATTAGCATTCTCTTTACTTCGCAGGGAAAACGTAGAACCATTCACAGCATCAAAACTTCTGGTTTCTCCGGCAATGGTTTCTCCTGCTTCAATTAAATCAATTTGACGTTTAATTTCGAAATCAATCGCTCGTTGTACATTTCTAAACGAGTTCATGTTTTTGACCTCTACTTTTTTACCATATTCTTTAGCGTCTTTAAGCATTACCGAAATATTGGCATCACAACGTAGAGAACCTTCCTCCATATTGCCGTCACAAATATCCAAATAACGCACCAATTTGCGAATTTCATTTAAGTAAACATAAGCATCTTCTCCCCCCGTAAAATCAGGTTCTGTTACAATTTCTAGTAAGGGAGTTCCTGCGCGGTTTAAATCAATTAACGATTCAAATGGATCAATGTCGTGCATGCTTTTACCGGCATCTTCCTCCATGTGAATTCTTGTCAAATTAATACGTTTTTGGGTTCCGTCTTTTAGTGTAATGTCCACAAATCCTCCATTACATATCGGGGTTTTATCTTGAGTAATTTGATAGCCTTTAGGCAAATCGGCATAAAAATAATTTTTACGAGCAAATTGATTTTCTTCTCGAATAGTGGAATTCGTAGCAATCCCTAATTTAACAGCAAATTCAAGTGCCCGTTTATTAACTTTTGGTAAGGTGCCCGGGTGGCCTAATGTAATGACGCTGACATTGGTATTCGGCATAGAGCCGTATTCTGATACATCATTACTGTACATTTTTGTTTTTGTAAGTAATTGGATATGACATTCTAAACCAATTACTGCTTTGTATTTATCGTAAACGCTCATTTGTATAATAGTGGCTTTAAAGGTAATGATTTTTGTTTTCTAAAAAACGGTGACAGTCTTCAATTTTGCACTATATTTATGCTTAAAAATCTGTTTTTTGATTCCTAAAATTACCATAGATAAAATTATTGACGCAGCTCGGGTTGAAGATGTAATAGGAGATTTCATTACCTTAAAAAAACGCGGAGCTAATTTACTAGGACTTTGTCCTTTCCATGGTGAAAAATCGCCTTCTTTTACAGTATCTCCTGCCAAAGGAATTTATAAATGTTTTGGTTGTGGTAAATCGGGTACAGCGGTCAATTTTATTATGGATCACGAAAGTTTAAGCTATCCCGAAGCACTCAAATTTTTGGCCAATAAATATGGCATTGAAGTGATTGAAAAAGAAGTAAGCATAGAGGAAAAAGTACAGCAAAACGAGAAAGAAAGCTTGTACATTGTGATGCAATACGCTCAAAAGTATTACTCAGATTTGTTGCTCAATGATGATTTAGGTCGTTCGGTAGGTTTAGGCTATTTTAAAGAACGAGGATTTTCTGATGCCATTATTCAAAAATTTAGTTTAGGATACAGTTCAGAAGAAAGACGGAAATTTTCGGATACGGCTGTTAAAAATGGCTATAAACCCGAGTATTTGGTAAAGACAGGCATGTCGATTTTATCAAATAGCCACGCAGAGGGAACTGCCATTACGGAGAAAGATATTTTTGACAGGTATACCGGGCGCGTGATGTTTCCAATACATAACATTTCAGGAAAAGTCATTGGTTTTGGTGGCCGAATTTTAACGAGCGATAAAAAATTAGCAAAGTATATAAATTCCCCTCAGACAGATATTTACGATAAAAGCAAAACACTTTATGGCTTATTTCAGGCCAAGAAAATGATTATCCAGGAAGATAATTGTTTTTTGGTAGAAGGTTATACGGATGTTATTTCTATGCACCAAGTGGGAATTGAAAATGTAGTGGCATCTTCAGGGACTTCCTTAACGGTTGAACAAATTAAACTCATTCATCGCTTCACTAAAAATATAACTATTTTATATGATGGAGATTTGGCTGGTATTAAAGCCAGTTTTAGAGGAATTGATTTGATTTTGGAGGAGGGGATGAATGTGAGGGTATTGTTATTCCCAGATGGGGATGACCCCGATTCGTATAGTAAAAAAGTAACCAACGACGCATTTAAAGAATTTATTAAACTAAACAGTAAAGATTTTATTGCTTTTAAAACGAGTTTGCTTTATAAAGAAGTAGAACACGATCCTATTAAACGGGCAGATTTAATTAAGGATATTGTAGAAAGTATTTCTGTTATTCCTGATACGATTAATCGGTCTGTATATGTCAAAGAATGTTCAAAAATCATGGACATTAGCGAGCAAATTTTACAGATTGAAATTAATAAAATCATTAGAAAAAAAGCTGGCAAATTAAATGCATCTTCCGAAAAAAACAATACGTCTCAAGGTAATTACCCCGATGAAATACCGCCGGAAGCTTATTTAGAAGAAGAAAAACCAAAAGATTCTTTACTCGATAGTGAAGAAAAAGAATTATTGCGGATGATGATGCAATATGGTAATGTATTAGTGGATGTGGATGCAGAAGATACCGATAATACGCAACAATCCTTTCAGCTAACGGTTTGTGAATTTGTAATTTTTGAATTGTGGAGAGATAATTTACAGTTTATTAACCCTATTTATCAAATGGTGCTTGATGAATTTCAGCACGAATTAGAAAAAGGAATAATTCCTAACCTACAAACATTTACGCATCATCCTAATCCTGCTATATCTCAAGTTGCCATTCAAATTGCCTCTTTTTCAGAAACAGTGAGTTATAAATGGGAAAAATTAGGTGTATCAGTCCCTCAGGAAATTCACTTAATTAAAAAAGGAATTGAACATCAGTTGTTTAGCTTAAAAGAAAAAAGACTTAATCAAATTTTGAAAGATGCCAAAGAATTGATTAAAACAGCCGATCCATTTGAAAATAAAAACGTGTTTGAATTTGTTATCCTATTAGAAAATCAAAAAAAACGTGTCAATAAAATATTAGGCAGAACAGTTATCCGATAAATGTATCAAATAGAAGATAGATGCCTTTTACAGATAGTATTTTTTAAAATCTATTGTTATTTTTGATCCCCGTATGACGACCTTGTTAATTAAAGAAATTCGCAGTTTTTTAAGTTCCCTTATCGGATATATTGCTATTGGGGTATTTATTACTGGTATTGGTACCTTTATGTGGTTAATACCCACTGAAAGCGCCGGATCTAATGTTCTGGAAAACGGATTTTCGAATATAGACCCTTTGTTTATTTTAGCACCTTGGGTTTATTTATTTTTGATTCCGGCCATTACGATGAGGAGTTTTTCGGAAGAGAAAAAAACAGGTACGATTGAATTATTGCTAACCCGGCCATTAACCGAATTACAAATTGTGTTAGCTAAATACTTTGCAGGAGTTATTTTGGTTATTGTTTCTTTGTTGCCAACCCTCATTTACTATTATTCTGTATATCAATTAGGGTATCCGAAAGGAAATGTTGATACAGGTGGAATGTGGGGTTCTTATGTTGGTTTATTGTTTTTAGGAGCCGGATTTGTTGCCGTAGGAACTTTTGCTTCTGCTATTTCCGAAAATCAGGTTATTGCTTTTATTATGGCCTTACTCCTATGTTTCATTACTTACATAGGCTTCGACTTCATTTCTGCTTCCGGATTGTTTGGTAAATACGATGCCTTTGTAAAAGGTTTAGGAATGAATGAACATTATGTTAGTATGAGTCGCGGAGTAATTGATACACGCGATATGATTTATTTTATCAGCATTATTGCATTGTTTAATTTATTGTCAAAATTAGTTTTAGAAAGCAGGAAGTGGTAATATGACAGAAAAAAAGTCAATACGCAAAAGAAAAGACATTATCATGCTTTTGGTGGTTTTATCCATCATTATTCTTGTAAATTTTATAGGTTCTTTTTTGTTCCAACGATTTGATTTAACAACAGAAAAGCGATATACGCTCTCTGAATCTACCAGAAAATTATTGAAAAATTTGGATGATGTGGTTTATATTAAAGTTTACCTACAAGGTGATTTTAATCCAAATTTTACCCGCCTAAAAAACGAAACTAAAGAATTGTTAGATGAATTTAGAGCTTATTCTAATCATAATTTAGAGTATGAGCTAATTAATCCTTTAGACAATACAAGTAAAGAAGAAACAGACAAAATTGAAAAACAATTGTACGATAAGGGTATTATGCCCGAACAAATTGTGGATAGAAGTTCACAAAAGGTTTCTGAAACCTATATTTGGCCGGGAGCTATCATCACCTATAAAGGAAAAGAAAGTGTGTGGCAAATTTACAAACGTCAATTGGGGTTTGAATCAGAACAAAGTATTAATAATTCCGTTCAGGAAATGGAATATGGCTTAACAAATGCTATCCGAAAAACAACTTTAATTAAAAAACCGGAAGTTTTGTTTGTGGAAGGGCATGACGAATTAGATACGATTCGTGGAGCCGATTTCATGCGTTCTGTGGCCGAGTATTATAATGTGTCGCGCGTTAATATTAATCATAAACTATATGCCTTGAAAGGCGCTGATGCCATTGTTATTGCACAACCCGATTCAATGTTTGATGAAAAAGATAAGTTTATCATCGATCAGTTTATTATGCACGGAGGCAAGGCATTATGGTTAATAGATCCTGTATATGTCAATAGAGATACACTAACAACAAGAGGATATTCGCTTGGATTTAAGAACGATTTAAATTTAGATGATATTTTGTTCAAATATGGAGTTCGACTTAACCCTGTCTTAGTTCAGGATTTACAATCGGCTCAAGTTCCTGTTAATGTTGGTTTCAAGCAAGGGCAACCTGATTTTAAACCTTTCTTTTGGCATTATTATCCTTTATTACTGCCTTCATCCAATCATCCCATTGTAAAAAATTTAGATTTAATTCGAACAGAATACATTGGAACTTTAGATACTGTGTTTGCAAAGGGCATAAAAAAAACAATTTTGTTGCAAACTTCTAAATACACCAAAGCTCAAACAACACCGGTTCGGATTTTAGCGGCTCAGGTAAAACTAAAACCACAAGAAAGCCAGTATAAAAATTCTTTCCAAAACGTAGCGTGTTTATTAGAAGGTGAATTTGAGTCTAATTACAAAAATCGAATTACGGCAAGAATTTTAACAGACAGCCTTTTTGATTTTAAACCAAAGAGTAAACTTACCAAAATGATTGTAGTGGCAGATGGCGATATTGCTAAAAATGAATATCAAAGAAACACAGGTATGGTGTATCCTTTAGGATATGATATGTATTCTAGGCAGCAATTTGCTAATAAAACATTTTTATTGAACTGTATGAATTATCTGTTGGATGATGAAGGCTTACTACAATTACGATCAAGAGAAGTAAAACTTAGATTATTGGATAAAAAGAAAACGGCGAATCAAGCAACTAAATGGAAATTGATGAATGTTGGCTTACCTTTAATATTAATCATTTGTTTTGGGATGATTCAATATTATTGGAGAAAGAAAAAATACAGTAATTAGACTGAGCAATTTTTTGCTTTCTCATACAAACTAGTTAAAAATAAAAAACTGAATCCATGAAAAAATCGTCTATCATTATCATTACTATCTTAATTGTATTGGCAGGTTTTTCAATTTATGTATATAAAACAAAACATAAAACGTCTACCATTGACAAAGAAGCAAGTGATTTTAAATACAAAGACACGGCTGTTATTGATAAGATTTTTTTGGCAGATAAAGAAGGAAAGCAAATTTTATTGGAAAGAACCGCAGAAGGATGGAAGTTGGATGGGAAATTTCATGTACGCCCTGACGTGATAGAAATGTTATTATACACGATTAAATCAGTAGAGGTAAAATCACCGGTTTCGAAAAATGGAAAAAATGCTGTTATTAAAATTATGGCTGCCAAATCTACCAAAGTAGAAATTTATTCAAAAGGAGAAAAAGTTAAACAATATTTTGTAGGTCATCCCACCCAAGACCATACAGGCACGCACATGATTTTAACCAATTTAGAAACGGGAGAAAATTTTGAAACGCCATTTATCACACATATTCCGGGATTTGATGGTTTTTTGACAACCCGTTACAATACAGAAGAATTGGATTGGAGAGATCGATTATTGATTAATTACAGACCTCCTCAAATTAAGCAGATAAAGATGGATTTACACGAAATGCCTGATTCATCTTTTGTTTTAGATTTATTTAGTATGCAACGTTTTGGGCTAAAAAACAATAAGGGTACTTTTATTCCATTCGATGAAAGTAAATTGAAACAGTATATTGCTTATTTCCAAAATGTGAATTGTGAAGTTGTGTTAGATAAACAAAATAAACTAGTGGATTCATTATCAACGTCTGCCATGCCATTTGCAACCTTAACAATTACCGACAGAAACAATCAACGCAACATTTGTGAGTTTTATCATAAACAAGCTATTGGTTCTAAAAATCAAGAGTACGGCATTAATTATAAATTTGATCCTGATAGATTATTTGTAAAATATAATAACGGTAAGGATTTTGGAGTAGCTCAATTTTATGTTTTTGGTAAAATTTTACAAACGTATGATTACTTTCAGCCGAAAAAATAATGTTAAAAAGTATTTCATAATTAGCCTCTATTTAAACAGCATAAAGATTGCCTTATAGTTAAATTTAACCGATTAAAAAATACCTACATGAACTTTGTCGTATCATCTTCAACTTTATTAAAACATTTAAAATCCATAAGCGGAGTATTAAATTCAAGCAACACAATTCCGATCTTGGATTGTTTTTTGTTTGATCTTCGTAATGATATACTAACACTTTTTGCAAGTGATATGGAAACAACCATTACCACAAGTATAAAAGTAGATTCTTCAGAAGATGGAAGTTTAGCAATTCCAGCCAAAACATTGTTGGAAGCGCTCAGTAATTTGCCTGAACAACCAGTTTCGTTTATTATTGATGCGAAAAAATTTAGTGCTAAGTTAAAAACAGAAACCGGAGATTATACCTTAACAGGTCATAATGGAGATGAGTATCCAAAATTACCTAAAGTTGATTCCGAAACGTCTGTAATTATAAAAAGTGATGTATTAGGAAATGCCATTAATAAAACAATTTTTGCAACCGGAAACGATGATTTAAGACCGGTCATGAGTGGTGTATTTTGTCAGTTTAATGAGGAAAATTCAATATTTGTAGCAACTGACGCTCATAAATTAGTGCGCTATACACGTGCCGATGCTAAAGCAGGCGCTTCAGCATCGTTCATTATGCCAAAAAAACCATTAAATGTTTTAAAAAATTTATTGGCAGGTATTGATGATGCCGTGAAAGTTGAATTTAATAAAACAAATGCCTACTTCAGTTTTGGCAACATTAATTTGGTATGTCGTTTAATAGATGGTAAATACCCTAACTATGAGGCAGTTATTCCTAAACAAAATCCTAATAAATTAACAGTTGACAGAACTTCTTTTTTAGGAGCCATTCGCCGAATCAGTGTTTTTGCTAACAAAGCTACTCATCAAATTCGTTTAAAAATTACAGGAAGTCAATTAATTATTTCGGCTGAGGATTTAGATTTTGCTAATGAAGGACATGAAACATTGGTTTGTACCTATGTAGGAGAAGATATGGAAATTGGATTTAACTCAAAATTTGTATTGGAAATGCTGTCTAATTTAGATAGCGATGAAATTACAATCGAAATGAGTGCTCCGAATCGTGCGGGTATCATAGTACCAACCCAAAAAGCGAATCCAGCTGAGGACGTGTTAATGTTGGTGATGCCTGTCATGTTGAATAACTAATACTACTATTTTATACTTATTATCAAAAGGCTGCCTAGGCAGCCTTTTGTATTTTTGTTTAAAATGAGTAGTGAGGATAGGCTTATTTAAAACTTTGCATATCGCATAGTTTTTTATAAGTGCCGTTTAAATCTAATAATTGATGATGATTTCCTTTCTCAATGATTTCACCATTATTCATTACCACAATTTCATCGGCGTTAGCAATTGTAGATAATCGATGTGCAATCACGACGCTTGTTCTATTTTTCATTAAATTAGTTAAAGCCTCTTGCACTAATTTTTCACTTTCAGTATCAAGTGCAGAAGTTGCTTCGTCTAAAATTAAAATCGCTGGATTTTTCAGTACGGCTCTTGCTATACTCAATCGTTGACGCTGCCCTCCGCTTAATTTACCACCTCGATCTCCAATGGTAGTTTCATATCCATTTGGTAGCTGCATAATGAAGTCATGTGCATTTGCTATTTTTGCGGCTTCTATAATATCAGTTTTCGATACATGAGTCATTCCAAAAGCGATATTATTTAAAACACTATCATTAAATAGGATGCTTTCTTGTGTTACTACACCTATATGATTCCTTAAACTACTTGTCTTTAGATGTTTAATATTTATCCCATCAATTAATAATTGACCTTTATCGCTTTCATAAAAACGACATAACATGTCAGCAAGAGTTGTTTTTCCACTTCCGCTTTGTCCAACTAAAGCAATCGTTTTTCCTTTTTCAATTTTTAAATTGATACCTTTTAATACATAGCCATCATCACCTTTATGATAAGCAAACCATAAGTCTTTGTATTCAATCTCTTTGGTAAATTGTTTGAGATTTATGGCTTCTTTGGCATCAAAAATCAGATTATTAGCAAGTAAAATTTTGTTAATTCGTTCCTCGCTAGCAATTCCTTTTTGAATATTATTATAGGAAGTAGTGAGTTGCTTGATGGGAGGTATTAATTGAGAAGCTAATCCAAAATAAGTAATAAATAAGGCGGCAGATAATTCATCCATAAAAACCATTTTACCTCCCAATAACAAAATCAACATCAAAATGCCCGTAACGATTGTTTCTGTTAACGGAGAACTTAAATCGGTTTTGCGATATACTTTAACAGATTGTGTGTAAAATGTTTGATTTAAAGTTTCAAATTTAGCTTGTACGGTTGACTCAGCATTAAATGCCTTAATTACTTTTAAACTACCTAAGCTTTCTTCTATCAAACTAACAATTTGGCCTAAGGTTTCTTTAGTTTTTTTTGAAGCATGTTTTAAGCTTTTGCCAAGAATGGCAATAATGATGGCTGCAATTGGTAATAATAAAATGATATATAAAGTCAGTTTCATGCTAATTAACAACATCAAACTAAATAAAATAATAATCGTAAGAGGTTCTCTGAAAATCATTTCTAGAGTTTGCATGATACTCCATTCGATTTCCTGAACATCAGTTGTCATTCGACTCATTAAATCTCCTTTTCTTTCTTCGCTATAATAGCTCAATGGTAATTCTAATGCTTTTTGATGTATTTCATTTCTTAAATCTCTAACTACGCCATTTCTAATAGGGGCAATGAAATACATGGCGAAGTATCGGCATATGTTTTTCAGAAACGTTAATACGAAAACCATGACACAAATTAGAACTAAGGCCTGAATTTTGCCTTTCTGTACAATTAAAATTGCAAGGTAGTAGTTTGAAAAATGCTGAAAATAACTAGAAGTCATTGAAAATTGCGGTACACCAGCTATGATGATTTTTTGTAATCCATCTGAATTATTTTTAAATAATAAATCTAAAAATGGGGCTATCAAAGCTAAAATAGAGGCGGATAGAATAGCAAATAAAATATTGAAAGTAATATTTAAGGCGGTATATCCTTTGTAATTTTTTGTGTACTTGAGGACAGAAAATAATTTTCTCATGAAAGGATATAATTCTATTTATAGGGTGCTAAATTACAAATAAAATGTTTCGTTCCTTAAAATAAGCGTTAGGCTTTTGCTCCATACGACAGAACTATATTTATTATATTTGCTAAAACTAATACAGCTATGAACTTTAAAAAGTACATCCCTCACTTAATTGCAATTGTAATTTTTGCTATCGTTACGCTCATACAATTCAGTCCTTTATTATCCGATAAAGTTTTAGAACAAGGCGATATCGTAAGGCATAAAGGGATGAGTCAAGAAGTGGTCGATTTTAGAAAAGCAGAACATGCAGAGCCTTTGTGGACTAACTCGATGTTTGGAGGTATGCCAACGTACCAAATTTCTACTATATATTCCGGTAATTGGTTAGGTCATATCGATCAGGCGTTTCATTTGTTTTTACCGCATCCTAGTGGTTACATTTTTCTATGCTTTTTAGGTTTTTTTATTTTGTTAATGTGCCTCGAAATTAATCCATGGCTCGCTATTATTGGAGCGTTGGCGTATGGCTTTTCGTCGTATTTCTTTATAATTATTGAAGCTGGACATAATTCAAAGGCCAATGCCATTGGATATTTAGCGCCGTTGTTAGGTGGTATTATTTTACTAATGAAAAATAAACATTGGTTAGGTTTTGGATTATCATCATTATTCATGGCGTTAGAATTAAATGCTAATCACGTACAAATCTCTTACTACGGATTTATGTTATTTGGTTTAGTGTTTTTAACCTACTTATTATTGGCTGTTAAACAAAAAACGATTAAAGAGTTTTCTAAAAGTATAGTTATTTTCATGTTAGCCTCAGTAGTTGGTATATTGCCAAATGCGGCTAATCTTTTATCAACGTATGAGTATGGTAATTATACAACTAGAGGTAAAACGGAATTGACAATCAATTCATCGTTACAAACTAATCAAAATAACACAACAAGTGGTTTAGATAAAGACTATGCCACTCAATGGAGCTATGGAATTGGAGAAACGTTTACTTTTTTGATCCCAAATTTTAAAGGCGGTGCTTCAGACGCGATTGGCAGAGCAGATAAAGAGGCCTTAAAACAGGTGCAACCAGAAATGAGAGAGCAAATTGCTCAAAGTAATGCTTATTTTGGAGAACAACCCTTTACTAGTGGGCCTGTATATATAGGTTCTATTGTTATTCTTTTAGCTGTTTTGGGTTTGTTTATAATCGATCATCCTTTAAAATGGGCTTTAGTAGTGGGTACGTTATTTTCAATTATGCTGTCTTGGGGTAAAAATTTTATGGGATTGACGAATATTTTTATGGACTACGTGCCAGGATACAATAAATTTAGAGCAGTCTCGATGATTTTGGTTATAGCTGAACTGACAATTCCATTATTAGCAGTCTTAGCGCTCGATAAATTTTTAAAATCAGCAGAAAAAAATGAAATAGTATTATTACCATTTATTAAAAAACAAATTGATTTTAAAAAAGCATTAATTATTTCGTGTTCCATTGTTGGCGGTTTTTGTTTTTTAAGTGCATTTATCCCAGATATAACTAATTCTTTTATTCCGCTTGGAGAAGAAACACAGCTTGTTAATCAATTTAAGCAAAGCGGAGCTTCAGATGCACAAATTGCACAATTTATGCCTGACTTTCTATCAAACATTGAAAAGGCAAGAGAAGAAATTTTTAAAAATGATGCCCGCAGGTCTCTCATTTTTGTTGGATTAGCATCTGTTTTTTTGTTTTTATATTTAACTAAAAAATTAAAACTCGAATTGTTTTTTGTTTCGTTAGGCATTTTCATGTTGGCAGACTTATGGCCTGTTGCCTCTCGCTATTTAAATAGTAAAAACTTTGTATCAAAAGCACAGTATGATTTACCTCCAACAAAATCTCAGGCAGATGAACAAATTTTGCAAGATAAAAGTTTAGACTATCGTGTATTGAATTTATCTACCAGTACGTTTAATGATGCTGCGACATCTTATTACCATAAATCAATTGGAGGTTATCATGGCGCTAAATTGAAAAAGTATCAAGAAATTATTGATTTCCATTTGGATAAGGAAATCAATTTGTTTTATGATGGATTGAACCAAGCCATTCAGAATGATTCATTAATGCAAGTGCATACCGCGAAGTTAGGAGTTTTGAATATGTTGAATACAAAGTATATGATAGTGCCTGCCAAAGATCAAACTTTTGCTATTCCTAATCCTCAGGCTAATGGTAATGCATGGTTTGTAAAACATATAAAAACAGTCGCTACAGCTGATTCGGAAATTGTAGCTTTATATAATTTAAATACAAAGTCGGGAGCGGTTGTACAACAAAAAAATAAAGAGTTAGCGAAATTATCCGAGCATTACAGTGCTGACGGGAAGATAACTCTACAATCGTATAAACCAAACAATTTGGTATATGAAACTGAGAGCAAGGAGAAAAACTTTGCTGTATTTTCTGAAATATATTATCCTAAAGGTTGGAATGCCTACATAGATGGTTCACTCACACCACACACTTGTGTCAATTATATTCTTAGAGGAATGGAGATACCTGCTGGTAAACACAAAGTAGAATTTAAGTTCGAACCAACTGTTTATAAAACAGGAAATATAATTTCGATGTTTGGATCTATTTTATTGTTGCTTGCGGTTGGTTCGAGTTTGTTTTTTTCTAGAACTATTTTTTATAAATCAACGCCACCGCATAAGCATTAACCCCTTCGCCTCTACCAACGTAGCCTAATCGCTCATTGGTAGTGGCTTTTATAGAAATATCGTTGGTACTGATATTCATAATTGGAGCCAAAACAGTTTGCATAGCTGAAATGTGAGGATTAATCTTTGGGGCTTCTAAACTAAGCGAAGCATCTACATTACCTATGGCATATCCGTTTTGGTCTAATAAACTTACAACTTCTTTTAAGAGTATTTTACTATCGGCGCCTTTGTATTTTGGATTGGTATTAGGGAAATGAAAGCCAATGTCTCGTAAATTCGCAGCACCTAAGAGTGCATCGCAAATAGCATGTAATAATACATCGGCATCGCTGTGCCCAACGCAACCTTTATCAAATTCTAATCGAATGCCACCAAGCCATAGCTCTCTGTTTTCGCCTAATGGATGAACATCATAACCAAAACCAACGCGTATATTTACCATATTATCATGTGAATTAAAAAAATAATTTAAAAATGCTTTTAGCCTGAATAGGCTTTATATTTATACTAATTAATAGTTTTTCATATACTCTTCGAAAGGGATACCTTTCATAAACTCAGAAGAATAAATGTATTGGTAAATCAAATCAGACCACTGCTTATGTGTTTTGCGGCCGTCTAGTAAAGCAGAGTCAAAAGGTTTACTATAGTGTATTCTGATGGTTTCTTTACGAGCTTTGAACATCTCATCTGGTAAAAACAGCATTTCTATATTCCCTTTAATGCCAAGTCTTTTGCGCCACATAGCAAAGTTGTAAAAGAATTTTGAATTTTCTCCTTCAATAAAAACAGGTTGTATCATTCGCTTATGATCGATGGCTTGAGTTACAAAACTTTTTTTCCAAGTTAAATCTCTTACTAAACCATTTTGTTTTCTTGAAACTAATCCTGCCGGAAAAAATAAAACAGCACACTCTGTCACAAAGACTTCTTCCATCGTTCTAAGTGATTTGGTTGAAGAAGCTCCAATTTTATTGACTGCAACAAAAATTTCCCCGTAATTTTTTAAATTTTTTAAAATATCATTAACGAAAAACCGAACGTCTGGTCTAATATCACCTACAGACTTAATTAATGCCATGCCATCAAGTCCGCCCAATGGATGATTTGCCGCAATAATTACTGACCCGCTTTTTGGAACCCAATCGGTATGAATGGACTCTACATGTGCTCCTAATTTATCAAGGGCTCTGCGGTTAAATTCTAATCCTTCGTAGTCTTTTAGGTACTCCATAGCTTCATTAATATCATCTTCATGAAGTTTTTTCTTGAGCCATTTTATAACAAAACGGGGAAGCCACTTATAAACTTTGTAAACTTTTTCTTGAAGTACCTTTTCTATGTCAATAAATTTTTTCTTTTCCATAACCTAGTTCCCAAAGTTACGACAATAGTTAATATCCACATCATTAAAAAATCTTTTTGAAATCCACCGGATTGAATATGTTGTATTTGGTAATTGTTTGACATATAACATGTTGAATGATTTTTAGTCGGAACAAAATATCGCCGAAATATGCATGTCAAAATGACTCATAAGTTTCATTTTATTAACAAAGTGGTAAAAAATGGCTAAAAGTGGTAATAGGTGGTAAAAATTTAATTATTTTTGACAGTGTTTTAATAACCAAATCAGTGATGAACAGTCTCATAGGAGAATTTGATTGTAAGGTGGATGCTAAAGGGCGTTTCATGTTTCCTGTTAATCTCAGGAAGCAATTAGATGATTTGTTTGAAAAAGGATTTGTTATTAACCGAAACCTTCATCAAAAATGTTTGGTGCTTTATCCTATTTATGAATGGAATAAGCTTAATAAAAAGTTGAGTAAACTCAATCGTTTGATAAAGGCTAATGATGTGTTCGTAAGAAAGTTTACAGGAGGCGCAACGGTAGCTGATGCGGATAGTACAGGAAGGGTATTGCTGCCAAAGTCATTAGTTGAATATGCCGATATTACTATAGATATAAAGGTTTTGGGGAGTAATAATGTGATAGAAATTTGGGATAAAAAAATGTACGAGCAGTTCTTGTCTGAGGACATGGATATTGAAAAATTAGCGGAGGATGTATTGGGTAGTTTGAATTTTAATGATGGAGATGATGATTGAGAAGTATCATGTTCCCGTTCTTTTACAATCTTGCATTGATGGGCTTAATATCAATCCTGATGGGGTGTATATTGATTTGACTTTTGGTGGAGGTGGCCATTCCAAAGAGATTCTGAAACATCTTTCAGAAAAAGGAAAGTTATTTTCTTTTGATCAAGATGAGGATGCAAAAGCAAATATTCCAGATGATAAACGTTTGGTATTTGTGCCTCATAATTTTAGATATGTGTCAAATTATCTTCGATTGTATGGAGTATCTAAGGTTGATGGTATATTGGGAGATTTAGGAGTTTCGTCTCATCAATTTGATAAGGCAGAAAGAGGCTTCTCTATTCGTTTTGATGCCGATTTGGATATGCGAATGAATCAAAAGTCTGATTTGACGGCTAAAAAAGTATTAAATACTTATGATGCGAAAAAATTGACGGCGATGTTCAGAGAGTATGGAGAGGTGGATAACGCATTTAAGTTGTCTAACCTAATAGTCGAGGCTCGGATTAATAATTTAATTGAGACTACATCGCAATTTAAGGAAATTATTAAGCCATGTACGCCAAAATTTGAGGAGAGTCGATATTTAGCTAAAGTATATCAGGCAATACGTATAGAGGTAAATCAGGAAATAGAAGCTTTAAAAGAATGTTTAACTCAATGTGTAAAGCTATTAAGTCCAAATGGTAGATTGGTTATTATCAGTTATCATAGCTTGGAAGATCGACTAGTGAAAAACGTGATTAAATCTGGTAATGTAGAAGGTATTGAGGAGAAAGATGTCGTGTTTGGTAAAATAACGAAGTATTTCAAATCAATGACTGCCAAACCAATTGTCCCAAGTGCTGAGGAAATTGAGATAAATTCTAGGGCAAGAAGTGCAAAGTTAAGAATTGCGACGAGAATAGAAGGCTAAAAAAAAATATAAGTAAAATAAAAATTGGCAAACAAATTTAGAGATATATCAAAGCAAGATGAACTCGAAGAACTAGAAGAGCTTGTAGTGCAGGAAGAGCAACCTGAATTGGTTTCGCGACCTGAAAAACCTAGAAAAAAAGGAGTATTGGTTAAGGGATTGACAAGGGTTTTTGGGGGTGGTTTTTTAAGTGATGATAGAGCAGTTCAGCATATTCCATTTGTATTGTTTTTGAGTCTTATTGCAATTTTATATATCGCCAATGGGTATTATGCTGATGATAAGATACGAGAAGTAAATAAAGTAACTAATCAGATTAAGGAATTACGTACGGAGTACATTTCTTCTAAATCAGATTTGATGTTTGTGAGTAAGCAAAGTGAAGTAGCAAAATCGGTGGCATCTATAGGTTTGAAAGAACCAGTTGTGCCACCTATGAAAATTGAAATGGATAGTTTGCAAATTAAAGATACTATAAAAGAAGGTTTGTAATTTTTTAGTAGATACGATTACGATTAATTGAAATATAAAATATAGAAAGATTGGAAAATAAGAAAGATATACTATCAAGAACTTATATAGTGTACATGGTATTATGCCTGTTTGCACTATCTATTTTCTATAAGATGTGTGTCATTCAATTTAAAGAAGGAGATGAATGGAAGGAAAAGGCAGAAGCTTTTACTACTCAGGTGCATGAAATTCAAGCAGTAAGAGGTAATATCTTCGATATTAATGGAAATTTATTAGCGACCTCACTTCCCTATTATGAAATAGCAGTTGATATTAACGCACCATCTATTGATACTAAATTATTTGAAAGTAAAGTAGACTCATTAGGCTTTATGTTAGCAGGTTTGTTTAAAGATAAAACAGCCAAGCAATACGTTAAGTTATTGAGAAAAGCACGCAAAAGCAGTGATCGCTATGTTGTTTTGAAACGAAATGTTCCTTATAAAGACTTACAGGTTTTAAAAACATTCCCGATTTTCAAAAAAGGTAAGCGCGGAGGGTTGGTTACTCTTCAAACTAATAAACGTGAACGTCCATTTAAAATGCTTGCGGCTCGAACGATTGGAATGGCGCGTGAGGGCGTGAAACCGGTAGGATTAGAAGGGGCTTATGATAGTATTTTGATGGGAGTAAGTGGTCAACGTTTAATGCAAAAAATTGCGGGTAATGTATGGAGACCGATTAATGATGAAAATGAGGTTGAGCCAAAGGACGGAAGTGATTTATATACAACAATTGATATTAATATTCAGGACGTGGCTGAAAATGCGTTGATGAATACGTTGATTAAAAATAAAGCTTCTCATGGTTGTGCTATTTTGATGGAGGTGAAAACGGGAGAAATTAAGGCAATAGCTAATTTAACCCGTGGGAAGGATTCAACAGATTATTCAGAAAATTTGAATTATGCAATAGGTTATGCAACAGAGCCAGGTTCAACATTTAAGTTGGCATCTTATCTCGCGGCCATGGATGATTACGACTTAAATCTTGATGAAAAAATTCAGGTTGGAAATGGTGAAATTACATACTACAATAAAACTATTAAGGATGCACATGCACCTGAAACAGCGGTTTTGACTTTAAAGAGGGCATTTGAAGTATCATCTAATGTTGCTGCTGCAAAAACAATCATGAAATACTATTCCAAAGATCCTCAAAAGTATATCAATAAATTAAAGTCATTTCACCTCAATCAAAAATTGGGATTATCAATACCCGGGGAGGCAAATCCTTTGATTAAAGAACCAAAAAGTAAAGATTGGTCGGGTTTAACGTTACCTCAAATTAGTTATGGTTATGAAAGTTTGATTACGCCCCTTCAAACTTTGACATTGTATAATGCTGTTGCTAATGATGGTAAAATGGTAAAACCTCGTTTTGAAAAAGAAATTAAGCGAAACGGATTAACGGTTAAAACATTTAGCACAGAGGTATTGGTAGAGCAGATCGTAAAAAAATCAACTATCAAAAAGGCAAAAGAGATGTTGGAAGGAGTTGTGCAGAATGGAAGTGGTAAGGGTTTAAATATTACAGCTTTTAAAGTAGGCGGTAAAACAGGAACTGCCCAAATTGCCAAAGCGGGCTTTAAAAAAGGAAGTGGAAAAACAGCGTATGGTGAAGTTGGAAATAGAAATTATCAAGCTTCGTTTGTGGGGTATTTTCCAGCTGATAAACCTTTGTATACTTGTATCGTCATCATTAATTCTCCAAGTAATGGTATTTATTATGGTGGATTGGTTGCGGGACCTGTATTTAAAGAAATTGCCGAAAAAGTATATTCAAATAGCTTAGACTTTTTAGAGCCAATTAATCATCGCAAAAATTTGTTAACTCAAGTGCCAGGTTGTATTAAATCTAAAAATGATGAAGTATTATTGGTTTCAAAGTCATTTGATTTACCTGCTAAATCGATAATTAAAGGCAATGATTATGTATCTGTAAATCCAATAGATTCTACACGATTATTATTTCAGCCGAATCAATTAGAAAATCAATTGAAAAAAGGTATAGTACCTAATTTGAATGGTTTGTCAGCAAAAGACGCATTGTATTTACTAGAAAATTCAGGGTTTAATGTGAAAATATATGGCGTCGGTTCTGTTAGAAAACAATCTATAGAAGCTGGGCAAAAATTTAATAAAGGAGATAAAATAACATTGATATTATCTTAAAAAAGAATACGAAACTCAATAAGATTTAAATCTAGCAAATTCAATAAAATAAGCGTGAAATTATTAAGCGACATATTATACAAAACAAGAATGGAGGAGATAGTGGGATCAACTAATATCGCTATTTCTTCTGTGACGTTTGATTCTCGTCGAGTAAAAAAAGATTCCTTGTTTGTTGCAACCCGTGGAACTTCTGTTGATGGTCATTCATATATTGAAAAGGCTATAGAATCTGGAGCGGCGGCTATTGTTTGCGAAATTCTGCCAGAGTTGCTGATAGAGCATATTACTTATGTAAAGGTTTTGAATTCATCGGAGGCTTTAGGTTATATTGCTTGTAATTTTTTTAATAATCCTTCTGAAAAATTAAAATTGGTTGGGATAACAGGCACCAACGGAAAAACAACAACTGTTACTTTATTATTTAATTTGTTCAGAGGATTAGGTTATCATGTGGGTTTGTTATCTACTGTTGAAAATAAAATTAATAATACAATTATCCCATCAACTCATACCACACCTGATGCCTTGTCATTAAATGAGTTGCTAGCAAAGATGGTAGATGCAGGATGTCAATATGCATTTATGGAGGTGAGTTCTCATGCTATTGTTCAGCATCGAATTACAGGAATTAATTTTGCGGGAGCGGCTTTTTCGAATATCACACATGATCATTTAGATTATCATAAAACCTTTGATGAATATATCAAAGCTAAAAAAACATTTTTTGATCACTTGAATGAAGACGCTTTTGCGTTAACCAATGCGGATGATAGGAATGGAATGGTTATGCTTCAAAACACGAAGGCGAAGAAGCAGACTTATGCTTTGAAATCAATAGCTGACTATAAATGCCGGATTATAGAAAATCATCTGAATGGATTATTATTGAGTATTGATGGTCAGGAAGTGTGGGTGAAATTGATAGGTTCTTTTAACGCTTATAATGTTTTGGTTGTGTATGCAATTTCCCAGTTATTACATAAAGACAAGGTCCAAGTTTTAACTACTTTAAGTAATCTAAATTCAGTAGAAGGTCGTTTTCAGTATGTGAAGTCAAAAACTGGTATTGTTGCTATTGTTGATTATGCACATACGCCTGATGCTTTGAAAAATGTTTTAGAAACTATCAAAAATATTAGAACAGGGAATGAACAGGTGATTACAATTGTCGGCTGTGGTGGAGATAGAGATGCTGCAAAACGACCTATTATGGCTCAAATAGCTTGTGAGTATAGTAATAAAACGATTTTGACAAGTGATAATCCTCGTAGCGAAAATCCTGAAGATATTTTAAATCAAATGCAAGTAGGGGTTAGTCCTGTGGATGTTAAAAAAACACTTCGCATCACAGATAGGAGGGAAGCAATCAAAACGGCTGTTGCATTAGCAAGTACAGGTGATATTATTCTGATAGCCGGAAAGGGACATGAAAAGTATCAAGAGATACTTGGGGTTAAGCATCCATTTGACGATTTTGAAATTATAAAAGAACTATTTAATCAATAAATAATATAAAAAATTCAGATTCATAAAATTGGCTTAAATACTGATTTTATGCTGACGTAAAAAAAGAAAAATGTTTTACTATTTATTTCACTTTTTAGATCAACATTTCAATTTTCCGGGAGCGGGAGTGTTTCAGTACATTTCGTTTAGAGCGGCTTTAGCTTTAATGTCTTCTTTAATAATCTCTATGTTGTTTGGTAAAAAAATTATCAATTACATCCGAAAAAAGCAAATTGGTGAAACCATCAGAGAGCTAGGGTTAGAAGGGCAGAATGAAAAAGCAGGAACTCCTACAATGGGAGGGTTAATTATTTTGGCTGCGATTATAATACCAACTATTTTATTTGCCAAAATTTTAAATGTTTATATCGTGTTGATGTTGATATCAACTATTTGGCTTGGTTGTATTGGTTTTTTGGACGATTACATAAAAGTGTTCAAAAAAAATAAAGAAGGTTTGAAAGGCAGATTTAAGGTTGTAGGTCAAATCGGAATTGGATTGTTAGTAGGATCGGTCTTTTATTTTCATCCAGATGTAGTGATTAAAGAACGAGTAACTGCAAATCAACAAAGTGCTTATTCATTTGATGAAGCAATCAATAAATCAAATAAACTAACGCTTCCACGTTATTCATCAACGCCAATAAAAACAATTAAAACAACAATTCCATTTGTTAAAAATAATGAATTTGATTATACCAAAATTCTTTCTTTTATGGGAGATGGTGCTGTAAAATATGGTTGGTTAATTTTTATTCCTATTGTTATTTTAATTGTCACAGCGGTATCTAATGGAGCAAATATTACAGATGGCATCGATGGCTTAGCGGCAGGTACGAGTGCTATTATTGGAACTACTTTAGGAATTTTAGCATACGTTAGTGGTAATACTGTATTCGCTGATTATTTGAATATCATGTATATCCCTAATACGGGTGAGTTGGTAGTTTTTATGGCAGCTTTTGTTGGGGCATGTGTTGGCTTTTTGTGGTACAATGCTTATCCAGCTCAGGTATTTATGGGTGATACAGGAAGTTTAGCTATTGGTGGAATTATTGCTGTTTTTGCTATAGCTATTCGTAAAGAATTATTGATTCCGATACTGTGCGGCGTCTTCTTGATAGAAAATGTTTCTGTCATTTTGCAAGTCTATTATTTCAAATATCAAAAGAAAAAACACGGTTTAGAGTTTGCTAAGGCTAATCGCTTATTTAAGATGGCACCCTTACATCATCATTATCAGAAATCTGGATTTCATGAATCAAAAATAGTTATGCGTTTTTTTATCATAGGAATTATGTTGGCAGCCCTTACTATAGTAACATTAAAATTAAGATAGAAATGCCACTTAATATTAGTGATGAGAAGAAATAAAAACATATTAAAATAAAAAAAATGATCGAAAATAACAACATATCTACACTTAGTTCGCTAGTCTCTTCGGAGGGATCAGGTGGAGATTTGATTGCTATACTCGGTTCTGGAGAAAGTGGTGTTGGGAGTGCAATACTTGCAAAAGCAAAAGGTTTTTCGGTTTTCGTTTCGGATAAAGGATTGATTCAAGACAAGTATAAAATAGAATTAGTTCAGAATCAAATTCCATTTGAAGAGGGTGGACATACAGAAGAATTAATTTTGAGTGCAACGGAAATTATTAAAAGTCCCGGTATTGCTGATAAAGTTGAGGTTATAAAAAAAGCGAAACAAAAAAATATCCCTGTTATTTCGGAAATAGAATTTGCAGGAAGATATACAGCTGCTAAAAAAATTTGTATTACGGGAAGTAACGGTAAAACTACGACCACCTTGTTGATTTATCATATTCTTAAGAAAGCAGGGTATCATGTAGGTTTGGCAGGCAATATTGGTAAAAGCTTTGCTTATCAAGTTGCTACCGAAAATTTTGATTATTATGTTTTAGAATTAAGCAGTTTTCAACTTGACGGAATGTATGATTTTAAGGCTGATGTAGCAGTTTTATTAAATATTACGCCAGATCATTTAGATAGATATGATTATAAGTTTGAGAATTATGTGGCTTCTAAATTTCGTATCGTTCAAAATTTAACCGAACACGACGCCTTCGTATACTGTACTGATGATTTAGTCATTGAAGAATTTCTAAAAGGCAAACATCTTAAGGCTCAAATGATCCCTTTCAGCATACAAAAGCAAATGACTGGAAATAGCGCTTTTTTACAAGAAAATAAAATAACAATAAACTATAATAACCCCAACCCTTTAATTATGACAATAGAACAATTAGCATTAGCAGGTAAGCATAATGTTTACAACTCCATGGCCGCATCGATGGCTGCGCGTATCGTCGATATTCGCAAAGAAATTATTCGTGAAAGTTTAGAAGATTTCGTTAATGTTGAGCATCGTTTAGAATTTGTTGCTTCAATTAATGGTATTGAATTCATTAATGATTCGAAAGCCACTAACGTTAATTCAGCTTGGTATGCTTTGGAGAGTATGCAAAAACCAACTGTTTGGATTATGGGAGGTCAGGATAAAGGAAATAATTATGAAGAGCTTTTCGATATTGTGAAAGAAAAAGTGAAAGCCATCGTATGCTTAGGTGCAGATAATCAAAAGATCATGAATTCTTTTTCTGGTATCGTTGATACGATCTTAGAAGCAGGTTCTGCTGCTGAAGCTGTAGCAATGGGTTATAAATTAGCTACTAAAGGTGATGCGGTGTTATTATCTCCGGCATGTGCTAGTTTTGATTTATTTAAAAACTACGAAGACAGAGGGGTTCAATTTAAAATGGCTGTAAGAAGTTTATAATGAAAGAGATTGCATTAGGTCAAAAAAACTTTTCCATCACAAGGGAAACAGATCACAGTTTTGAATATGTATCAACCATCAATGATGTTGTTTATATTAACGATTCAAAAGCTACCAATGCAAAGCATACGGTTGAAAGTATTAATTCTTTGGAGGCAGAAATTGTCCTGATTTTGGGAGGAGATGACCTTAGAACAGATTACTCATGGTTTGCTCATGTGAATTACTATAATATAAAGACAGTTATTTATTACGGAAAGTGTTTTTCTGAAATCAAGGCCATTTTTCATAAACATGTAATGGTTATTGTTGCAGATAATTTGGAAAATGCAGTTAGAATCGCTGAGCAAAAGGCTATTAAAAATCAGGCCGTATTGTTTTCTCCTGCTTGCCCAACGTCTGATGGATTTGATAATTATAAAAGCAGAGGTGATAGGTTTAAAGAACTTGTGTTGGGTTAAATATTGTTGTTTTTGGGTTTTATATTGATAACCAGAAACAATAGATTAAAAAAATAATAAACTGTTTGACAATGAAACAATTAACATATTTAAAAGGAGATAGGGTGATATGGGCCATTGTATTTCTATTGTCTTTATTATCAATACTAGTAGTTTATAGTTCAGTAGTTACATTAGCACATCGATATAAGCAAGGTAATACAGAGGCTTATTTAATAAGCCATGGTTTTAAAATTATCACAGGCATTATTATTATGTTTTTTGTTCATAGGCTAAAATATACGATCTTTTCAAAAGTAGCTCAAATAGGTATCTTTTTGGTTATTCCGTTATTGATATTTACTCTTTTAAAAGGTGTAAGTGCTGGAGAGGCTAGCAGATGGGTTGAAATTCCGGGGTTAGGGTTAACATTTCAATCGTCTGATATTGCTAAAATTATTTTATTAATTTTTGTGGCACGTACATTAACGATTCGTCAGGGACAGCTAGATGATTTTTCGTCGCTTTTTAAATATCTGCTAATACCAATCGGATTTATTTGTTTATTAATTTTTCCAGCTAACTTTTCAACGTCTGCTTTATTATTTTCCAATTGTTTGTTTTTAATGTTTGTAGGCCGTATAAAAGTAAAGTTAATTTTATATATAGTTGGAGCATGTGTTGGTTTTGCCTTGTTATTAGGCATTGTTATTTATCAATTTCCTGATTTGATTCCTCGTGGAGCTACATGGAAAGCTCGTATAGAAAATTTCAGCAAAGGAGATTCAAAAAGTAATTATCAAAGTGAGCAGGCAAAAATTGCGATTGCAACAGGTGGAGTTATAGGAAAAGGCCCTGGCAATAGCACACAAAGAGCGTTTCTCCCTCAAGCGTCATCAGATTTTATTTATGCCATCATTATCGAAGAGTATGGTTTGTTTACTGGATTTATAATGTTGTTTTTGTATATGATATTGTTATTTAGGGGTATTAGAATATTAAGAGATTCAGAAAAAACATTTGGTGGTTTAATGGCAGTAGGATTAAGTTTTAGTTTGGTATTTCAAGCTTTGATTAATATGGCAGTAGCAGTTAATTTATTTCCGGTAACAGGTCAGCCACTTCCATTAGTTAGTATGGGAGGAACTTCTATTTGGTTTACATGTATTGCAATTGGAATTATACTAAGTGTTAGTAAATCGAATGAAGACAGTATAGGGAAATCAACGAAAGAAAGTATTGTTGAATAAATGAAAACATTGAAAATTATATTTAGTGGTGGTGGTACCGGGGGACATATATTTCCGGCTGTAGCCATTGCTAATGAAATAAAGCGTTTAGTTCCTGATGTCGAAATTTTATTTGTAGGCGCTTTAGGTAAAATGGAAATGGAAAAAGTGCCGGCAGCAGGGTATAAAATTATAGGTGTTCCAATTGTTGGGTTTCAACGCAAATTTACATTATCGAATTTAAAATTACCTTTCCTAATTATACAGTCACTTTTTCAAACAAGGAAAATTGTTACTGAATTCAAACCAGATGTTGTAGTTGGAACTGGAGGTTATGCTTCTGGACCTTTATTGAAAGCAGCGACATCGAAGGGAATTCCTGCATTATTACAAGAACAAAATTCTTATGCCGGAATAACTAATAAAATTTTGTCAAAAAGAGCGAGTAAGATTTGCGTGGCGTATGAAGGAATGGAGGAATTTTTCGCAAAAGAAAAAATTATTCTAACAGGTAATCCGGTTCGTCAAGACATAACGGATATTTTCTCTAAAAGAGATGAAGGCTTTGATTATTTTAAGTTTGAAAAAAACAGAAAGGTCATTTTAGTAGTAGGGGGTAGTTTAGGAGCAAAGGGAATTAATGAAGCGATGAGTGAAGGATTAGCTTTATTGGCAGATAAAAACATACAATTAATATGGCAAACAGGTAAAACTTACTATGAAATAGCTAAACAACAGATCATATCTTTTGAATCAAAAAACATGAAGGCCGTTGATTTTATATCACGCATGGATTTGGCTTATGCTGTTGCAGATGTTGTTGTCTCAAGGGCTGGAGCTGGTGCTATTTCAGAGTTGTGTATTGTTAAGAAGCCAAGTATTTTGGTGCCTTTATTAACGGCTGCCGAAGATCATCAAACTAAAAATGCAATGGCTTTGGTTAATAAAAAAGCGGCAATTTTAGTACGAGATAATCAAGCGAAAAATTATTTAGTGAAAGAGGCTATTGCTTTAATTGAAAACGAGATGTTGTGTGACGAATTGAGTAAAAATTGTGCTTCGTTGGCCAGACCCGATTCAACTAATAAAATAGCTCATGAAGTTTTAAAATTGGCCAATTACAGTTTGTGATGAAAATTCTAGATTATAAATTATATTATTTTTTGGGAGCTGGTGGTATTGGCATGAGTGCTTTGGTTAGATATTTTAACCATTATGCTAAAAATACCTTTGGTTACGATAAAACAGAAACTGATTTAACCAAGCAATTGGAAGAAGAGGGAAGTGTTTTGCATTTTAATGAAGATGTAGAATTGGTAAAACAATTGTTGTCAAAATATAACAAAGAAGATGTATTAGTTATATATACACCGGCAGTACCAAAAGAACATGCTGAATTTGTGTATTTGGAGTCGCAAGGATATCAGATGGAAAAACGCGCTTGGGTATTAGGCGAAATTACAAAGCAATTTAAAACGATTGCTGTGGCTGGAACACATGGCAAAACAACCACCACAACCTTAGTAACACATATTTTAAAAACTGCTGGAATTGATTGTTTTGCTTTTTTAGGAGGTATTTCTCAAAATTATAAAACTAATTTATTGCTTGGTAATGCAAATGATACGAATGCTTTTGTAGTTGTAGAGGCAGATGAATATGATCGTTCTTTTTTAACCTTACATCCTTATATTGGTTTGATTACTAGCGTAGATGCCGATCATTTAGATATTTATGGAGATAAGAAATCTATGAATCAAACCTATACTCAATTTGCATCTCAGGTTCAAGAAAAAGGCACTTTGATTGTTAAAAAAAATGTTGATAACGATTTAAGTCTCAAGAATAAAAGATTGGTCTACTCATTAAATTTAAATACTGAATATTCGGCTAGTTCTATTGAAATTATTGACGGTCATTTTACCTATGATATTAATAGTCCTATTGAATGTATTCGAAATGTAGCTATTGGATTACCTGGATTGCATAATGTAGAGAACTCCATAGCAGCTGTTACAATTGCTCAGCAATTAGGTGTTAAAGGTGATGTGATTAACGAAGCCTTACGTTCTTTTAAAGGAGTAAAACGACGATTTGATTATCGTATAAAATCAAAGTCGGTTGTATATATTGATGATTATGCTCATCATCCGGAGGAATTAAAAGCAGCTATAACAGCGGCCAAACAATTGTACCCAGGTAGGCAAATCACAGGAATTTTTCAACCGCATCTTTATACGAGAACACGTGATTTTGCAGATGAATTTGCGAAAAGTTTAGATTTACTCGATGTATGCGTGTTATTAGAAATTTACCCTGCGCGCGAAAAACCTATTGAAGGAATTGATTCGCAAATGTTGTTGGATAAAATGAAATGCAATAAAAAATTTCTACTCAAAAAAGAAAAAGTGATTGATTTTTTAAAAACACATTCATCAGAGGTAGTAATGACATTAGGAGCTGGAGATATTGATGCCTTGGTAAAACCAATACAAGATGCATTACTAGAAGTTGCAGGTAATTAAAAGATGAAAAACAGAAGAGAGAAGGGGAGAAAAGCGTTACTTATTAAGTAGCGAGGTATAAAAATGAAAAAAATCAATTTAAAAAAAATAGTAACGTTCGTTCTTTGGATTATTGGATTATCAGGTCTTTTAGCCTCTTTAGCTTTTGTTTCAAAAAAAGAAAAAAACGTAGTGGTTGAAAATTTATTAGTTTCTGTTAGTAATACAGAAGTCAATACATTTATCGATGAAGAAGATGTTAAGGATTTTTTTAATGAAAGAAAAGATTCTATTTTAAAAACATCAATCAAAAACTTAAATGTAAATCTTTTAGAAAAAGTGTTGAACTCTCACCCCGCGGTTGAGAATGCAGATGTCGCTGTTGATATAAATGGAGATGTAAGTGTTGATGTAAAACAACGTAACCCATTGGTGCGTGTTGTTAATTTGGATGGCGAAAGTTATTATATTGACGATCAATCAAAATTAATGCCTTTGAGCGATAAATATACCGCTCGCGTCATTGTTGCTACTGGTTATATTTTGGAGCCTTATGCCCGTCGGTATCAGTTTTCGGTAAATGCAATTTCAAAAAATAATTTATATAGTAAGGTGAGCGTATTGGATGATATTTACAATATGGCTGTTTTTATTAGTAAAGATTCAGTTTTGGCGAGCCTGATACATCAAATAAACATTAATCGAGAAAAGGAAATAGAATTATATCCTTCGGTTGGTGGTCATAAAATAATTTTCGGAGAAGCGACGAACTTGAAAGAAAAGTTCAATAAGCTTAAATTATTTTATACACAAGGATTGAATAAAACAGATGGATGGAATAAGTATTCTGTCGTTAATATAAAATATAAAAACCAAGTGGTTTGCACTAAAAAATAAGTTTATGGAAAGTAAACAAGCAGTAAAACAATTGCCCGAAAATGCTGAATTGGTAGTAGGCCTAGATATTGGAACCACCAAAATAGCCGCTATTGTTGGGTATAAAAATGAAAATGGTAAAATAGAAATTCTGAGTGTTGGTAAATCAGAATCACTAGGTGTTCATCGTGGGGTAGTTGCCAATATAGAGCAAACTATTGAATCAATTAATGCTGCGATTAAGATAGCTGCCGATAAAGCGAATATCGATATTGAAGAAGTAGTTGTTGGAATTGCGGGTCAGCATATTAAAAGTATGCAACATCGAGGGATGGTTACTCGAAAATCATTGGATGAAGAAGTGTCTCAACATGATGTTGATCAGTTGATTGATAACATGCACCGTCTAGTGATGAGTCCGGGAGAGGAGATTATTCATGTTATTCCACAAGAATATATCATTGATAATGAAAGTGGTATTCGAAATCCGATTGGACATGCGGGCATACGATTAGAAGGTAATTTCCATATTATTACCGGTCAGGTGTCTGCCGTTAAAAATATATTCAAATGTGTTGAGCGCGCAAAATTAAAGACAGTTGATTTACATTTAGAGCCTTTGGCAAGTGCAGATGCTGTTTTAAGCGACGAAGAAAAAGAAGCGGGTGTTGTGTTGGTAGATATCGGAGGCGGTACAACAGATGTGGCTATTTTTTATGATGGTATTATTCGTCATACAGCAGTGATACCTTTTGGAGGTAATATTATTTCAGATGATATAAAGGAAGGATGCGGTATCATTAAAACCCAAGCGGAACAGTTGAAAATTCGTTTTGGTTCAGCCTTGGCAAGAGAAAATCAAATGAATGAGGTTATATCTATACCTGGTTTAAGAGGAAGACCGCATAAAGAGATTTCTGTTAATACATTGGCACAAATTATTCAGGCCCGTATGGAAGAGATTTTAGATTTTGTATCATTTGAAATCAAAAGTTCAGGCTTCGAAAGAAAATTGGCTGGAGGAATAGTTGTAACGGGAGGTGGTGCTCAATTAAAGCATTTACCGCAGTTAGTAATGTTGTCAACGGGAATGGATTGTCGCATAGGAACTCCGAATGAACATTTAGCAGGTGCTAACGACGAATTGAAAAATCCGATGTATGCAACAGGAGTTGGTTTAGTGATGAAAGGTATAGAAAAATATGAACGTGAGGCTAAGAGAGGAACTAACACAGCTAAAATAATTGAAGAGCCAAAATCAAAAGTAACTCAGCAGCAAACCTTAAAAAATAGTCCGATAACAGGTCATTCTACTAAAAAAACAGGAAGTTTCTTTGATTCATTAATTAGTAAGGCTAAGGATTGGATTAGTGATGATGTTGACTAGAACAGTATTAAGTATAAAAACACAATAGAAAAAAAGTTATACAGAGCATAGTCGAAGTATAGACAAATTAAAAGAATCACAAAATTAATAACAACAAAAAACTACATACTATGATGCAATTTGAATTACCACAAGAAGAAAGATCAATTATTAAAGTAATTGGTGTTGGTGGCGGCGGAAGTAACGCTGTAAATCACATGTTTCGATTAGGAATCAAAGGTGTAGATTTCATAATTTGCAATACCGATAAGCAGGCATTGGGAAAAAGTCCAGTTCCTCATAAAATTCAATTAGGTAACTCTTTGACAAGAGGATTAGGTGCCGGAGCTAAACCAGAGGTTGGTCGCGATTCTGCTTTAGAAAGTATCGAAGAGATAAAAGAATTGTTGAAAGGTAATACGGAAATGGTTTTTATCACTGCTGGTTTAGGGGGTGGTACAGGTACTGGAGCTGCACCCGTTATTGCTTCTGTAGCTAAAGAATTGGGTATTTTAACTGTAGGTATTGTTACTATTCCATTTTCTTTTGAAGGAAAAAAACGTAGAGAACAGGCAGAAAGAGGATTGGAAGAAATGAAAAAATACGTTGATACATTGATCGTGATTGGTAATGATAAATTGCGTGAAATATATGGTAGCTTAAAAATGACAGAAGCTTTTGCTCATGCCGATAATGTGTTGACGAATGCCGCTAAATCAATTGCAGAAATTATTAGTTTACATATGCATGTAAATGTTGATTTTAATGATGTAAAAACTGTGATGCAAGATAGTGGTGTAGCAATCATGGGGTCAGCCATAGCAAGTGGTGAAAAGCGTGCTTTACGTGCCGTTGAAAATGCATTGATATCTCCGTTATTGAATGATAATGATATTTCAGGAGCTCGTCATGTATTATTAAATATAATGAGTGGAAGCGATGATATTGAAATGGATGAATTTGGTGAAATTACTGATTTTATTCAAGACGCAGCTGGAGGAACAGCCGAATTGATTACTGGTTACGGTACCGATCCATCACTAGGTGATAATGTGTCTGTAACAATCATCGCTACAGGATTTAATACTAAAATGAATTCTGGATATGAAGCTCCAACATTTGCAGAACGTAAAATTGTAAGATTAGACGAACCTCAAATGCCAAAAGTAGAAGCTATTCAAACTTCTATATTAGATGAAGTACAAAAAGCTGAGCCGTTTGTGTATGTAAAAGCTGAGGAAGAACCGCAAGCAGTAAATAATACAACGACGGAAGAAATACTTTCATCGATAAATAATGAACCTGTCATTGAAGAGAAACCTGTTTTTAAGGTGTTTTCTTTAGATGAAACACCAAAAGAAGAAGTGATTCAAAATATAGTAAACGAAACATCAGAACCTATTAACGAAACACCAAAACAAGAGTTTATTATTAATGATGTAACTCCTACGACCACTTTAAATGAATCAGTTTCTGCTGATACCAACAATCGCGAAGAACAAATTCGTTTGGCTCAGGAACGTATTAAAAAATTAAAAGAATTAACACTTAAAATGAAAACGCCCGAAGGATTAGCTCAACTAGAGAAAGAATCTGCATGGCAACGTAAACAAGTGAATTTAGATAACGGTAGCTCTATGCCTTCTGTAGAGTCTCATGTTTCTCGTTATACTTTAGGTAAAGATGAAAATAACAATACTGAAATCAGACCTAATAATTCATTCTTACATGATAATGTAGATTAACGATCACCTTGTAAAAGAATCGATAAAAAAACCTCTCAGCAATGGGAGGTTTTTTTATGGTTTTTTTGCTAGTAAAGTTATAAACTTATCATATCCCATAAAAGAGAAAATGATTGATGAATTATCATATTAGAGTGTTCAGCAGACATATCTTGCGTGGATAAATAGCTGTTAATTCCAATGATATGGCTGTTGATGAGTGTCCGTAATAATTCTAAAGGTAGTTTTTTTAATATTTCCTCTTCAATACCTTTTTGCAATAATTCAACCAGCAAGCTGTCTTGCTTGTTGATGTATTCCTTTGAAATGAATTGATAAAATGGCGATAGGGTAAATTGTTGCATGAATTGAAATGCCGATTTATTGTCATTTATCCAATTGATGCTAGAGGAAAAAAACGAATGAAACATATGTTTCAATGATTCATCGCTTATAGTGTTTGTATGAATAAACGCAGTAAAACAATTTTGATGTTCGGTGTATAGTGCTATAATTAATTCCTCTTTTGTTTTAAAGTAATGAAACAATGTTCCATTAGCCATACCAGCTTCTTTGGCAATTTTACTTGTAGGAGTGGCATGAAATCCAGATTTCACGAATAAATCTAGGGCTGTTTTTAGTATATCTTCTTTTTTATCCAAATCAAAAAACAACTTAGTTATCTTAGAATAATTAAATATGTTAGAGATGATTAAAAATTCTGAATGAAATATTTTAATCAAAAAGGTAGTTAGAGATTAGTTATGCCTCGAGTTGTAGGTTAGTACTCAGCGCATAAATTAAAAAAATAATACCTAGAGCAATTCGATAATAACCAAAATGCTTGAATCCGTATTTATTTAAAAAGTTAACAAATGCTTTTACTGCTAGGAAGGCCACTATAAAAGCAATCAGCGCACCAAATAAAAGAACTGAAATGTCATCGCCATGAATATTATCTTTTTCTTTTAATAAATCATAACCCGATGCCGCAAACATTGTAGGAATAGCTAGTAGAAAAGAAAATTCGGCAGCTTGTTGACGATTGAAACCAGAAAAAATACCTCCAAAAATAGTAGCTGCCGATCTTGATACTCCCGGTATCATCGATATACATTGAATGAATCCTATTTTGATAGCATTGGCATAACTAATATCTTCTATTTCTTCGTAAGTCGATTTTTTTGTTGCCCCCCATTTATCTATAAACAGCAAGATGATTCCGCCAATAATCAACGATACACTTACAACATACGGATTGAATAAGTAAAGTTTAATGGTTTTGTAGGCTAATAATCCAATAATACCTGTTGGAAGAAAAGCAACTAATAATTTTAAATAAATATTAATCCCAACAAAAAAACGTTTGATGTAGATGCATAAAATTGCCAAAATAGCTCCAAGTTGAATGACAATTTCAAACGTTTCCGCAAATTGATGATTTTCGATTTTCATAAGGGAGGACGCTAAAATCATGTGCCCTGTTGATGAAACTGGCAAAAATTCTGTTAATCCTTCTATGATAGCAATGAGAAAAGCCTGAAAGTAGGTCATAAAAATATAATCATAAAAAATTAAGCTTCTTCATTTTTGGTTTTTGGACGCCACATAATAGCAACAATAATCGTTATAAAACCTAGTAAACATACCATTGGAGCAATGGTGATACGTTGTGTGTCAAAAATTGCAGGATTAAATACATTAGGATTATCGCTTCCTCCACCAATCATAAGTAAATAGCCGACAATGATTAAGGTAATTCCTGCAATAAATATTTGGTAGTTTTGTTTGCTAAATGTTGTTTTCATTATAAATTTTTTGCTCGACAAAGCTATTAAAAATCTTCTTTCATTAGCCGTTTTTCTATATCAAATCTCCTAAAAGTTAAGTTAATATTTCGTAATATTGTTCTTCTATAAAGTAAATATGGGTAAAGTAGCGTTAATTACAGGTGTAACAGGTCAGGATGGAGCTTATCTGTCAGAATTATTATTAAGTAAAGGATATACGGTTCATGGTGTTAAACGAAGAAGTTCTTTGTTTAATACCGATAGAATCGATCATCTCTATCAAGATCAACACGAGCGTCACGTTAATTTCAAACTACATTACGGCGATTTGACAGATAGTACCAATTTAATAAGAATTATTCAGGAGGTAAAACCTGATGAAATTTATAATTTGGCAGCTATGTCACACGTTAAAGTGAGCTTTGATACGCCTGAATATACAGCTAATGCAGATGGTATTGGCACTTTAAGAATTCTAGAAGCAATTCGTATTTTAGGATTGGAAAAGAAAACACGTTTTTACCAGGCATCTACATCTGAGTTGTACGGATTAGTTCAGGAAATACCACAAAAAGAAACAACGCCTTTTTATCCAAGAAGTCCTTATGGTGTAGCTAAGTTATATGCATTTTGGATTACGAAAAATTACCGTGAGGCCTATGGAATGTATGCTTGTAATGGTATTTTATTCAATCACGAAAGTCCTTTGCGTGGTGAAACATTTGTAACTCGTAAAATTACGCGTGCGGTAGCTAAAATTAGCTTAGGCTTGCAAGATAGATTGTTTATGGGTAATATTGACTCTGAACGTGATTGGGGGCATGCTAAAGATTATGTTGAGGGTATGTGGCGTATGTTGCAACAAGACGAACCAGATGATTTTGTTTTGGCAACTGGTATTAAAATTACGGTTAGAGAGTTTATTAATATGGCATTTGCTGAGGTTGGAATTGTTTTAAAGTGGGAAGGAAAGGCTGAAAATGAAAAAGGAATTGACCCAGCTACAGGTAAAGTTTTAGTAGAGATTGATCCTAAATACTACAGGCCTGCAGAGGTAGATTTGTTAGTCGGTGATTCTACTAAAGCAAGAACCAAAATGGGTTGGAAACCTGATTATACAGTTGAAGCATTGTGTAAAGAAATGGTATTGGCTGACGTTGAATTATTTAAAAGAGACAAATACTTACTAGAAGGTGGTCATAAAATATTAAATTATAAAGAGTAAACTGAAAACCTCCATTTAGGAGGTTTTTTAAATTATATATAGCATATCATGGAGCTTAACTCTAAAATATATATAGCTGGTCACCGTGGAATGGTTGGCTCGGCTATTATGCGGAACCTGCAAAATAAATGTTGCCAAAATATTGTCACGCGCACCTCAAAAGAATTAGATTTAAGAAATTCTCAAGCGGTGAGTGATTTTTTTGCAGCCGAAAAACCCGAATATGTGTTTTTGGCAGCTGCCAAGGTGGGAGGTATACAAGCCAATAACATTTACCGTGCTGATTTTATTTATGAGAATTTGATGATTCAGAATAATGTGATTCATAATGCTTATGTAAACGGAGTTAAAAAATTAATGTTTTTAGGTAGTTCTTGTATTTATCCTAAAATGGCTCCTCAACCATTAAAGGAAGAATATTTATTGACTGGTTTATTAGAAGAAACCAATGAACCTTATGCTATAGCTAAAATAGCCGGTATTAAAATGTGTGAAAGTTACAAACGTCAATACGGATGTAATTTCATTTCGGTAATGCCAACCAATATGTATGGGCCAAATGATAGTTATAATTTAAATAATTCTCATGTGTTACCGGCTCTTATCCGAAAATTTCATGACGCTAAGGAACATCAATTACCAACTGTTGAAATGTGGGGAACAGGCACGCCTAAACGCGAATTTTTGCACGCTGATGATTTAGGCGATGCATGTGTATTTTTAATGAATACTTACGAAGGAGAAAAATTTGTGAACATTGGTTCCGGAACTGATTTAACGATTAAAGAATTAGCCTTATTAATTAAAGATATTGTGGGATTTGAAGGCGAAATTACGCATGATTTAACGAAGCCAGATGGTACTCCACGAAAATTGATGGATGTATCTTATTTACATTCTTTAGGATGGAAACATAAAATTGAATTACCCGAAGGAATTAAGCAGGTGTATGAAGATTTTAAGAAAAAAGAAGGTGTGAAAGTATGGTAGATAAAAGATTTAAGAGGTTAGTTTTAAGATTTGAGCAATCCTTATATCTTATATCTTTTTTCTTATATCTCATGAATTTTTCTTTAAAAGCGCAAGTTTACCATTTGCCGAATGATTATTTTTTCGATCTATTATCTCAACGTCAATTAGCAAAGATCGATTCTGAGCAAATTCATTCCGGTATCAAACCATATATACCGTTTTTAAATAAAAAGTATGAATTTGTCCCTGACAGTTATCGGATATTTAAATACATTTCAGATGACCCATTGATAGACAAGATTTTTTTTCATCATCTTATTCATATTAAATCAAAAACCAAAGAATATGAATTCAAAATAGATCCATTGCTAAACGTAGAAACTGGTAGAGAAAATTACGATACTATAAAATCGTCCAAAATTTATACTAATACAAGAGGTTTTTTAGCAAGTGGTAGTATTGGTAAAAAGTTTTATTTCGAATCATTATTTGCCGAAAATCAGAGCCAATTCCCCAATTATATATCGAATTTTAACAATGAAACATTAATTGTGCCAGGACAAGGACGTTACAAGGTATTTAAAACAACAGCATACGATTATGCATTTTCATCAGGTTTTATATCATATCAAGTAGCAAAAAAAATTAACATTCAGTTAGGGCACGGTAAACACAAAATAGGAAATGGTTATCGTTCGTTATTGCTCAGTGATAATTCGTTTAATTATCCTTATTTACGATTAACTTCTGAATGGTGGAAAGGGAAATTACAGTATTCGAATATTTATGGCGTATTGATGAATTTAACTACAGGAGGCGCTGCTACACCAGCCAATACAGAGCATTTGTTTCAAAAAAAAGCGGTGTCTTTTCATTATTTGAGTTACAATGTGCATAAACGAATCAATGTTGGTTTGTTTCAAGGAATGGTTTGGACAGCCGCAGATAGTATGAATAGGCACCATATAACATGGCAATATGTCAATCCGATACTATTTACAAATTTAGGCTTTTATGGATTGAACCATAGTAATAATATGCTTATAGGAACCACTGTAAATTTTAAATTATCTAATCAATTATCGGTTTATGGACACTTTATGGGTGATGATTTTAGTCATAAATCTAGTTTAGGAAATTTATTTGGTTATCAAGCAGGATTAATTTATTACGATGCATGTCTGATAAAAAATTTAACACTTCAGGCTGAATACAATGATGTTGCCGAGGAAACTTATCGTAATCCTAAAGGCGTTTATACTGATCAAAGTTATACGCATTACAATCAAAATTTGGGTTATATATTTAGTTATGGTAAAGAGTTGGTGATATTGGCAGATTACAAGTACAAAAGAGCTTTTTTAAATAGTAAAATAAATTTGCAATGGTTAACTTTAAATCAAGTGAGGTTATATGAAAATACAATTGTAAAATTACAAGTTGGGTATACCGTTAATCCGGAATATAATCTAAACATATCTTTTGGTTATCAGTTTAGAAAACAAGATTACTCGAATTCGAATGGGTTAAATAGTGTAGCAAATTATTACACCATAAGTTTAAAAACAAGTTTGTATAATGCCTATTACGATTTTTAAATAGATAAGCCATGATAGTATTGATTTTAGTATTTATAACCGCTTTTACAGTTGTATTATATGCAACGCCGGCTCTTATAAAAGTAGCTGTTTTAAAACGGTTAATAGATTTACCTTCAGAAGACCGAAAAGTACACAAACGTGCTATTCCTACCATTGGAGGAATTATTATTTATGCGGCTACCTTATTTGCATTTTCGTTGTGGTATAACATTGATGATTTACAGGGAGAATATCTACAAATCAATGAATCTGTTAAGGAATTTAAAATATTGGTTGCAACAAGTTTAGTACTGTTTTTTGTGGGAGTGAAAGATGACATTATAGGAACTGCCCCTGTTAAAAAGCTATTTGCCAATATTTTGGTTGGTTTAATTCTTATTTTGATGGGGGACATTCGTATTACAGGATTACATGGTGTTTTTGGAGTGAATGAAATTCCTCTTTGGGGAAGTATATTTTTGTCTCTATTCACTTATATTGTGGTAGTTAATGCGATGAACTTGATTGATGGAATAGATGGATTAGCTGCGGGTGTTGGATTTATAGCGGCATCAGTATTCGGCCTTTGGTTTGTTTTTGCTAATGAATATACTTTAGCATCGCTTTCGTTTTCTTTATCAGGGGCATTATTAGGTTTTTTAATTTTTAATTTTTCGCCTGCAAAAATTTTCATGGGCGATAGTGGATCCCTCATAATAGGCATGTTTTTGTGTGTATTGAGCATAAAATTAATTGAGTATCCTCTTCATCGGGTAAATAGTTTTTGGATTCATATTTCTAATCCTATTTATGTGGTAGCAGCTTTGTCTTACCCATTAACAGACACATTACGAATTTTTATTCTGCGGGCAATAAAAGGGCAATCTCCGTTTGCGGCCGATAAAAATCATTTACATCATCGTTTACTAGATTGTGGCTATTCTCATGCAAAAACGGTTTTAATTATTTATACATTCAGCTTTTTTACTATTGGTGTTTCTTTTTTAAGTTATTATTTAAATCCTAGCCTTTCATTAATAGCAGTTTTGGTTTCGAGTGGATTATTTATTTTATCGGTGCATTTCTGTTACAGGCGTTCTCAAAGGAAAAAAATAATTAATTCATGAAATAGCCATGTGCTGCGCGCACAAACACAAATGAAGATATATGGCGTATAACATATGACAACTAAAAAGCAATAAAAATCTACATATGAAATAGCCATGTTTTCCGAAACACAAGCACAAATGAAGATAAAATGGCTAAACCATATGACAACTAAAAAGCAATAAAAATCTACATATGAAATGTCATTTCGAAGAACATATCTTTTTAAGAATGAAGGCATATCTTATATTGGGGATACTTTGCGTATGTAGTTTATTCGTTTTCTCTCAAAACCTTTACCAGGCGCAAAATAGTTTTTTGAATCACGAAGTTCAGCAGAACATAGATGAGTGGAGCATGAAAAATCCCAGTTTTGAATTTCATTCCTCTTTAAAACCTTATCTATCTTCTTTCCTGCCAGCTGTCTCAGATTCTATAGGTAGTAAACCTTTTCAGGCATTTAACTGTATTAATTTCAATAATGCGTTAAAAAAAACAACTGATACCGTTGCCTTTCACCGTCTGCAATCATCACCAATTCTTCATCTTCAAACAGGCTTCGATGGAGCCTCATCTCGAATAGTGTCTGAAACATTTGGTGGCGCACATGTGAAATTAAATGTCAATCCTAGATTAACGTTCGCTCTTACTGCTGTTGGAGGAAGAGTGAGTTATCCTAAATATATAGATACGGTTATTAAAACAACCAGAGTTATTCCAGGCTTAGGACGTGCGTACCGAAATAAAGCTGGTAGTTATGATTTTTCAAATCTATCCGGTTACTTATCCTACAGTCCAAACAAATTTTTTAATTTTCAATTGGGTAAAGACAAACGTTTTATTGGCGATGGTTACCGCTCATTATTATTATCGGATGTTGCAAATAACTATCCATACTTTGGAATACAAACGAATGTTTGGCGAATACAATATAATGTTTGGTATGCTTGGATGCAAGATTTTTCGCTTTATGATGGTTCTCAAAGAAGTTTACAAAATAAATACGGAACGTTTCATTTTTTGAGTTTAAATATTCTCAAAGAATTAAATATTGGTTTATTCGAAAACGTAGTTTGGCAAGGCACTGATGTCAATCGTGTGCGAACATTTGATGTGAATTATTTGAATCCGGTGGTGTTTTATCGTCCTCAGGAATATGCGGTTGGTTCTCCTGATAATTCGATGTTGGGCGTAACTATTTCTGGTAAGATATTTAAGCGCTATCAATTATACGCACAGGTAGTTGCCGATGAATTTTTTCTTAAAGAAATTAGAGCACGAAGCGGTTGGTGGGCTAACAAACAAGGGTGGCAATTTGGAGCAAAAAATTATGATGCGTTTTATGTAAAAGGCCTTACTTTAAAGGCAGAGTATAATGAGGTAAGGCCTTACACATACACTCACGGAAGTGTGCAGCAAAACTACGCTCATTATGCGCAGCCCTTGGCGCACCCATTTGGAGCTAATTTTAAAGAATTTTTGGGCTTTGTTAATTACCACAAAAAACGTTGGTCGGTTAGTTTGCAGGCAATGTATGCTATTGTGGGAAAAGATACTGCCGGGTCTAATTTAGGACAAAATATATTTTTGAGTTATACCACTCGGCCTTTTGAATATGGCCATCAAACAACGCAAGGCAACAAAACTAAAATATGGCAAGGCGATGCACGATTCACCTACTTTATTTTACCAAAAATGAATTTACGGTTGGAATGCGGTTATTTGCACAGAAGTGTGAAAGACAATCAAAAGTACAATTTACAGTCTCCTTATGTTTATGTAGGTTTAAAAACTGGCTTGTATCAGTTTTATAGGGATGGTTTGTAGCAACTTAGTTTTAAACTATTTTTTGTCTTTTTCAATTAAAACCGTCATTAACTGATCATCATTTTTTTATTAAAAAAATATCTAGTAGCCGTTATTTTTATAAATTTAATAGTTTGATTATCAGTATTTTGTATTTATTTTGTATTTATTTTAAAATAAATGGGTTACTATTTTTTTATTTAGGTATAAATGTTCGAATTAAACAACAAAACAAACTTTAAACTAAAAAAAATGACAAAATTATTCTCTATTATCGCCGTAGCTATCATCGCTACATCTGTTGTATCTTGTGGTCACTCTGCTGAAGATAAAGCTAAATTAGAAGAGCAAGCAAAACATACTGCTGATTCAATTGCTGCTGCTACTGAATTAGCTGGTGCAATTAACCAAGCTACTGATACAACTGCTGCTCCTGCTGCTGCTGAAACAGCTACTCCAGCTGCTGAAGCTCACGGGCATGAAGCTCATGGCGGACACTAAGAATTTGTGTTTAGTTAGGAAAAGCTTGTATATCAATTGATATACAGGCTTTTTTGTTTTCAGCCATTTATCAAACTGAGGGTATTTAGTATATGTCTCTTTAAAGATATAAGGGTTGGTAAATTTTAAATAATTTCAGCAGTAAAAGTAAAATGTACCTAATTCTTAAAAACAATTATCTTTACTGCAAAAATTGTATGCTTAAGCGATTTTTAAATGTTTGAAAAAAACTTTAAATAATCCAAATGAGTTGCAACAATAAAAACAATAACAACAAAAAATGAATAAAAATTATCTTATTTTCTCAGTAATCTTTTTAATGGTTTTGTTTATTAAATGTAAACCTGCAGCTGAAGACAGGGATAAAATGCATCAAAATGCAAAACGTCTTTCAGATTCTATAGCAAGGGTGATAGATGCAGCAATGGAAGAAGTTAAAATTGAACAACCAACTGCCAAACTAGATTCTGTTAAGTAAATTTTATCATGAAAAACTTGTATTAGTTTTTCGTTTACGTTCAAGTTGATAGGGTTGGGGTTAATTAGTTGAGGCTTCTTTTTTTGGAAAGTATTTCTTAAAATTATAGGTAAAAGTTACCATGTAATATCGATTCAAAACATTAGTTTCTGAATCTTGTATATAGCTTTCTGTATTAGTTCTTGTAATGTTTGTATTTTGATTTAATAAATCGTATACCATCAATTTAATTTCTGCTTGTTTATTTTCAAGAAATTTATATCCTAAAGCAGTATTTAAAAGCGAAAATGATTGATTATACGCACTACTTAATCCTGAGTATAACGTGTTGGAGTATTCTCCTTGTATCACCAATCCTTTCCATGGATTTAAGGTCATTTTAAATTTTGACGCTTGTGAAAAATAGGTTGAATTAGCGGAGCTTTGTAAGGTATTTTTAATGTAGCCATAAGATGAATTAGATGATACTGAGAAATCAATTTTTTCGTTAATATTACTACTAAAAACAAGACCTATAGTTCCCGTAGTTGTTTTAGCTTTATTTATTTTCATATTAATTAATCCTGGAACATTCGAATAATTACCAGATAGGTTGATACTTAAATTTGTTTTTATCAGCTTTATTGGGAATGAATAATTGATAAACGAACGAATAGAATAGTAACCATCAATATTAACTGGACGAGTTAGCTGAGATCCCCGTTTTAAAAATACAGAATTATAAACCACAGTATCTTTATTTGCAATAATAGTGCTATTACCTATATAATTATTAGAATAATTTCCTCCCAACAACGTAAAAAAAGAAGTTGCTTTTTCTGTATTAACCGATGAGTACCTCATGTTTAAATTTTGCTGAAAATCTTGTTTCAAGGCGGCGTTACCAATTGTTAATTGTAAAGAATTTGAGTTGTTAATCACATCTTGTAATTGCTCGATGCTAGGGGCGTTGTTATTACTTCTGTAATAAAGCCTGAAATTTTTCTTTGCCGTAAATTTGTATTGTAAAAAAGCAGAAGGTAAAACGGATTGAAAAGATTTACTTAATGTGGGATTATTTGGGATTTCTTGATATTTAATTAATTCTGCCCATTGATAAGCCATATTGATTGAAAAATTTAATTTTTCTTGTTGATAACGATACCCAAAACTCGATGCGTGTGATTGGTATTGGTTTCGGAATACATTGGTTAACGAACTGTCTAAATCTGAATATTTATTCGTTACAGAATTTAAATTATAGGTGTATTTGGAAGAATAATTATCTGTTAAATAGGATGTATAATTTAAAAGAAGAAAATTATTTTTATTCAAAGGTTCGGTATATGATAAATTACTATTCAATGAAAAACCGTTTTTTAAATTATTGGATTCTTGGTCTAAAAAACTTTGATTTATTAGGGTGTCTAAATAAAACCTATTAAATGTATATAAATCATTATCAGATTTGTTTTTTGATAAGCTAGGCGTTGTATTCAAGGAAAATGTTCGACCTTTTTTGATGAAAGTATGGCGGTATAATATTAGAGAAGAAATGTTGTAGCCAAATAAATTAGAAGACGAGTTATTAGTTGAGAGATTTAATTTTTCTGAATTTTTAATATTTTCTCCTGACAAAAATTTAATGCCATTATTAGTTTGAAAAGATAGTTTAGGTTGAATAATGACAGAGTTCATGGAATCGAATTTCGTTTCAATTTTTAAATTGATTCTATGATTGTAATTATCACTTTTTGAAGAGTTATATTCATGGTAAGATAATCCTTGATTTGTGCCTAAAACGTATTGTTGAAGCAATATTGATTGAGAATTATTTTTTGTAAGATTAAAAAAGTAACTCCCACTAATGTCTGTTTTTGCCCCAAATTTATCTGCATAATTCAAAGCAAATAAGGAGGCTGAATTTATTCCGTTTTGTGATCCCACCAAAAAATTTTCGGTATTATTCTGAGGTGGACCTCCCTGTCCACCACCACCTCTCATACCTCTTCCTCCCCCTTGCCATCCGCTACTAGAACTAACTACACCCACTAAATCTTCTGAAGAAAAATTTTGTTCATTGATATTATTGGATTGAGTTAAAATAGTTAAACGTTTAGCGCCTTTAAATATATTAGTAGTTACTCCAAATTTGTATTTATCTTCAAGTCCATAGCCCCCATAAAATTTTCCAAATACACCGTTCTTAAATTGTGGTTTTGTTGTAATATTAATGGTTTTAAGGGCATTCCCATCATCAAAACCGGTAAATTGAGATTGGTCACTTTTTCGATCAAATACTTGAACCTTATCGACAATTTCTGCCGGTAAGTTTTTCAAGACGGCATTTACGTCATCTCCAAAAAAAGGTTTCCCGTCCACTAACACTCTTTTTACTTCTTCACCTTGAACTTGCACTTTACCGTCAGTAACTGTTATTCCTGGCATTTTAGTTACTAAATCTTCTGATGTTGCATCTTTGTTTACTTTATATGCTTTTGAATTAAAAGAAGTTGTGTCCCCATTTTGTGTTGCCAATGCCATTTGCGCTTCTACTTTTACTTCCTTCAAATTTGTAACATTTTGTTTAAGGTAAATATCCCCGATATTAATTGACGACTGGCCTGAAAGTTGAATTTTCATGTAAGTAGTAATATAACCTAAAGCAGCTATTTTTATGATATAGTCATTTTGACGAATACTTTCTAGTTTGAATACCCCATTAACATCAGTGACTGTGCCCTTCACAAAAGAAGAATCCTTTGTTAATAGTATAATTGAAGAGCCAACGGCAGGCGCTTTTGTTTCATCAAAAATTTTTCCACCAATAGAAAATGTTTGGCCGTAAAAAAAAGTAATGGCGAAAAAAAACAGAATGCTATAAATGTATTTTGAAATCATTTTTTATAAATAAATATCAGGATTTAGAATTAATACTAAAATGTATAGAGTTCTCTAAATTAACATAAGCTTTTCTATATAAGTAAATTTTAATCTTTTTTCTTTTTTTATCGTTGTTTATTTTTTGTACGAATAAATTCTAAGACCTACTTAACTACTAAAGACTATGAAAGCCCTGATGTGATCTAAATCTTGAATTTTTATGGTTTAAATGCTTCAAATAATAATTTTACCCATTTTCTTAAAAATATAAATTACTGAATATCAACGTGTTGAGATTTAAGTGATGACGTTTTGAGAAAAAGATGCTGTTTGTCCTTGTTTACGACAAAAAAGTTATTACATTTGCGGCCCGTTGTTTGAGGATATGTTTTTAGAGAGTGAAGTTGGGAGGAGTGGTTGGATATTTAGTAAATTTATTTTTAAGAAATTTTAAAATAAATTTGGTGGATAAGAAAAAAGCA
>CAMAPT010000015.1 GCA_945860225.1 Chitinophaga pinensis | reverse complement strand
TATTTGGTTTCTTCAACGAAGTGCATTAATAATGTAATTCGTCGTTTAATAATGTATGATTTATCCAATTTCTGCAAATCAAGAATGGTTTTGTGATAACCGAAATGACCTTTTCTGAATTGGTTTTTTCAAAATTATTATTGTGTGCTCTGATGTATTTTTTGATTAAGCGATATTCGTTAAACAAAATGCATAAAAGAGCAACGAATGAGTATATAACGATGTCCATAAAACAGTTTTAAATCAATTAGAATGTGTGAATTGAAACTCTGCCGTAGTTTTACGACGTTGATTTAGGTAGAACAAAAACTTGAAGATGGACTTGATAACAAAAAACTGTTAAAGTCAGAAAAGCTTTATGCTATATAGAGTAACGACATTTAGATTTTTTGTATTAACCACATCATTATGGCCCTAAATATCAACATCTTGCTTCAAAGAGATTTATTGATGTTTATATCAAACAAGCTCAAATAAAACACCCTTGTATGAGGATGATGCATAAAAAACTCTAAATACCAAACATGCTTTGTTGGCTGTTAGTCTATTTTGTTCACACTAAATCAAATTGATTTAACAAGAAGGTGGGTGAAATACAGAAGAAATGAAACAGTTAGGTAAACTGTTTGTAACTGAGGGTATAAAATGTTGGCTAATAATTGGAGAGATAAATAAAAACGTCATCAAGCCAGTCCTTAGTTCTGATTTTTCTGTTTTGTCCTTAATCGATGATGGCGAGTTAGATTCGCGTTTATTTTCCTTTTTAATTTCTTTATCTAAGTAACATTTGGCAGCACAACAACTTTTAGGTTTGTCTTTATTCTCACAAACAGTTTGAGCCAATTCTTTTTGATTTAATCGGAATTTAAAAACAATAACAGATTTAGCAGCACATTGCCAACTAAAGCTAATGAGTAACAAAAAAGAAAAGAATATTTGTATTCGCTTTTTCAATCCAATTATTTGGCGCCAAAATTAACCATTAATTTAATTGCTCCCACAACATATCTTTTAATTGTTGAAGGTTGTACCCTGTTTGTGAGGAAAAGAAAATGTAAGGAATCTTAAATTTCCCTTTCATCCGTTTTTTTAAATCTTTTTCTAATTCTATAATTAATTCTTCATCAATCGTATCACATTTAGAAATTGCCAAGATGCGCTGTTTATCCAATAATTCCGGATTGTATTGCTTTAATTCATTTAATAATATTTTATACTCTTCATAAATATTATCACTTTGGCAACTTACTAAAAACAATAAGCTGGAGTTACGTTCAATATGTCTTAAAAAACGAACACCTAGGCCTTTCCCTTCACTAGCACCTTCAATAATGCCGGGTATATCAGCCATCACAAAACTTTTGTAATCGCGATAAGGAACAATGCCTAAATTGGGGGTTAAAGTTGTAAATGGATAATTAGCAATTTCTGGTTTAGCTGCTGAAACTACTGACAATAAGGTTGATTTACCGGCATTTGGAAAACCCACTAAACCAACATCAGCTAATACTTTTAATTCCAAAATTTTCCATTCTTCTTTCCCCTCTTCTCCTGGTTGCGAATAACGGGGCGTTTGATTGGTTGGCGATTTAAAATGCGCGTTTCCTCTTCCTCCCATTCCACCGGGTAATAGTATAAATTCCTGGCCTTCTTCGGTAATTTCACAAATAAATTCTCCTGTTTCCAAATCGCGAGCCACTGTCCCTAATGGCACATCTAATATTTCATCTTCACCTTCCTTTCCCGATCGATGAGATGAACCACCATCCCCGCCCATTTTGGCAATAATGTGTTTGCGATATTTTAAATGAATAAGTGTCCAAAACTGTTTATTACCACGTAATATCACATGACCTCCCCTTCCACCATCTCCTCCATCAGGACCACCAAACGCGGTTAATTTATCGCGATGTAAATGTGTAGACCCTTTTCCACCTTTACCGCTTCTGCAACAAATTCTTACGTAATCAACAAAATTATTATCCACTTTTTTTAAATTAAGATTTAAACCATGTAGAATACTACTTCAAATATTCCCTACCTATAAAATGGTTATTATTTTTTCTTTTTAGGTGCTGCTTTTTTCAAAGGAGCTTTTTTTATTGGTGCTTTAGCCACTACTTTTTGAGTCGCCTTCTTAGGAGCCTCTTTCTTTGATGGACTTTTAACTGCTGATTTTTTTACAACTTTTTTAACCGCTGTTTTCTTTGAAGAAGTTTTTGTTGTGGCTTTTTTGGCAACTGCTTTTTTGGGAGTCGCTTTTTCAGTCACTCCTTTTGTTTTAGCAGTTAACGATTTAGTGGCTGCTTTTTTGGGAGCTTGTTTTTTTTCTTCGTTTGTTTTCTTGGCTAAAACTGATTTTTTAGACGTTGGTTTTGAAGTATTTTTAACTTTTCCGGTGCCTGTCTTTTTGCGAGATTCCGAATTTCTCACGTCGCTAATATCATTTTCCAATTCTTCGGAAATTTCAGTCGCTACTTCAAAATCATTTATTGTCAAATCCAAATGTTCAATATCATTTTCCAACATCGTTAATTCAATTTCGGCTTGAATAAATGTAATTCGATTTACCAACTCATTAAAAATAGAGTCAATTGAACCTATTCCATGAATGGAATGGAATTTGGCTTGTTCTGAATAATATTGTTTTAGAGGTAAGGTTTTATTGTTGTACTCATTCACCCTGTTTCTAATAATGTCTTCGTTTTGATCATCTGCTCTTCCAGATTCTTTTCCACGAATCAATAATCGTTTAATTAATTCTTCATTATCCACCTCTAATGCCAACATGCCACTAATGGCTGTTCCCTTTTTTTGCAGCAAATCATCCAATGCAATCGCTTGAGCCTGTGTTCTTGGAAAACCGTCAAATATAAATCCATTAGCATTTGGATTCGCATCTAATTTGGATTCTATCATCCCAATTACGATTTCATCACTAACCAAATTTCCACGATCCATAATTTGTTTAGCCTCCATCCCAAGCTTGGTTCCTCTTGCAATTTCGCTACGCAAAATATCACCGGTAGATAAATGTACCAAGCCATATTTATCAATTAATTTTTCTGATTGTGTTCCTTTTCCTGCACCTGGAGGCCCAAATAACACAAGGTTTAACATATTGCTCATAAATTGATTGAATTTTATTTATTATTAGTTTGAATCAAGTACATATACAGCGTTCATATTTCTACCCATACCATCATAATCAAGACCATAACCAACTACAAAATCATTCGGTATTTCCATTCCAACATAATCCACTTTGATATTTTTATGATAAGCTTCTGGCTTAAATAAAAAAGAGGCAATTTTAATTTGCTTAACATTTTTTGCTTGTAATAGTGATACCAACTTTTGTATAGTAACACCTGTATCTACAATATCTTCCACAATGACCACTGTTCGTTGAGTCACGTCTTCAGTTAATCCAATTAATTCAGATACTTGACCGCTACTAGTGATTCCCTCATAAGAAGTCAATTTGATAAATGAAATTTCACACGGTATAGTGACTTCCTTTAACAAATCTGCGGCAAACATAAAAGAGCCATTCAAAACCACTAAAAAAACAGGATATTCATTTTCGAGTTCAATGTTTATCTTTTTAGCCATTGCACTCACACTTTTCAGAATTTTATCTGAGGAAATGTAAGGAATAAAAACCTTATCTTTTAAAGTGATTCGGTGCATGTATATAAGTTTACAAACACAAATATAAAATAATTTGACGGATTACAATCCAACATTAAAGCCAATCTGAATAATGGGATTTTGGTAGGGAGAAAGAGGTGTATCGTTAATGTTATAAAATATACTGGCAACAAGGCTTCCTCTACCTGAAATAGCTTGTCGGTATCCACCACCTATCAAAATATTATCAATCCAAATGCGTGAATTTGAAGCGCTGTAATCCATCACATTTAATCTGTCGAGCCCCACTTGTGCAAACAAATTTTCTAATACCATGTACCTCGCAAAGGCACTCACTCCATATATCGTAGAAACATATTTTTTTGCTCCGTAAGTTTGACTAAAATAATTATAAACAATCCCACCACCCGCTGAAAATTGTTTTGTGATTTTGCATCCAACAAGAGGCGACAAATTGATATAAGTCGTTGTTCCAAAACCGAGTCCGATGTTTCCTCCAAAATACAATCGCTCTTTAAATGTATTAAATTCTTTTGGCGCTATCGGACGTTGTTCTTTTGGTTTAGCTGATATTCCATTTTCTTGTGAAAAAACAGATATGGATAATGACAATGCCAACGCTATTAGTATAAATAATCTCATGTTTTATTTGACTTCTTCGTAATCGACATACTCAGCATCACTGGGATTAAATCGTGGTTTTTGAGCATTTTTATCAAGAATCGTTGTTTCGCCATTAAATGACTGTTGCTTGGAAGAATGAGTTGGTCGTTTTGATATTTTTTGAAAAGTATCAATTATTTTCCACACTAACCATACAATAATAATTGTCCAAATTATATCTCGCATTTTCTTTAATATTAAAATTGCAGCCGTTTAATCGTTTGATGTAAAAGTTTATGTCATAAAAAACCCTTTCTGTAGAAAGGGTTTTTTAATCTTTTTAATTTGTTTCGTTATCTTCTATACTCTCTGAATCCTCTTCACCTGAAACTTGAGGCTTGTACAAAGGTTTTTCTGATTTAGGTGCGTTTGGATCTACGTAATCCCAACTTACGATTCTAAATACAGTACGACGATTTTTTTGATGCAAAGCTTCTTTTTCTTCTTTTGTTTTTGCCTTTTCAATCACATCATCTTTAATTAATAATTTAGCTTCTCCCCATCCTTTAGATTTTAAACGCGCTAAAGGTATTTTTTTCTCATTAGCCAAATACTCCACACAAGATTTAGCACGAGCCTCAGATAATTTTTGGTTGGCCTCATCAGAACCTCGACTATCTGTATGAGACTGTAATTCAATGACAATTGTTGGATTTTCAATTAAAGTTTGGTACAAGAAATTCAATGAATCTTTTGAGTTTAAAGGCAATCTAGTATCATTATCAGGAGCCGTTCCTTTTAAATCAACTAATAAATCAGCCTTACCTAAAGCATACAATACAGCAGGGAAACGAATTTCAGCTTTAACTGGTTTTAAAGCAAAATCTTTCACAAAATCCTTTGACTCATGCTCATCAACAGTCGTCATTTTACCCATATCCTTGGTAGCTAAGAAACCTAACTTAAATGATTGCGACACGGTATTTTTATCTGTAGCTACTGTTACTTCATAAGAAGTATTTTCTTTCAACTTAAACTTATATTTTCCATCAGCCAATGTCCTAAACTCAAACATATCGCCATTAGAACCTTTTAAATGAAGAATAGCTGCGGTAACAGGTTCATTATTTTCTGTACTTACGACAGTTCCTGACAAATTAAAATTTAAAGAAGGTAAAATGAATGAATAAATATCATCGCTACCTTTTCCACCTTCACGATTAGAAGTAAAATACCCTTTAATTTTTTTTCCTTCAAATACAATTCCAAAATCATCTCCAGCTGAATTCATCGGATATTTTAAGTTTTCTGGAGCTTTATTGAATTTACCTTCCGCATCTTTTTCAGCCTTAAAAAGGTCTAATCCACCCATACCTAAATGATGATTTGATGAAAAATATAAGGTTTTATCATCATCTGCCATGTAAGGATACATTTCATCTCCTGCAGTATTAATAGTTGGTCCTAAGTTTACAGGCTGACCCCATGTTTTAGCTTTATCATCATACGAACACATCCATAAATCCTTACCACCGAAACCACCAGGTAATTTAGATGTGAAGTAAAGCATTTTACCATTTAGTGAAATAGCCGGATGAGCAAACGCAACAGAATCTACACAAAAAGGTAATAATTCAGGTTCAGCCCAAGATGGCCCTTGTTTTTTACAAATATATAATTGACATTTCATAGAAGAATTCTTTTTTTCAGGACAACGTGTCATAAACATCATATCTCCTTTTTTTGAAACAGAAACAGAGGCTTCATTCATCTTTGAAACGATATTGCTAGACAATGGCACAGGAGTACTCCATTTTCCATTTTTATCTAATTTAGTTTCAAATAAATCAGAGTGGTTTTGTCCAGTTGTTACATCTATAGAAGAACCTGTACCCGGACGAGTAGAAGTAAAAATCAATGTGTTATATTTTTTATCAGCATAAGCCGGACTAAAATCAGATTCTTTTGAATTAATTAAAGCCATTGGCTCAACTTTTAAACGCGTTTCAGGTGTGTTTTTGGCGTCTTTCCATTGTTTTGCTAATTCACAAGATTTTATTCCATTTTCAGCACGAACATCAGACGGAACCTCCTTTTTGTAATTGTTATATTCTACAATAGCTTCTTCATAACGCTGTTGTGCTTTTAACACATCAGCTAAATTCAAATAAATAATAGGATCAGGATACTTAGCTTTAATAGCTTTAGCAAAATAGGTTTCAGCGTCTTTTAACAGGTTAATTTCTTGGTAAGATTGTCCCGTTTTGTACAAAACTTTTGCTTTATCTTCAGGTTTTTTAACCTTAGTGTAAGCTTGTTTATACAACTCTATAGCGTTGTAGTATTGGTGATTTTCGTAAGCGATGTTTGCATCATTCAAATAATTTTTCTGAGCGTTTACAGAAAATACAAATGCAATTACAGCCAAGGTACTCAGTGCTAGTTTTTTCAAGTTTTTCATGCAGTTTAATATCGATTAAATGTTACATTGTCGCGACTTGGCCTGGATTGACGGTTAATTTATACAGTATAATTTAAACACCATCTTCAATAGCAAAATTACGCTTAATGAGCCCACTAATATAATTATATTTTCAAAAGTTAAGAAATTATTGACTAAAATCAAGTATACACATAAAAAAGGCCTGCTTTAAAGCAGGCCTTTTGCAGTATTAAATTATCTTAAATAAAGCATCTCACGGTATTTTGGAAGTGGCCAAGTCGCATCATCAACAATACCTTCTAATTTATCTACATTGTAACGCATAGATTCAAAATAAGGCTTAACTTTTTCACAATACGCATGTGCTTGTTTTTTAGCATTATCTAAATTATTCGCTTTTTTACGCTCTTCTGTCATTAAATCAGCTTCTGTTTTGATGATGGTTACTTTTTCAGAAATTTCTTTTATCAATTCTAACTGACTTTTTGCAACCACTTTAAATTCTGCTGGCGATAAAATTTCTTTCATACCTCTTACTGATTCCACTAAACTTTTTTGATAGTTTAAAGCAGCCGGAATAATTTGATTACTAACCATATCAGCAATGATACGAGATTCGATTTGAATTTTCTTCGTATAAGTTTCTAAAGCAATTTCATAACGCGCTTCTTGTTCGCGGTGATTTAAAATACCTTGAGATTCAAACATCGCTAAAGTTTTTTTAGAAATCATCGCCTCTAAAGCACCTGGTGTAGTTGGAATATTATTTAAGCCACGTTTTTTCGCTTCAGCTTTCCATGCATCTCCGTAACCATTTCCTTCGAAACGAATTTTTTTACTTTCAATAATATATTTTTTCAATATTTGAAAAATAGCTTCGTCCTTCTCCACTTTTTTATTCATCAAAGCATCTACATCTTTTTTGAAAGTAACTAATTGCTCAGCCATAATCGAATTCAATACCGTCATTGGTCCACCGCAGTTTGCAGAAGAACCAACAGCACGGAATTCAAATTTATTTCCTGTAAAGGCAAATGGAGACGTTCTGTTTCTATCGGTATTATCTAATAAAATATCTGGAATACGACCGATATTCATTTTCAAAGCTGTTTTTTCTTCTGGACTCATTTTGCCAGAGTGAACAGATTTTTCTAATTCATCTAATACTTTTGATAATTGTTCTCCCAAGAAAACAGACATGATTGCTGGTGGCGCTTCGTTAGCACCTAAACGGTGATCGTTATTAGCAGAAGCGATAGAAGCACGTAATAAATCACCATGCTCGTATACAGCTTTTACAGTATTAACAAAGAAAGTTAAGAATTGTAAGTTTGTTTTAGGCGTTTTACCTGGTGATAATAAGTTTTTACCTGTATTAGTTGCTAAACTCCAGTTATTGTGTTTGCCACTTCCATTAACACCTGCATAAGGCTTTTCATGCATCAAAACACGGAAATTGTGTCTAATAGCCACCTTTTCCATAACATCCATCAATAATAAGTTATGGTCAACTGCTAAATTGGTTTCTTCGAAAACAGGCGCACACTCAAATTGAGCCGGAGCAACTTCATTATGACGAGTTCTTACAGGTATTCCCAACAAATGAGATTCATATTCAAAATCACGCATGAAAGCAGAAACTCTTTCAGGAATTGAACCCCAATAATGATCCTCTAATTGCTGCCCTTTAGCCGGCGCATGACCAAATAAAGTACGACCTGTTTGTTGCAAATCGTAACGAATATTGTAAAGAGCAGAATCCACTAAAAAATATTCTTGCTCCCAACCCAATGTTGCAATGACCTTAGTTACATTTTTATCAAAATATTGACATACTTCAGTAGCCGCTTTATCAACTGCATGCAATGCCTTTAATAAAGGTGTTTTAAAGTCTAATGACTCGCCTGTATATGAAATAAATATAGTCGGGATACATAAAGTTTCACCCCAAATAAATGCAGGAGATGTTGGATCCCATGCTGTATAACCTCTAGCTTCAAATGTATTACGAATACCTCCATTTGGAAATGAAGACGCGTCTGGTTCTTGTTGTACCAAAGCACTTCCACTAAAACGCTCAATAGCTCGACCTCCTTCTATTGGTTCAAAAAAACCATCGTGTTTTTCAGCAGTAGCACCAGATAAAGGCTGAAACCAATGAGTAAAATGAGTCACTCCCTTACTTTGAGCCCATGCTTTCATAGATGCCGCTACTTGATCGGCCATTTTACGTTCAACAATTGTTCCCTGATTCATTGAATTTTGGATACTATTATACGCTTCTTCCGATAAAAATTCACGCATTGCGTCGATTCCAAACACATTAGAACCATAATATTCAGAAACCTGTTTAACCGTTTTATTAAATTCTAATGGTGTTCTTTTTGCAACATCTTGCATTGCTAAAATTCTTCTTGTGCTCATATTGTTGTGTTTTTTATAGGGGGTAAAGTGAAAAAGAATAAAATTTTCCCAAAAGTATATCAAAAAATGGGGGGGTGCAAACAAAAAATTGCTTTTTTCAAAGTTTTAATCAAATAATTTCAAATTATTGCCTTTCGACGAAGTGATACAAAAAATTCACACTTATCTTCTGATTTTGTTACTTTTACACTTGATGAATTTTTTGTTTCCTACATTTTTAATTGGTTTAGCAGCAATTGCAATTCCTATCATCATTCATCTTTTCAATTTCAGAAAATATAAAAAGGTTTATTTTACAAATATTCAGTTTCTAAAAGAAATAAAAGAAGAAAGTGACAATAAATCCAGGTTAAAAGAGTGGTTGATTTTAGCCATGCGTATCTTATTTATTAGTTGCTTGGTTTTTGCCTTTGCCCAACCTTTTTTTCCAAATCACACCAATGCTAGACAAGGAAAAACCGACATTAGTATCTATATTGACAATTCGTTTAGCATGGAAGGAACGAATAAAAATGGAAATCTTTTAGAAAATGCTAAACAACATGCTACAGAAATTGCAAATGCGTTTCAGGCAAACGATCGTTTTCAACTTTTAACAAACGATTTTGAAGGCAGACATCAGCGATTTTTAACAAAAGATGAATTTATTGAACGCGTTAATGAAGTAAAAATATCTTCTGCTTCAAAAACCTTAAATGAAGCATTGAAACGTCAACAAGATTTTCTCTTAAATGGCAGTTCAAAAAATAAACGTATTTTTTTATTAAGCGATTTTCAAAAACACATATCTACAATTAACAAAACAGATATTGATACCAATATACATATCACTTGTGTTCCAATAGCCTCTTCTGAAAAGAATAACGTATTTATTGATAGTATATGGTTTGAATCTCCCGTTCCGCAATGGGGCACTGAACAAGTCATTCATACCACTATAATCAATCAAAGTAATAAAGACATTGAGAATGGAAGTTTAAAATTATATATCAATCATACGCAAGTGTCTTTAACGTCGTTTGACATAAAAGCAGGAAGTACAAAAGAAGTTTCGATTTCATTTAAGGTTAAACAAAAAGAAATTAATAGAGGAATTTTAAAAATTGAAGATGATCCAATTACCTACGACGATGCATTTTACTTCAGTTTTAATCCTCAAACGACCATTGATGCCTTGGTAATTAATGGTAAAGATTCCCAAACCTCTAATTATTTTAAATCATTATTGCAAAGCGATAGTGTATTTATCTATCACGAAAACAATGAAGTTTCCATTGAGTATAGCAACTTTTCAAAAGCAAATATTATCATTCTTAATGAACTCACTGCATTAAGTTCGGGCTTAACAGCTGAACTGGAAAAATTTTTACGAAATGGGGGTAGTTTAGTTATTTTTCCAAGCAAAACATTGGATTTAGTTTCCTATAATTCGGCATTTCAAAGCTTGCAAATTCCTACCATTCAAAAATTAGACACCTTTAATACCAAAACACAAAATATTGATTTTGAACACGGGTTATATGAAGGAGTTTTTGAAAAAATTGATCAATCGATGGATTTACCAAAAGTTTTTGACCATTTTGAATTTTTAAAAACAACCAATAACTCAGCGCAGCATTTAGTTACACTTCAAAACGGCGATTTTCTGATCGCTTCAAATAACTATGAAAAAGGTAAAGTGTACGTTTTCTCAATTCCATCTAACCCATTATCTTCTAATTTATTAAAACATGCCTTGTTTGTACCAACATTAATTAGGATGTCTATTATGAGTTTACAACCGACTCCTATTTATTATCAAACAGCAAGTAATGAAGCCATTTATTTAAATCATTCTTCTGATTTTTCGGATAAACCGCTACATATTGTTAAAGATGATAAGAAAACGGATATTATTCCAGAACATCGTTTACTTCAAAACAAAACTGTCTTATTTACTCAAAATCAGATGACTGAGGCAGGCCATTATAGCATTTTTGAAGGAACTTCTATCATTAAAGATTTAGCATTTAATTTCAATAGAAATGAATCGGATATGCGTTTTTTGAGCCAAGAAGAATTACAACAATATATTGATGCAACTCATCTAAGAAATATAGAAATTATTGTTCCAAATGAAAAAACACTGACAAAAGTTTTAGAAGATTCGAACGATGGAAAAAAATTATGGAAATTGTTTTTACTTTTAGCCTTAATCTTTTTAGTTTCAGAAATTTTAATTATTCGATTATTTAAAAATAAATGATAACGAATTCTAACGCATATAATAATCTAACATGTTTTAACCGATGCGTATCAAATATTCATGTTCATCATTATTTTGTAATTTAAAAATATAGAACCTTCCCTAACCATATGAATATATTAATAAAACAGGCAACCGTTGTAGATTCTTCGAGCATTCATCACAAAAAAACAGTTGATATTTTAATAGAAAAAGGAGTTATTGTCCAAATCAAAAAAAATATTAATCCTGAAAAAGGCATAAAAACCATTGAAGGAACTGATTTACATATTTCGACAGGTTGGATAGATATGCAAGTTAATTTATGTGATCCGGGAAATGAGCATAAAGAAACCCTAGAGGTTGGACTACGCGCAGCTGCAAAAGGAGGATTTACAGGTATTGCTTTAATGAGCGGAACAAACCCACCTTTATCTAATAAGGCACAAATTGAATACGTTATTCATAAATCAAAATCATCCTTAGTTGATATATTTCCCATCGGCACCATTAGCGACAATCAAGAAGGCAAAGATTTATCAGAAATGTACGATATGCAATTGTCGGGTGCTGTTGCATTTAGCGATTATAAAAAACCTATTAAGGATGCTGGATTGATATTAAGGGCACTTCAATACTCTGACAACATAAATAGTTTTATTATTACACACTGCGACGACAAAACAATTTCACACGATGGATTGATGAATGAAGGAGTCATCTCTACCCGATTAGGCCTAAAAGGAATACCAGCCCTAGCTGAAGAAATTATGTTGCAACGTAATATCCAAATTTTGGAATACACCAATGGAAAAATGCACATACCAACTATCAGCACCAAAGGAAGTGTAGAATTGATTAAAAAAGCAAAATCAAAAAAATTAAATATTACTTGCGGAGTTGCTGCTTATAATTTATTATTGGATGAAACTGCACTCGAAGGATTTGACACTAACTTCAAAGTGAACCCACCATTAAGAACAAAAGAAGACATAGAAGCGCTTAAAAAAGGAATATCCGACGGAACTATTGATGTTATTGTAAGTGACCACAATCCGCAAGACATTGAGAGCAAAGACCTAGAATTTGACTTAGCCGATAATGGTATGATTGGTTTAGAAAGCTGCTTCGGCGTATTAAACACAGCCCTTGGTTCAAAAATATCTTTAGAGTGTATCATTGAAACATTAACCCAAAAGCCACGTGCTATTTTGGGTTTAAAAGCCCTATCTATAACAGAAGGTGCAGAGGCAAATCTAACCCTGTTTAATCCAAATCAAAAATACATTTTTGAAAAATCACATATATTTTCTTCCAATAAAAATTCTGGGTTTATTGGCAAGGAATTAAAAGGTGATGTGATTGGCATTGTCAATAAAAACATGTATTTGTAATAGATGCAAAGAGAAGCGGCGCCATGTATTGTTATATTAACTCCTGGATTTCCAGAAAACGAACATGATACAACCTGTTTACCTCTCATTCAGCAATTTGTTCAATCTTTTATAAAACTATATTCTCCTGAAAGTATTATAATAATCACATTTCAATATCCTTATACTAAACAAGATTATTATTGGAATGAGGTAAGAGTTATTGGTTTAGGTGGGAAAAACAAATCAAAATTATCTAGACTTATAACATGGGTAAAAGCCTATTATCAGTTAAGAAAGATCTATAAAACATCAAATCTAATTGGTATCCTTAGCATTTTTCATACAGAATGTGCTTTGTTAGGAAGCATATTTGCCAAACGAAATAAACTAAACCACATTTCTTGGTTGCAAGGTCAAGATGTCAAGCTGGAAAATAAATATGCTAACCGAATAAAAGCAACGCCAAATGAATTAGCAGCATTGAGCCCATTTTTACAAGAAGAATTTGAGAAAAACTATGGCATTAAGCCACAGTATATTATTGAGAATGGAGTTACTGAGAATCTTTTTCCTGATATGAATAGTGGAGAACGAGCAATAGATGTTTTAGGGGTAGGATCATTAATACCAATAAAAAATTATAGTTTGTTTATTCAAATTATTAGTGAACTAAAAAAAAATTACCCAAACATTAAAACAGCTATTGCAGGAAATGGCGTTGAGTTTAATAAACTACAACATTTAATTAATGAATTAGGATTACACGAAAACATTACATTATTAGGTTTAGTTAGTCATTCGAAAATATTGAAATTAATGAGTGAAAGTAAAACGGTTCTACATACTTCTAATTACGAAGGAAGTTGCTCTGTTCTGTTTGAAGCGCTTTACAGTGGTTGTTTTGTGGCAAGCACTTGTAACCCATCTTTCTTAAACTATAACGAATTTTATTTTTCTACAAATAAAGAAGAATTAATTAGTAAGCTACAGTACTATCTAAATACCAATGATTTAAAGCCACGTAGAGTAGTTTATAATTTGATAGATGATTCGGCGAAAAAAATAATGGCATTATATCAATAGACATGTCAACTGTCACTTTTAAAATAAACAACACACATAAACCTATAAAACGGATTTTGGTAATAAGGCTCCAAGCTACTGGTGATGTTGTTGGTACTCTTCCGTATTTACAAGATTTAAGAAATAAATTAAATAGTGATGTTGAGTTGGATTTTATTGTAAGAGAAGAGGCGATGAGTATTCCTCAGAGCGTCACTATTTTTAGTAATGTGTATATTATAAAAGGCGGACGAAATTACAAAACGCAATTCTTGTCATTTTTGAGATTATATCCTAAGCTTTTTTTTAAACGGTACGATGTTTTTATTGATTTACAAAATCATAAATTATCTCATCTCATTCGAAAACTTCTTTATATAAAAACATACTCATTATTTGATACATCATCTTCAATATATGCAGGAAAACGTTACCAAAATACAATAAATGCTTTACAACTTGCAGCTGTGGAATTTACAAAACTTACTGAGTTTAAATTTTTTGATATTGAAAATTTATATAAAAAATTAAATCTTGATTTAAGTATGGAATATGTCGTAATTAATCCCGCAGGTGCTTTTGAAAATAGAAATTGGAATTTAGATAATTATGTAGATTTTTGTAAACTTTGGAACAAAAATGTAAATCCAAATTCTAAGTTTTTAATTTTTGGTTTAGAAAGTCTTAAATGTAAATCAGATTATTTGAAAAGTAAATTAGGTGACTTGTTGATAGATTTAGTCGGCAAAACCGAATTTATAGAAGTATTACACGTGCTTAAACGCGTAAAATTAGTTTTATCTGAAGATTCAGGATTAATGCATGCCGCTTATATTGTTGGCGCACCAACTATTGGTATATTTGGATCTACTAGAAATGATTGGACAAATCCTAATTTACCACATACATTTATTTTTAACTCATCCGATTTGCCTTGTGGCGATTGTATGTTATGGCAATGTAAATTTGATGAAATAAAATGTTTGGTTAGGATTAAACCCGATGAAGTTTTAGAAGCCTCGATTAATTTACTGAATAAAATTGGTCATTAAGTTAAAAGATATCATTGTCGCAAAACTGAAATTTTAAATTTGTAAGTGAATATTTATTGGATAAATTTTTCACAAGAACTGGAAATCCTTTTTGTGCTTGATATTTTTTTTCTAAATACTCATTAATTTTTGTTCCTCCTGATACGATATAGGTTAAAGATGGTTTTTTAAATGTTTTTTCTAATGTTTCAATTAAATTGTCGTAAGTGTTATCGTTGTGTTTTGAGATAGCTCCAAGCCATAATTGATTGGTGTAATTAACCCAAAATGTAAATTGATTACTTTGTATCAATTTGTTATTATGAAATGATTTATAGTTTATAAAATTGCTACCATATATAACGCCATCAAATCCTTCATTGATTAATGAATTTTCAATTGTATGATAAGATTTTTTAAATCTTATCAATTTCAATTTGTTATTTAATCTTTTAAATAAAGATTTTGAGAAATGAATTTCGTAGCGGTTCATCATCTCTAAATATTCAAATCCAAGCAGTTTTACAGATGCTAGATAACTGTTTTGATTTGGAAATCCTATAACAAAATGAATCCCATTTGTATTTGCAAGAGCTAAAGATTGTTTTCCCAATTCCACGAATAATTTTGCAGATCTGTATTCAGGATGGATCATATTATCACACACTTGCCCTCCTTGAACTGCTTCTCTATTTATTGAGAACATCATCGATACAATTCCATAAAACCCAACAGGTTGATTATTATGCATAGCAATTATGCCAATGGATTTTCTCTTATAATTTTGTGTTTCGTATTTATAATCAAATAAATTATCAGCACATTTTTTTTGATAAACTAACTCGTACAGAGTGTATAAATGTCCTATATTTTCATTATTGAGTTGTATGAAATTATAATTACTCATAATTGTTTTTTGCGAGATAGTACATTTGTAAAATTGGAGATATAAAAGGATTAATGGTTTGGCGTTTAAAAACAGTTACTCCTTCTTTTTCTTCATCATGTTTTTCGGTTTTAAAAGTGTTTTTAAATTCTAAATTATAACAAGCATTTAAAACTTCTTTATTATAGTTTCCATAAGGAAAAGCAATACTTTTACAACTTTCGTTTGTAATAGATGAGAGATATTTTTTTGATGATTCTAATTCTTCATGTATTTCTTGGGAATTTAAACTGGTTAAATCTGAATGGAGAAAACCATGACTAGCTATTTTGAAAAGAGGATGTTCTGAAATAGATCTAATGTCATATTCGTTCATTAATTCACAATATTGACTGTAATTATTAAACTCGTTCACATTAATTTTTTCAAATATTTGTTTAAGCACTTGTTCCCTTATTTGATAATTTGCTGAATGATATTTATTCGATAGTAGTATCTTTTCTTTGTTTACGTAGCGTAGATGGATATTAATTTTTTTCTTATAAAATACTTCTTTATTAATTAATATGGTTTTTGGTCCTATGTAAGAAGCTATATCTATTATATCGTTGAAGATAAAAGGCAACGATTGCTTTTGTATAGCTGTTACAAAAAACATAGCAGGAATTTTGTAATTTGTAAGTAATGGAATTGCTAGTAAGGAATTGTTTTTTAAACCATCATCAAAAGTAATAAGGACATTTAATTTTTCGTACGACAATTTATTAGTTATTAAATCTTGGTAGGATATAAGATTGTAATATTTTTTTAATAATTTTAAATGTAATTCAAATTGTTTTGCAGTAATAAATCTTGAATTAAATAAATGAGGTTTTTCATCGCATATTCCATGGTAAACAATTATCCTCACACCTCTGGCATCTTCAATAAATCGAGGGGTTTTATCAAATAACAAGTATGATGAATTTATTATAAACTCATTAATTTTTTTTGATATTTTTTTTAATTTATGATTAGTAATTTTCATTAACTATTTCCAAATAATGGTTTTGATATGTCCCTTTCCATTTATAATAAGGTAGGTTTCTCCAAATTGAGGTGAGTTGATTTTTTCACCTTTATAGTTATAAATGTTGAAATTATTTTTTTCTGTATCAATTGGTAACGAGCAAATCATAACTTCGACATAGTTCATCCATACCTGATATGTTTTTTACGCGATAATTAATAACTGAATCTTGAAAAATAATATCTAATAACGTATTTTTAGTATAATCAACTATAGATAAGCCTGGATAAGGTCGAAATGATTTGACGTAATTTATTAAATTATACTGATTGGATATCGCATGATAGTTACCCATTCCCGAACAAAAAAAGCATTGAATGTATTCCCATGTATTTTCAGCAGTCCAATTAATCGAATCTAATTTATAGATTAAAGATTTTGATTGTTTTAGTACTTTAGATGAGTTTGCATTGTCAAATAAAATTTGTGCTTGATTCATGAGTTTAGACAGAAGCAAACATACACACATAACAACTTTTATATTTTTAAACATACCGTTTTTACTATAAATTAAAGATATTCATTTTCAATTAAATATAACTTATATTTGAATCTATATTGTGTTTTAATGTTTTCAAGCATGTTTTATAGTTAATAGTTTTAATGATAAACAAATTTAAATTATACAACCAGAAATATTATCCCCGTAAATTATTTTATGGCCCCGATTGGCTTGTTTTAGGAGTCAATAATACCTGCAATTTACATTGTAAGATGTGTGATGTTGGCGTAGATTACAATGAAAGTAATTTTTATCAAAATTTAGTTGGCACCACTCCTTTGCACATGCCATTGGAGTTATTTAAAAAAATTGCTGACCAAGCTGCATTGTTTTACCCGAATGTGAAACTAGGATACGCATTTACGGAGCCATTAGTTTATAGCCAATTATACGAAACTTTAAAATATGCTTCATCTAAAAAATTATTTACAAGCGTAACTACTAATGCATTATCATTAAAAAAATGGGCTGATAAATTAATTGATGCTGATTTAAAAGAATTATATATTTCGTTAGATGGGCCCGCTGATATACATAACGAGATTAGAGGTTATAATAAATCATTTGAAAAAGCTGTAGAAGGAATTGATTATTTATTGTCTCAAAAAAAACACCCGAAAATTTCTATTTATTGTGTTATTACTCAATGGAATATTGGTCGTTTAAAAGAATTTTTAGATTACTTTAAAGAATATCCATTAGAAAATATTGGATTTATGCATACTAATTATACTCCTGATCATGTTGCTGATGACCATAATATGAGTTTTGGAACAGAATACCATGCTACGGCCTCTAATATGAAAGACATTGACTTGAATGCTTATGATTTAAAAATTTTGCATTCTGAAATTAAAGAAATAAATAAGGTTAATTATAATTTTAAAGTTTCTTTTTCTCCAGATATTAATGATTTTGAGGTCTTACATTCTTTTTATCATGAGCCAGAAAAACTATATGGTAAAAAATGTTATGATATTTTTCAAGCAATGATGATTAAATCTAATGGTGATGTAATACCCGCACATGGTAGATGTTATAATTTAACTATTGGAAATTTGTATAAAAATAATTTAAAAGAAATTTGGAACAGTAGTATGATTGCTAAATTCAGAAAGGATATAACTAATGAAGGCGGCTTGTTGCCTGCTTGCAGTAGGTGTTGTAGTGCTTTTTCGAATTAGTAATTATAATATAACTTAAATAAATTGAAACATACCGTTATATTATACAATCCTCAAGCGGTATTTTATACCATGCCTTTAGCCTTATTAGCTATTGGCTCATACATTGATTTCTTACAGAGCTTATTATTACAAAAATCTTCCCTTTAAATTAGATCAACCAACTTTAGAGATTATACAAAACAATGATGAATTTATTTTAAAAACTAAACAGTCATTCAAATATTATTTATGGCAAAATGGTTCTAAAGAGGCGGAAATAAAATCAAAATCTCCAGAAATTTGTTATGTCTTTGTATCTAATGATGGGATTAATTATTATAAGTCAAGACCATTAATTAAGAGAAAAAACATCAACCCATTAGCATTAATTTAACCGTTTTCATTGCAATATGCATATCTAATCCTATGCTCCATTTTTTGATGTAAAAAATATCTAGTCTAACTCGGTTAGCAATCATTGTTCTGTTTTTTATTTCACCTCTATATCCCATTACTTGAGAAAGACCTGTAATGCCAGGCTTTACATGTAACCGATCCATATAGTCCTCTACGATTTCAGAATATGTTTCAGTGTGTTTCAGCATATGCGGACGTGGACCTATAATTGACATTTGACCAATTAACACATTTATAAATTGAGGCAATTCATCTAAACTAAACTTTCTCAGAAATTTACCTATCCAGGTTATCCTGTTATCATTTTCTGTTGCTTGTTGTTGATTGGCTAAAGCATTGGGATACATACTTCTTAGTTTAATACAATTAAACAAAACGCCGTTTTTCCCACTTCGTTTTTGTATAAAAAATACGGGACCTCTAGATGTAAGTTTTATAATAATAGCTAAAATGGGAATGAACCAAGATAGAAAAAGAAAGATGACAGTTAACGATACTATAACGTCTATACTGCGTTTTAAAATTAGATTTATAGTGGTTTCTAAAGGTAAATTACTCATTGTGCTTGTTGGAAACTAATTTACTATTGTTTTTGGAACATTAATATTACTAAAGCGATTCTTTAGTGGAAGGTTTTAAACATAAAAACAGTAATGTAAAAAATGTAAAAACGACTATCCCTTTATTAACAGAAAGAACAGATTCTGATATAAAGAAAAAAACAAATAGAAGTATACATTGAAAAGCTAAATAATTATTTAAAACCCATGCATTTTTTATATAGTTTCCTAATAAGCATATGAATACAATGAGACCTAAAAACCCTAAGGATAAAAGAATTTCTATGTATTGATTATGTGGTCCATAACCTAGATAACCAGTGTCCTTTAATTCTGGGTTTCCTGTATATATTCCCTTTTCTTTGTATTTTTTATTTAGTAAATCCTGAAAATCTCCTGTGTGCACTCCAATTAACCAACCGTTATTCTCTTTGATAATTTCTTTTGAAAGCCTCCAGAACACTAAACGTAAAGATGTTCCAGTAAATGGCGTATCATAGCTAAACGTATCTTGTTTAACCACCGACATATTTGAATTAACTTCAAGAGAGATTCTTTCTTTTACTTTTGGGATGCCAACACTTACAAAAAACATACTAACTAATATGATGGATGAAGCTAAAAAGGCTTGAAGACGGCTTAGTTTTTTGAAGGCGAAAATTATTAAACCTAAGCACAAGCACAGAAACATCATTTTTGAATTTAGCAAAATGCAAAATATAATAAGCAGAATGCATACTGTTGCAACTAAGACTTTACTATATTCATTTGAAAAATACAGTGAAATATGCAATGCTATAATGCTGTATGAAGCCATATATACTGCATTCATATTTAAAACCGTAGTTAATTTTTGATAAAAAAAGAGTTCTAATTCTCTAGAATTAAATGCAAATTGATAGAGAGCATATCCTAAACAAATTATAAAAGCTACTAATATTCCCAGAACAAAGAGTTCGCAAATTTTTTTAATTTCTGATATTGAAATAGGAAAAGCAAAAATTAAGATGGGTAAAATAAAAAAGGATGCTTTGCGTTCAATAATAGCAAAGCCTTCGTGTTGATTTTTGCTCAATAATGCACTAATTATGTATAAAAATAATAATAACCAAAATATTTTAACAAATAAAATTTTCGAAGCATTTAGTAATGCTTTCACAAAACACCCTTGAAGTATTAAAAATGTTGTGCATAAAATAATTAATGCTGAATTCAAAATTATCGAAAACGGAAAAGTAAACGCAATTAACCCTATTATAAGGATGTGAATTTTTCGGTATGTATTTTCCTCAAAAAATTTCATATTCCCTCAAATACTTTTAAATAGGCACTACTGATGTTTTTCCAGCTATACATATTTTTTATTTTAATCTCGTTATTTTTTAAGGTAATATCTTTTTTTTCTGTAGGTATAAATTGCTGAATAATGTCACGCACTTCTTTAGGCGAACTAAAGTACATGGCGTCATTTTCTAAGATGTATTCGTTGAACTCATTTCTATGAGCGCAAATAAAAGCACCAGATGCCATTGCTTCTAAAAGTGACGGATTGGTTCCTCCCACAGAGTGTCCGTGAAAATAGATGTTTGAATAAAAACGTAATTGGTTTAGTATGTTGATATCATAAATGGATTCTAAAAACAAAATAGAAGAGTAGGGATATATTTTTTTAAGATATTGACCAAAAGACGTTTTTGTTGAGCCTACTATTACTAGCGAGTTGTTTGATTTTGATTCGAGATACCCTTTTATGATTGTTTCAATATTGTTCTCAGGTTCCATTCGAGCAATTACGAGATAATAAGAAAAAGGTTCAATGTTGAATTTTGTTAAGGTGCTTTTATCTGACGTATTAAAAACAGTTGCGCCGTAAGGTATGTATACAGATGATTTTTTGTGCGCCTTTTCAAGATAGTTTTGTATTCCTTTTGAATCAGATATAAGAATATCACTATATTTTATTGCCCAATGTTCCGCTTTCTTTAAAAACAGTTTAGTAAGAAATCCATATTTACTTCGTTTCCATTCTAAACCATCCATGTTTGTAACGATTTTCGTTTTTTTTGGAAACAGGAAAGACCATACAGAGCTACTAGTATAACCTAGTTGTAAAATAATATCATATTGCTGTTTACGGCAGTGTAAAATGCAATTTAAATCGTAAATAAATTGTCCAGCAGTTCCTAATTTATTTTCAGGATCAGCACAGTGAACAATATTAACATTATTAAATTTAGTTTTTTGATAAGGATGTAATGATGAGTTGTATACAGTAACATCATAACCATCATCTGATAAGATTACTGATAAGTATTGGGCTAGCTGTTCAAAACCACCATAGTTATTTGGAATTCCACGTGTACCAATGATTGCGATTTTCATTTATATACAACTATTGGTTTTTGGCTGTACCACTGCCAAATAATTTATTTTTAATTTTTACAGCTGGGTCATAGATGCTTGCTAAAAATTGTTTCATAGGTTTTCCTTCTCCAACATGCCAATCGGTTGTACGAGGTTTTTCTACAATGTACTGATGTTCCATATATGCATAGGAGGCAATAGATGTTCTGAACATACCATCCGGGAAGTTTGTTACATCGTACCCATGCAGCGTGTAATTATTAGTTAATTGAATCACCATTCTGTTAAAAGGCACTTCAATATCATGTGACTCAGATGTTCTAAGATCTTGAATTTTTAAATGTCCGCCATATTCTGGCTTCCAATCTTTATTTAAGTACAATAATAAATTTAAATATCTATACCAATTTTTATGAAGAGGATGGTAATTAAAGTCAAGATGCATATCTAGAAAACTTTTCTTTTTCCCTTGGTGAATTCCACCACCATGAAACGCTTTATCAATAAACACTTCTTGGTTAGTTATGAATTTTAAAAAAGATTTAAATTCTTCCGACAATAAATCGTTGTGCAGTTCTGCAAATAGAGGTGAGACAGTACTAAATTTAGATTTTTCGAATTTGTTTGCTGCAAATACGTAATCTCTACTTTTAGTTTGTATTTCTGGAAGTTCGTTATAAAGTTGTGTTAGCTTTTCCTTATCGCAAAAGTCATCTATTACTAGATAAGAGAATGGTTTTGCTAGTAAAAATTGAAGCCTGTACTTTTCCTTATTTTTTGTTAGTTCATCTAATCGAATCATGACTTAAAATAATTTGATAAGCCTCGTCGTGTGTTATTTTTGCTGCGGCTTTCCAAGTAAAGTTATTAAAAATTTTGTATTGTAACGTTGAGGATGCATCTTTATTCCATGATTTTTCAACGGCAGTTCTTATTGATTGTAAATCGTCTGGCTCACAATATTCAACCATGTTATCAAAATACTCTTCTACATCACCTCGTCGTCCAACTACTAAGTTGCAACCCATTACACCTGCCTCCAAATTACTTAAACCAGTTGTTTCGAACCAACTAGCTAGTATATGTACTTTTGCTTTGCTGTAATAATCAAGCAATTGCTCTTGATTCATAAAGTTGAAGAATTGCATATTTGCTGTTGCCTCTGCTTTACATTGTTTGTAATAATTCTGCTGGTTAGGAGATATTGCACCTATAAATATTACTTTATAACTAGTATCTTTTAATGCTCTAATAACGTTTAATTGATTTTTTCTACCCTCTATTCTCGCAACGCATAATATTATATTTCTTTCCTGCTGCTTATCGTATTTAAATAATTTTGGATCAATAGCATTTGGCACTACTATGTATTTTTGTTTAATCTTGTAATCTTTTTCTAATCGATTATATTCACTTTCAGAGTTTGGCAGTAGTAAAGAAGCATTTTTTAAAATATACTGAATAGATTTTCGATGACCCTTAAAAAAGAACTTTAGAGTACTTACTTTTTCACCTTTACAAATATATTTTGCTAGAGTTTTAAAGTATTCTATAGTATCTCGAGGAAATATTTTACTTAATACTCCTAAAGCGTCCTTTCTATGTAATTTATCATATTCTTTATAATCTACATAAATTGTTGATACAACATAAGGAAGATTGCATTTTAAAATGTGCCCTAAAATATCTTCAGGATCAATTATATTAAAAAAGTGCAGAAGATTATATTTACTATAATTTATTTTTGAATCTGTTAAAACATCAACACTTACGCCTATTTCAATTAATGCTGTAGCAGTTTTGGTTATTTGTACCGTATCTCCTCCTGGCACAGAAAACAGATTAGGCCTGGCAATCATAGCTATTTTTAGTGACATTATCTTTTCGGCTTATGTAAGTGTTTTTTGTTTGGATGTACTGCCATTAACATCAAACTCAGGAAATACATTAGTAAAGGCAAATACCCAAATAACATATTCTACAACATTTGTAATATAGCTTCCTGTAAATTGATAAATAAAAATAAAGAGAAATAATGAAAGTCTGAAATAATTAGTATTTACTTTAGTTTTTACGAATAAATAAAAAATGATTACTAATCGAACGACTAAACCTATAATACCAAAAATTGCTAATGTTTCTGCTAAAGTGTTTGGAATACGATAAGTATCACCTGTTTTCCAATGCCAAAGTGTGTTATTGCGAATATGTTGTTCAATAATATCCGGAAGAAGTAATTTTGGCTGCCCTAATCCAGAACCAAACCAGATACTTTTTTTACTTGCTATTTCCCAAGCAACCTGAAATGACTCAGAGGTTCTGCCACTATAGGATGTATCAGTGCCAGTAAAAATATTTCCAATTCTAGCCACTAGGATATTGTCAGAAAAAAACAAAAACAAAGTAATTAAACTCAATACTGTTATAGCGAGTAATGAACTTAAGATAAAAAATACCTTTCTATTGGTAACTAATAAATATCGGTTAAACCATATCATTAATAAAAATACAATTAACGTTCCTCCAATAATTCCAAATGACATCGATAATATCAATGGAATTAATGTCAATGCAAGAATTTGAATCTTTTTTTGAATCGACTTGTAAAAGCCAATTTTTAATAGATAATAATAGACAATGGGAACTAATAATAATGAATAATAAGACGCTTCAAAAGTAAATAAAGATAAACGCGAAATTTTACTCTGATCTGTGAATTTATTTGTATACCAAAAAAGTTGCTGAAATGGTTTATCCATGAAGTAAAATGGAATGGCAATTAATACTAAGACAAAATTAAAAACCAAGATACTCTTCATTACAGGCTTTAAGCTTTTATAGTTTGCTAAGTAAATATAAGCAGCCAAAACAAAAACGATTGAACTAAAGAACAGTACATGTGAAATAATAAAAGTTTTTAAATCAACACCCATGATGTAATGAATAACAGAAAATGGCATTATTATTAGTAATGGAATTACTAATTTTTTTATAAAGCCCTTTTTATGTATCCATATCAGTAAAAATGGTGTTAACAGATTAGTATAGAGTAACCCTCCTTTTAATCCCACAGAATTAAAGAAAAAGTATACATAAGCTACAAGTTTTTGTAGCGATATTTTTAATGTAAATGATTGATTATTTTGTACTCTCGCCTCCAAAAAATAAATTACTTGATTTATAGTAGAATAAATAAAACGTAATTAGTGAAAAACAAAATGCTGAAAAATTTATTACAGATGATAAGTTTAAAACATATACAATAAAACCAAGGGCAGGTATTATAATTAAAATACTGTTTAGATGTGACGGCAATTTCAAAACAACCTTATAAAACACAAAGTACTGGAAAATCATGTTTATAGTGGTAGCGCTTATCAATCCCCATAATAATCCATTTACTCCATTAAAGTAGTATCCTATTATTATTCCAAAAACGTGCGACATTCTGAGAATTATCTCTAGTAGTGAGTTATAATGTAATGAATCGGAAGCATTTATAAATTGATATGGAATAATATTTAATAGCATAAAGGAAACAAATACCAAATATAGATTTATGTATTCGATACTCTCTTTGTAATAATCATTTCCTAACCACCAACTAAAAATCCAGTTACCATTTGATAATAAAATATAAATCAACACCCATCCGACGGCTGCTATTACAAAACGAGAGTTATGATACAATTGTAAAAATGTATTATTTAAACTTTTCTCATATGCAACCTTTGGAAACATAAAGCCGCCTAACGACATTAAAATGTTATATAGTTGATTTCCAACTAAGGAAGCAATTGAGTACATTCCTAAAGTTTTTAAATTAGTAAAGTATCCAACAAATAGTTTATCACTTAAAAAACCAATTAAGCCAATAACGGATTGAAGCCAATACCAAAATTGATCTTTGTTTATAAATTGTAACTTAAGGCTTAATTTTGGAGTAAATTTTAGTGTTGTGAATTTTTTACTTATTGTTATTAGTTGAACTAAAACATTAAAGATGTTTATTAATACTATACTTAAAAAAATTACAGATAGAGAATATCCTAAAATGACGAGGAAAATATTGATAATAACAACACTATTCCTTGATAGTAATGAGAGTTGAGATGAAGTATCAAAACGCTCATATCCTTTAAAAATACTCAAAAGAACCATTTCGCAGAATTTTATACCTGCAGATGTAAATGCTAAAAATAAAACAGTTTTTGCTGTGTACAAAAGATGGTTAGGGATGTGAAACCAAAATTCAACCAAAGGTGTTAGTGAAATAACGCCACCTAAAATAGATGATAATACACAAATGATTATTGCCTGCGACCAGTTTGTGTTAATACTTGAAACGATTAAAGAATTTTTACTAAGAGCTCTGTTTACTGAAATTATTTTTATAGTCGAATCCCCTAACCCAAAATTTAAAACAAAAATAAATTGATTAACAGTTGATGCTAACATCCAAATACCATACTGCTCATAACCTAAATTTTTTATAAAAATAGGTGTAGCAATAATCATCATTATTGGATATATTCCTAAATCCAGTATACTCCATAATGTATTTTTTTTTAACTGTTTACTTATTTGCATTTATGGAATTGTGGTATCAATCAAAAATATATATATTTATCTCAACTAATGAATAAAAATGAAGCTATTTATAAGTATACTTAGCTTTATATGATACTACAAGCCAATACAATTTAAATATGACGGAACAGAAAGACGACATTATTGATTTTACAGTTATACTCAAGCTAATAACTTACCCGTTAAGTTTATTAAAAAAATATTATAAACTATCATTTGTGTATGTTTCTTGTGGCATTTTATTAGCAGTTATATTAAAGTTCACACTTCCTTCAGTTTATTCAGGCTCTTTTATTATTAAAACAAACGAAGATAAAGATTTGTTTTTTTTTAGTATGCTTTTGGATATACAAAATTTAGTGAAGGATAAGGATTATCAAACTATATCCAACGAATTATCAATACCCGAAAATGAAGCGCTTTTACTCAAAAAAATAGAATTGCTACCTATCTTTAAATCTGCATCAAAAGATAGTAGTAACTCAGTGGTAATTACCTTTAATATGAGCGAGCATAATCGATTTATTGAAGTTCAAAATGCTTTAATTAAATACTTAGAAAATAGCTCACATTATCAAAAGTTGAGTTCTAGAAGACTTGCAAATATTGATAGTTTAGAAAGAAAAATAAATCGTGAAATTAATGAAATGGATAGTGTGAAAAACATTATCATTAGTAGTATTAAAGCTCCTGTAGCAACTGGAAACGGAATGGTTTATAATGTACCTATTGATCCATATAAGGCATATGATATTAATATGGGAAGATTTAAAGAACAACTATGGCTACTTAATCAAAAAAAATTGACAAATAGCTTTGAATTAATTAAACCTTGTGTGGTTAGTAAAAAACCTATTTGGCCTAAATTATATATTTTGGTTTTTGTATTTATACCAATTTCAATTATTTTCTTTATGATTCATGCCTACAGAAAAGAAAAAATAGTTAACAATTAAATTAATATTTTATACTGTTGGAAAAGGGAGTTTTATTATTTAATCCGAGAGCTACAAATTTTAATGCACGTATTCCAAATAGTGTATTGCAAGTTGCTGCTAGTATTGATGGCAAGTACCCATGGGTTATAGTTGATGGAAATAAAGAAAAAGATCCTTGGAGAAAAATCGAAGACTATTTAGCTACTGGGAATTTCTCTTATTTTGGATGTACTGTAATGCCAGGCCCGCAATTAAAAGAGGCAATTCCTTTTTCAAAAAAAATTCGAGACCTTTTTCCTACTATTAAAATAATTTGGGGAGGCTATTTTGCGTCAAATCAATATAAAACGTGTTTAGAATCAGGATTTGTTGATTTTGTAATTAATGGACCAGGTGACTATACTTTTCCTTCTTTACTCGATGCACTAGAGAGCAAATCAGATTTTAGTTACATAAAAAACTTAATTTATAAAGCTGAAAATGAAATCATTAAAACAGCTAAAGCAGAATTACTAGACTTAGATAAATTGCCGGCCTTACCTTATGATAAGCTCAATGAATTTTATCCATTATCAAACTATTTATGCAAAACATATTTAGGTAAAAAAACCATTGCTTATCATAGTAGTTTTGGTTGCCCTTTTACTTGTTCTTTTTGTGCGATTGTTCCTATTTATAATGCACGATGGAAAGGTAAATCTGCAAAAGGTATTTATGATGATATATTACATATTAAACAAACATATGGCGGCGATTCTTTAGAGTTTCATGATAATAATTTTTTTGTGTCTGAAAAAAGGACAGTAGAGTTTGCCAAGCAAATTAAGTCAGAAAATATTACTTGGTGGGGCGAAGCAAGAATCGATACGATGTATAAATATTCTGACGAGTCTCTCAAAGTGATACGTGACTCAGGTTGTAAAATGATTTTTTTCGGTGCCGAAACAGGAAATGATGAGGTGTTAAAGCAAATGGATAAGGGTGGAACTCAAACAGGAGCTCAAATTCTTGCATTTGCCGAACGTTTAAAAAAATTTGATATTATTCCTGAGTATTCTTTTGTTTTAGGTATGCCAGCTCCAACAGAAGAACAAGTGAATAAACAAATAGAAGAAGATATTTCTTTTATTAAAAAAATAAAAAAAGTAAATCCTGATACTGAAATTATTATTTATACTTATAGCCCAGTTCCTACAGAGGGATCAGATTTATATGAAAAAGTTATTGCAGCAGGATTTAAGTTTCCAGAAAAGTTAGAAGACTGGATTAGTCCTCAGTGGGAAAAATTTGATTTACGTAAAAATCCACTAACGCCATGGCTTAAGCCATATATGATAGATAAGATTAGGGATTTTGAAACAGTATTAAATGGCACATACCCAAGTTGCTCTGATATTCGATTAACCCCACTTAAACGTAAAATTATAAAGACAATTAGTTCTTGGCGTTATGTATCAGGTATTTACTCCTTTCCAAAAGAAATTAGGTTGTTTCAGAAAATTTGGAAATATCGTCAACCAGAAACTGAAGGATTTTAATGATTTACCAAAAATTAGTTAATACACTATTTAAACCTGTTATTAAACACTATATAAAGTTTAATACCTTTTTTAATTATAAAGGATTAAAACTCAAAATATTTAGTGGTGTATTTCATCCTCAGTTTTTTTTTAGCTCAAAGTATTTAGCTGAATTTGTTGAAAAATTAGATTTAAATAATAAATCATTTTGTGAACCATGTTCTGGGAGTGGTTTAATTAGTTTAGTAGCATATCGAAAAGGTGCGAATGTTTTTTGTTTTGATATCAATCCTAAGGCGGTTGAAAATATTAAATATAATTTCCAAAGAAATTTTGATATTCATAACAACAACATAAGGTTTAATATAATCCAATCAGATGGATTTAATGATGTTCCAGAAGAAATGTTTGATTATATCGTATTAAATCCACCATATTTTTTCAAATCGCCAGATGATATGAGTATGTACGCTTGGTATTGTGGTAAAAATGGAGAGTTTTTTAAACATTTTTTTTCTTCTATAAAAAAGTATCTAAATCCTAAAGGTTTTTGTTATATGGTATTAGCAGATAATTGTGATATTATCAGAATTGAAAAACTCGCACTTGATTATGATTTATCTTTTAAACTGATTCATGAAAAGAAAATAGCTTGGGAAAAAAACTTTATATTTGAGATAATATTAAATAAATAATTCAAAGCACATCTTTTGATTACGCGATACTGTATTTCGGATACTCAGAAAGAAATAATTAAGACGATATTGTATTTTGACGTTTTTAATTATCCGTTAAATTTGGATGAAATATACCAGAATAGCTCATTCTCGGAATCTAAAAATAAATTTGAGATTGAAATTAATAGCTTAATTCAAACAGAATGTATTTACAAACTTGGAAATTTTTACTCAACTGCCAATAACATCAAGCCTAATGTTGAAAGAAGATTAAGCGGAAATGTATTAGCTGAAAAAATGTTAAGTAAGGCTAATGACATTAGTAAACAGATTTCTAAATTTCCATTTGTGTCTGGTGTTTGTATATCCGGAGGATTATCAAAAAATTATTTTGATGAAAACAGTGATTTTGATTTTTTTATAATAACAAAGCCAAATAGATTGTGGATTTGTAGAACACTGTATATTATTTTATTTAAAACATTCTCAAAAGAAAAGAAAAAATTATATTGTTTAAATTATTTTATATCAGAATCAGATTTAGCGATTAATGATAAGAATTTATTTGTAGCTACAGAATTAGCATATTTGATTCCTACCATTAATCATAAAGCATATAAATCGTTACTGGGAAATAATTTGTGGTATAAGTTATATTTTAAAAATAAAATTGAGAACCGTGAATTTGAGAGTCAGGAAATTAATGACCCATGGTATAAAATACTAATTGAAACTATATTTTATGGAAGGTTTGGAAATTTTATAGATTCAACCCTTTTAAATATTACTTTGAGCAGGTGGAGACAAAAGTACCCTGAAATGAGTAATGAAGACTTTGATTTGCAGTTTCGTTCCAGAAAGCATGTGTGTAAGAGACATACGCATGGTTATCAGAATAAAGTTTTGCAAATGTATGCTGATAAAATTAAAGACTATGAATCTAAATTTAACATTAATCTAACTTAGTTGAAAGTCCTCTTTTCGCATAGTTACTTTTTAAAGTTTGATACTAAACAATATCAAACAGCCCAGCCGTATCCTCCTCTCGGAACTCTTTACGCGATGTCTTACTTGCGTGAAAATGATTATGAGGTTAAGTTATTTGATACAATGTTCTGCGATTCTGTATCGGATGTTTGTAAGGATATAGATACTTTTAATCCAGATATTTTTATTTGTTACGATGATGGATTTAACTATTTAACTAAAATGTGTTTGACTAATATGCGTGAAGCATGTTTTAATATGCAGGCTTATGCAAAATCTAAAGGATGCAAAGTCATTGTTGCTAGTTCTGACGCTACAGATCATTCGTTAGATTATTTAAATCATGGGGCAGATATTGTTGTTATTGGTGAAGCAGAGCAAACTGTATTAGAATTATGTAATTCATTTAAAAATAATACTTCTTTCGAAAAAATTTCAGGTATAGCATTTGTAAATAATCACAATCTTATAAAAACATCTGCCAGAATAGTACTTAAAGATTTGGACGTATTGCCATCGCCTGCTTGGGATTTAATAGATATTAGTCCTTACAAAAAAATGTGGTTAGAAAATCATAGCTATTTTTCACTAAATTTTGTTACCACACGTGGCTGTCCTTATAAGTGCAATTGGTGTGCAAAACCTATTTATGGTAATCGATATAATTCGCACAGTCCTGAAAAAATTGTATTGGAAATTAAGAAATGGCAACAGCAATTTGGATTTACTCATATTTGGTTTGCCGATGATATTTTTGGTTTGAAGCCTAACTGGTTAAGGGATTTTGAATATTATATTAAAAAAGAGAAGGTTAAAGTTAGCTACAAGATACAAAGTCGCGCTGATTTATTATTAGAGGAAGATAATATCAAACACTTAGCTAATAGCGGTTGCACTATGGTTTGGATGGGAGCTGAAAGTGGTTCTCAAAGAATATTGGATGCTATGGATAAAGGCACTAAGGTTGAGCAGATTTATGAAGCAACTCGTTTATTGAAAAAGAATAATATTCATATTTCTTTGTTTTTGCAATTAGGTTATTTAGGGGAAACCATTGATGATATTAAATTGACAGTGAAAATGGTTGAGGATTTATTGCCTGATGATATTGGTATTTCCGTTTCTTATCCTTTGCCTGGTACTGTATTTTACGATAAAGTAAAAGAAGAATTGAAAGATAAAAGCAATTGGACAGATAGCGATGATTTGGATATGATGTTTAAAAACACTTACAAACCAGAGTTTTATAAACAGCTGCAACGTTATATCCATCGCCGTTATAAAAAACACATTGCCTATGAATCTGCTAAAAAAATATTTTTTAAACCAACTAAACAAAATTTAAAAAACACACTGTCTTTAATTAAAATAATTCCACAAGAATTTTTAGAAAAGCTAAAACTGAAACAAATTGAGCCTGATGCAACAGCAAAATTTTGATACATACGCTCAAAGCTATGACAATCATTTTACTAATTCTTTAATTGGTAAAGCACAACGTTTGCAAGTACATCAGAAACTTTTAAAGCTACTAAGTTTGCAGAATAAATCTGTTCTTGAAATAAATTGTGGTACTGGAGAGGATGCTATGTGGTTATCAAAAACAGCCGCAACAGTTACAGCAACAGATATTTCCCAAGGTATGATTGAGGTTGCTAACTATAAAAACTCTAACAATACTGTTGATTTTAAACAATTGTCAGCACAAGATATTTCATTACTTGCCCCAAATACATACAATATCATTTTTTCAAATTTTGGGGGATTAAATTGTTTGAATAACGAGGAACTCCAAAAATTTAAAAACAGTTGTAAGCAAGTTCAAAAATCTTCTGATCAATTAGCTTTTGTAATTATGGGAACTAATTGTAAATGGGAGAACTTTTTCTTTAAATATAAAAATGAGTTTATAAAGGCAAATCGTAGAAGAAATAAAGATGGCGTTGAAGCAAACATCAAAGGCAATCATTTTAAAACTTATTATTACAGCCCAGCAGATATGAAGCAGTTATTTAAAGAAAATTACAATTACATTTCTGCTAAACCTATCGGTCTATTTGTGCCACCATCTTATTTAGAATCTTATGTTGTAAAAAGAAAAGGTCTGTTTGGTTTCTTGAAATTATTAGATAACCTATTTGGTCATTTTTCGTTTTTATCAAACTACGCCGATCATTACTTAATTGTTTTTAAAAAGAAATAAAGGCGTATTTTTATAACAAATGAAAATTCTTTTTACACACGGTTATTTTTTGAGTGAAGATCCAAAGGAACTTCAAATCATGAAGCCTTATGTGCCATTGGGAATTTTATATATTTCTGCTTTTCTCGAAAAACATGGTTACGAGAACGACGTATTTGATTCTACTTTTTCTACTTTAGATAAATTAAAAGAACAATTAATTACTACGAAGCCAAATGTTGTAGCTATTTATACTAATTTAATGACGAAGTTGAATGTGCTTAAAATTATTAAGTATATAAAAAGTGAACCGTTACTAAACGATACAAAAATAATTCTTGGTGGACCAGAAGTTAGAAATCATACAGAGAATTTTTTGAATTATGGCGCCGACTTTATTATTATTGGCGAAGGCGAAGAAACTACTTTGGAATTAATAAATGCGATAAAAATTTTAGATGCTTCAACTCCGCTTAGTATAGCAATTTCTAATATCAAAGGATTGGCTTATTTAGAGAATGGAAAAGTAATTACCACACCCGAACGCGCTTTAATAAAAGATATAAATGTTTTGCCTTTTCCAGCCAGAGAAAAAATTAGTTTTACACCATACTTAAATGGCTGGAAAACCCACCATGGGTATAGTATGATGAGTATAAATACCATGCGTGGCTGCCCATATACCTGCAAATGGTGTAGCAGAGCAGTTTATGGTGGCACTTATCGTAGACGTTCTCCGCAATTAGTAGCACAGGAAATGAAGCAGATTAAAGATACTTACAATCCAGATATGATTTGGTTTGTAGATGATGTTTTTACTATTCATCATAAGTGGTTAAGGGAATTTGCAGAGGAGGTTAAAAAAGTGGATGCCGTTATTCCTTATGAAATTATTTCACGAGCTGATAGATTAAATGAGGAAGTCATAAAAACATTAAAAGAAAGTGGTTGTTTCAGGGTTTGGGTTGGAGCCGAAAGTGGTTCTCAAAAAATAATTGATGCTATGGATAGAAGAGTAGATGTCATGCAAACTCGACAAATGATTCAACTTGCCAAACACCATGGTTTAGAAGCTGGTACATTTATTATGCTAGGTTACCCAGGAGAAACTAAAGAAGACATTAAAGAAACTATTGAGCATTTAGTGCAATCTAATCCGTCTCAGTATACTATTACTATTGCTTATCCTATTAAAGGAACAGAACTATATAATGAAGTGAAAAATGAATTTTTAGATCAAAGTTTAGAATGGGAAACTTCTACAGATAGAGATATCGACTTTAAACGTACCTATTCAAAACAGTATTATCAATTCGCTATTCAATGGGTAATGAATGAAGTGTATTTAAAAACAAAAAATAAAAATCTTTTCAAAATCCCTTATTTGAAATTAAAATCATTGAAGTATCAACTGCAGATGGAGTTAAGTAAATAATATTTGTGATATACCTGGTTTGATGATTTAAAAACTCACATCTAAGCTTAATCCGGTCCAAAATTGAAAAAAGACAGAATTAAATCCTTCAGCATCATTACTCATAATTACAGGCTAATGTATAATTAGCAACTTCTCCCGAAAAATGCGAGTAGTTAATACTAAATAGAAGGGAAATAATTAAAAACCTTACATTTTTATAAATGTAACGAATTTCATTATTTACATAATTTTGATAAAAATTATATCTTAACTATATTTAGAATTTCATTAACCATATTATATGAATCTCTCAATTGTCATCCCCTTATTTAACGAAGAAGAATCATTAGTTGAATTACACGACTGGATTAAGCGCGTGATGGATACAAACGGATATTCATATGAAATTTTATTTATCGACGATGGGAGTAAGGATAAATCTTGGCAGGTTATAGAAAACTTAGCTAAACTTAATCCGTGTGTAAAAGCCATCAAATTTCGACGTAACTACGGCAAATCACCTGGCTTACATGTTGGGTTTGAAGCCTCACAAGGGGACGTTGTGATTACGATGGATGCCGATTTACAAGATTCTCCTGATGAAATTCCTGAACTATATAATATGATTATATCAGGTCAATATGACTTAGTGAGTGGTTGGAAACAAAAAAGATTTGATAATGCACTCACTAAAAATATACCATCAAAATTATACAATTGGACAAACAGAAAAATTTCAGGTATTAAATTACATGATATGAACTGTGGGTTAAAAGCTTACCGTAAAGAAGTCATAAAAAGTATAGAAGTATATGGTGAAATGCATCGTTTTATTCCTGTATTAGCAAAAAATGTTGGATTCAATAAAATTGGCGAAAAAGTTGTTCAACATCAAGCACGTAAATATGGGGTCAGTAAATTTGGATGGGACAGATTCATCAATGGTTTTTTAGATTTATTGACCGTTTCATTTCTTTCAAAATTTGGAAAACGTCCGATGCATTTTTTTGGGTTAATTGGTACATTAATTTTTATTATTGGATTTTCCTCTGTTATTTACTTAGGACTAGATAAGTTATATCATGTTGTGAATCATTTACCGGCTAAATTGCTAACAACCCGCACATCTTTTTTTATAGCCCTTACATCCATGATATTGGGTACTATGCTATTTTTAGCAGGATTTATTGGTGAGTTAATATTAAGAAATTCACCAGACAGAAATCATTATCTGTTAGATAAAAAAATCAATTTAGATTAATTATAATTCATTTCGCTTACAACCATCTATTTTTTATAATTCCAAAAATCAACTGACCTAACAAACGGATATCAGGCTGAATATTTTTCTTTTTAAACCAAGTATGCCTTAAAAAACATGCACTACTACTTGATAAAAAACGGGTAGCAGTGGGTATAGGAATATCAAAACGCTTATTTTAATTTCAAAGTTTATGATTTAATTCGAATATTTTTTGACTTAAATACACCTCTGTTTATTTTATTCAAATTATTCAAAATAAATATTTCGTTTAAATATGTTGTTTTTTAATGTTAAATATTAATTTTCGAAAAAATAATACAAAAATGATTCCTGAGTTTTTGAAAAACAGAATTGAATTGAAATATGGAAAACCTATTCGATATCCAAAAGATTGTGAAGAGTTGTCAATTTCTATTAAAAGAAAATGCAATGCGAATGTAAGTGCAACAACTTTAAAAAGATTATTTGGAATTATAATTGGCCAGCACAAACCTAGGCTTTATACACTCGATATTTTAGCTGTTTACGCAGGCTTTGAATGTTTTAAATCTGCCATTAATAAAGAAAATATTGAGAGTAATTCTTATCTTGAAAATACTCAGCAAATCATTATTAAAAACCTACAAGAGAGACAAGTTGTTAAAATCAAATATAATCCTGATAAGGTTTTATTACTACAATATTGTAATAATTTCGAATTTTTAGTGCTCGAAGCGGTGAACAGTAAATTATCTAAAAATGATTTGTTGACCATTTTACGTCTTGAACATTCCTTTCCTTTAGTTTGCGAAAATGTGCATAGAAATGGAAGTAATCTTGGGAAATACGTCACGGAAAAAAATAATGAAATTATACATCTATCTGTCGAATCATAAATTCAAAAGATGTTTTAAATCTATATGATTACACTAGATTTTACATCCAAAAATAGAATGAATTGATATAACTTTCATCAAAGCCTCTGAAAAAGAAACCAATTACGTATTTTACCTTAAAAAATTTAGAACCATTCCAAATAAGCTTATTTTGGTCTATTTATAAACTAAATAGGTCTTAATCTTGTTATTAAATGTAACAAAAGCTTTAAAAAATGTTGTTTTAAATCCTTGACAATTATACATTTGCCGGGTCAAAAATAATGAGGGGCTTTTTTGAAAATTATTTTTTGTTCCTACAGATAATTAAATGGTGTTCTTGTAATTAAATTAAAAACAATAAATATCTAAATAATGAATAACAAATTCTTAAAATCATCAATCGGTAAAAAAGTGCTAATGGGATCAACCGGTCTATTTTTGGTTTCATTCTTAATTGTGCACGTTAGTATTAACTCTCTCATTTTCTTGAATGATAGTGGCGAGTCGTTTAATGCAGGAGCTCATTTTATGGCTCACAACCCTGTTATTCGTATCGTAGAAATCGGATTATTTGCCGGTTTAATAGCTCATATTGTTCAAGCATGGGTTTTAACTAATGAAAATAAGAAAGCACGTCCTGTTGGTTACGCAATGGTAGATGGCGCCGCTAACTCATCTTGGTACAGCCGCAGTATGGGTGTTTTAGGGTCTTTATTACTCATTTTCCTTGTAGTTCACTTAGGTAATTTTTGGTTGCCCACAAAGCAAGCTGTATTTGCTCATGAAGAACATAATACGTTTGAAAACATGAAACAAGTTTTCAGTCAATGGTATTTCGTATTATTATATTTAGTTGGAGTTATTGCACTATGTTATCACCTATTACACGGTTTTCAATCCGCATTTCAATCTTTAGGTATGAATCATAAAAAATATACTCCAAGCATTAAAAAATTTGGTATTTGGTTCTCCATCATTGTATGCATTTTGTTTGCTGCCATGCCTTTAACTATGTTTTTAGGTATCATTAAATAACAAGTGTTTCTATTTCAGTAGTAAAAAATTAAAGTAATCAAAAGATATGTCAAAATTAGATTCGAAAATTCCTGAAGGTACATTGGAACAAAAGTGGACTAAATACCGCTCTACTGTTCCATTAGTTAACCCAGCAAATAAACGTAATTTAGAAGTACTGGTTATAGGGTCTGGTTTAGCGGGAGCTTCTGCGGCTGCTTCTTTGGCCGAAATGGGTTATAAAGTAAAAGTATTTTGCTTTCAGGATTCGCCTCGTCGCGCACATTCGATTGCTGCTCAAGGTGGTATCAATGCTGCAAAAAATTATCAAAACGACGGTGATTCAACTTACCGTTTATTTTATGATACCATTAAAGGTGGGGATTACAGAGCACGTGAAGCAAACGTTCATCGTTTAGCGGAAGTATCAACCAATATTATTGATCAGTGTGTGGCTCAAGGTGTTCCTTTAGCACGTGAGTATGGTGGCTTGTTAAGTAATCGTTCGTTTGGTGGTACTCAAGTACAACGTACATTTTATGCTGCAGGTCAAACTGGACAACAATTATTATTAGGGGCATACTCTGCTTTACAGCGTCAAGTTGGAATGGGAGCCGTACAATTATGTTCTCGTCACGAAATGCTTGATGTAGTAACAATTGATGGGGTTGCTCGTGGTATTATTGCTCGTAATTTGATAACGGGCGAAATGGAAAAACATTTTGGTCACGCTGTATTATTGTGTACTGGTGGATATGGTAACGTATTTTATCTATCGACTAATGCTATGGGAAGTAACGTAACAGCTGCCTGGAAAGCTCACAAAAAAGGCGCTTACTTCGGAAATCCTTGTTACACACAAATTCACCCAACTTGTATTCCTGTTTCTGGTGATCACCAATCTAAATTAACCTTAATGTCTGAATCGTTACGTAACGATGGACGTATTTGGGTTCCTAAAAAGAAAGATGATACCCGTAAACCAACCGATATTCCTGAAGAAGAAAGAGATTATTATTTGGAACGCCGTTATCCTGCATTTGGTAACTTGGTACCTCGCGATGTAGCTTCCCGCGCAGCAAAAGAACGCTGTGATGCTGGTTATGGTGTTGGTAATTCCAAAATGGCAGTTTACTTAGATTTCGCATATAATACGGCTCGTTATGGTAGAACTGAAGCTGCTAAACGAAATATTCAAAACCCGAGCCAAGCAGAAATTATGCGCTTAGGTAAAGAAGTTGTGAAAGAAAAATATGGTAACTTGTTTGATATGTATCAACAAATTACAGGAGAAAATCCATATGAAACTCCAATGCGTATCTATCCTGCAGTGCATTATACAATGGGCGGATTATGGGTAGATTACAACTTAATGACCACCGTAAAAGGATTATACGCTTTAGGTGAAGCTAATTTTTCAGACCATGGCGCCAATCGTCTAGGTGCATCTGCATTAATGCAAGGATTAGCAGATGGATATTTTGTTATCCCTTATACATTGGGAGTATATTTATCAGCTGAAGTATCTCGTATGAGTGCTGAAAAAGATAAAACTGATTCAATTGATAAATTAAAAACAAAACATCCTGCTTTTGACCAAGCCCTAAAAGAACAAACAGATTTAATTAATAAATTTTTATCAATTAAAGGAACTAAATCTGTAGAAAGTTTCCATAAACGTTTAGGACTTATTATGTGGAACAAATGCGGCATGGCTCGTAATAAAGAAGGTTTAACAGAAGCTATTGCTCAGATTCAAGCATTACGAAAAGAATTTTGGAGTGATGTACGTGTACTAGGAAGTGCTGACGAATTTAATCCGGATTTAGAAAAAGCAGGTCGTGTTGCAGACTTTATTGAATTGGGAGAATTAATGTGTAAAGATGCATTAAATCGCGAAGAAAGTTGTGGAGGTCACTTCCGCGAAGAACACCAAACAGAAGAAGGTGAAGCAAAACGTGATGATGTGAACTTTGCTTATGTTGCTGCTTGGGAATACAAAGGTGTTAGCGAATGGGAATTAAACAAAGAAGAGTTAAAATACGAGAATATTAAAATCGCACAACGATCATATAAATAATAGAAACGATGGGATCAGGACACGGAACAGAATTGAATCTAACTTTAAAAGTTTGGAGACAAAAAAATAGCAAAGCCTCAGGAAGCTTTGAAACACATCAATTAACCGGCATCTCCACAGATATGTCGTTCTTAGAAATGTTCGACGTATTAAATGAAAAATTAATCAGCGAAGGCAAAGAAGCTATTGCATTTGATCACGATTGTCGCGAAGGTATTTGTGGAATGTGCAGTATGTACATCAATGGACGCCCTCATGGACCTAAGCAAGGTGTAACAACTTGCCAATTGCACATGCGTTCATTTAAAAATGGTGATACTATTGTAGTAGAACCATGGAGAAGTGCTGCTTTTCCTGTAATTAAAGATTTAGCAGTTGATAGAAGTGCTTTTGATAGAATTATTGCAAGTGGAGGTTACGTTTCTGTAAACACTGGTAATGCTCAAGATGCTAATAATATTTTAATCCCCAAAACAGATGCTGATGAGGCTTTTGGTGCCGCAGCATGTATTGGTTGTGGAGCTTGTGTAGCAGCTTGTAAAAACAGTTCTGCCATGTTATTCGTTTCGGCAAAAGTTTCTCAATTAGCTTTATTACCTCAAGGTCAAGTTGAACGTAAAGAACGTGTTAAGAAAATGGTAGCTCAAATGGACGAGGAAGGGTTTGGAAATTGCACAAATACAGGGGCTTGTGAAGCGGAATGTCCTAAAGGTATTTCTATTGAAAATATAGCTCGAATGAATAGAGAGTTAATGTCAGCTAATATTAAATAAATGAATATTTAAATTTCCCATTTCTTATAGAAATTTAAAATTATAACTTGCCTAATATTTAAAGCCTTACTAATCGGTAAGGCTTTTTAATTTCTCTGAAATAACGACAGTGTCATCCATGCCATGAGCCCGATAGAAATTTCCAAAGCCTTTTCATCAACATCAAAAGTCGCCGTATGAACTCCTGATGTTATTCCTAGTGATTTATTTCCGGTACCCAAACGATAAAAACAACTCGGCACCTGTTGTGTGATATATGCAAAATCCTCTGCAGTCATGCGCAATGGCAAATCTTCTACATTTTCAGCCCCTAGATATTCTATAGAAGCCTGCTTACATAGAGTTGTAACTTCAGGATTATTGGTTAAAAAAGGATAGCCATCGATAATGTTTATATCAGCTTTTGCACCATAAGAAGCACAAACCGCATGAACAATCTCTGCAATTTGCTTTTTAACCTCGTTTCGCCAATGTTCATCCATCGTCCTGAATGTACCCGCTAAATATACCGTTTCAGGTATCACATTTGTTGCTCCTTTTGCCTCCATTTTACCAAAGGCTATAACGGTTGGAATACGATTACCTATATTTCGTGCTACACCTTCTGCATCGATACTAAAAGGGAATTGTTTCTCAATTTCTGTAATGATATGAGCAGCTATTACTAACGGATTATTATACTCGGCTGCCATAGCCGCATGACCTCCCTTGCCATAAACTGTAATATGGATTTCATCGGTACTTGCCATATACATGCCACTCCTAAAACCTACTTTACCAACTTCCATACTAGGAAAAACATGCTGAGCCAACGCTATCTCAACACTTGGGTTATGCAAAATCCCCTCAGCAATCATTAAAGAAGCTCCTCCGGGTAAAACTTCTTCGCCCGGCTGAAACACCACTTTTACTGTACCCTCAAATTGCTCTTTAAGCTGATGGAGAATAAGAGTTGTTCCTAAAACCGATGCCGTATGTACGTCATGCCCACAGGCGTGCATAACTCCCGGATTTTTTGATTTATAAACTACCTCATTTTTTTCTTCAATTGGTAAAGCATCCAAATCAGCTCTTAATAAAATGGTTTTTTTTGATGAATTTTTACCTTCAATAATAGCCACGATACCTGTTTGAACTATGTCTTTTTGATACGCGATGTCGTATTTATCAAGAATAGAACACACATAATTGGATGTATTAAATTCGTGAAAGGATAACTCAGGATTTTGGTGAATATGCCTCCTAAACGCTAATACATCTTCAAACAATGTTTTAGCCATGGCCTTAATATCATCTACGGTCTTCATCTAATTTATTTAATGGCTTTAACTCGTGTATGGTAAACGTATTAAATTATCATTTATATTTTGGTAAACATGAGTATTAACAACAATTAATTGACTTTTCCGCTAATGTTTATAGCACTCAAGGCATCTAAAATTCGATCATGTATTTTTTTTAATTTTTTTGGGTGACTCGAATAATAGCTCATAGAAGAGTCAAACAATGCCTTACTTACGTTTTTATCCTTTATAGGATTAAAGCAGTACATAGAATCAAATTTGTCTCCGGAAACATTTTTAATATTAATACCTGAAGCCGCTTCTACTAAATAAGCATCGGTTAGCAACGTAACCATTTGATCTTCATTTAAAACTGTAGTAGGCACAGCCTCATCTTCTTGTTGCGTTGGATGACAAGCAAAGAATAAAAAAGAAGCTAAAACTAGGTTAATTAGGTTTATACGCATTAAATGCAAAGTTAACACTATGCAGGACATTTTTAAACTGTTCGTGAGAATGAAACAAAAAAGCATTCTTTGGAAGTTTAATCGTTTCATTTCCATCAAAAAATACTCGTCCCGACAACATGATACTTGCTTTAGGGAAAGCCTTAGATAAATTATTCAAATATTCCTGAATAGAGATTCCATCCATTGGATTAGTAAACGTGGTTACAATCACATCCGGATGTAAAATATCAGAAGTAGACAGAACGTCGTCAAAAGGAACCGACTGTCCTAAATAAAGGCATTTGTGCCCTTTTGATTTTATTAAAAAATGGCAATACAATAAGCCCAATTCATGCAATTCATTTGTAGGAAGATACAATAAAAATGTCTTAGGATTGGCCAAAGGTTCAGGGTACAATCCATCAATACCTACAATAATTTTTTGACGAACTAAATGAGAAATAAAATGCTCTTGAGCCACATTTACCATACCCACTTGCCACATATTTCCGATTTGCCTCATAAAAGGAAAAACAATTTTTTCGATAGTGCTTTCAAACCCGAAATGAATGATACAATTGGAGATAATTTTTTCAAATTTAGATTCATTCATTTCCATCATACACAGCACCAAATTATCTATTTGATCACTTTCTTTATTGAAATTATTCAATATGGATTGAGCTAATCGGATAATTTCATCTTCTGGTAATTTAGCTATTTTAGAAATCTTGAAACCATTGTTATTAAGCAATGAAATATTTAATATTCGTTTTAAATCTTCGGAAGTATAATAACGAATATTCGTGTCGGTACGTTCAGGTTTTAAAATACCATAACGTTGTTCCCATATACGTAAGGTGTGCGCCTTTATTCCTGAAAGTCTTTCTAAATCCTTTATAGCATATTGGGTAGGCATGGTTCGGTTTTTTATTCTTTAACAACCATAGGCAATTATTGTTTACCCATTACGATGATTTGTCTTTAAAATATTTCGAAATTTCTGCTTCGTAGCTATTACCTATTGGTATTAATGCCTCTTTAATTATAATTGTTTTATTTCGAAGACTTTCAATTTTTTTAACGGGTACTATGTAAGAACGATGTACCCTCATAAAACCTGAGTGAGCTAATTTTTCCAATATAGCTTTCATGGTCATGCGCGCCACGATGGTTTTTTGACCCTCTATATGAATTTTCAAATAATCATCCAACGCTTCAATAAACAAAATATCGTCTACGATGATTTTTTGTAAACTATAATCAGCTCTCACAAAAATATGCCCTGAGGTTTTTTGTAAACTAAACTGTGAAAAATACTCTTTAGCCTTATCGGTTGCTTTCTTAAATCGCTCAAATGTGAAGGGTTTGAGTAAATAATCTAAGGCATTTAAATCAAAACCCTGAACCGCATAATCAGAATGAGCCGTAATAAAAACAACCACACTATCTTGTTTTAATTGCTTATACAAATCCACTCCATTTATTTGAGGCATATCGATATCCAAAAAAATCAAATCTGTAGGATAACTATTTAAGTAATTCAATCCATCTTGGGCATTATTAAAAGTTTTTTCTAAATCTATGCCTTCGATGTCTTGACAAAAATGTTCAATCACCCTAAGTGCGATAGGTTCATCGTCTATGGCTATGGCTTTTATCATTTTTTGAAAAAGAAACTGTTTTAAACAACATTCAAATTAAGAAAACAAAAAACCCCTGAAAAATCAGGGGTTTTTTAGAGGTCCCGAGCGGATTCGAACCGCTGTAGAAGCTTTTGCAGAGCTCTGCCTAGCCGCTCGGCCACAGGACCATAAAATTTAAGATTTCGGAGATATGAAGGTAGAAGTAAAAAATTTTAAATCAACATTCTTAAATCTTATTTCTTAAACGGATAGCAAAAATAAGATTTTTTTAGCAACTTGCTGTAATTTTTATAAATAAAATGAAAATAATTTCAAAATTACCTCACACCGGAACCTCCATTTTTGCTGTTATGAGTGGGTTGGCCAAAGAACACCAGGCAATTAACCTCTCTCAAGGTTTTCCAGATTATGATTGTCATCCTCAATTACTCGAATTTGTTAGAAAACATATTTCAGGTTTCAATCAATATGCGCCTCTTCCGGGTGCTTTATCATTAAGGGAAACCATTTGTGAATTGTTACAAAATTGTTACAATGCCAATTATCATCCTGAAACGGACATAACAATTACGGCAGGAGCTACTCAAGGTATTTATACAAGTATTGCCGCATTTATTAATCAAGGCGATGAGGTCATTGTTTTTGAGCCGGCTTACGACTCTTATATCCCTGCCATCGAAGTACATGGAGGTATTGTAAAACCGATAACCCTAGAATACCCAAATTTTACAATTAATTGGGATGTGGTAAAAAACACCATCACCAACCAAACCAAAATGATTATCATTAATTCGCCGCATAATCCAAGTGGTACAACTCTTGGCGAAGATGATTTATTACAACTTCAAGCCTTAGTGAAAGATAAAGACATACTAGTCATCAGCGATGAAGTATATGAGCACATGTGTTTTGACGGCAAAAAACACCAAAGTGTTGCCCGTTTCCCAACTTTGGCCAAACAAAGTATCATTGTTTCATCTTTTGGGAAAACGGTTCATGCAACCGGCTGGAAATTGGGATACGTAGCGGCTCCAAAAGAATTAATGAACGAATTTCGTAAAATACACCAATACCTGGTGTTTTGTGTCAATCATCCATTACAATTGGCATTAGCTGAATACCTGAAAGATGCGTCGACCTACCAAGAGCTTCATCATTTTTATCAAGCCAAACGAGATTACTTCCGTTCGTTAGTTTCAGGGTCTCGCTTTCTGCTCGAACCCTGCTCGGGAACTTATTTTCAATTATTAAATTACAAACATATTACGGAAGAAAAGGACATAGATTTTGCTATCCGATTAACTAAGCAAAAGGGCTTAGCCACCATTCCATTGTCTGTTTTTTATAGCGATCAAAAACAACAACAATTATTGCGTTTTTGCTTTGCTAAAAAAGATGAAACGCTCGAAAAAGCGGCCGAGATTATCTGCACCTTGTAAATCAACTTATAAAAGATACACGATGAAGGTTTTATGTATTAAAAATCTTCATCTTCGTCATCTTTCTTTTTAGGCTGAAGTGACTTTGGTGATTTTGGTTTTTCATCACCAAATTGTATTTCAAATTTTTGATTTGATTTTTCTTCCGTTTTGCTTGGTTTCAAGCTGTCTTTTTTAAAGAAACCAAATTCTTCTCTTAATAGTTGTTTTAAGTTTTGTTTTTCTTGTCTAATATCTTCTTTAATTTTTTCTTTAGCTCCTTTTTTATCGTATTTGATGATTGGATTATCGATAGACCCCGTCATCAGAATAAATACAGAACGTCTGTTTTCAGGATCGTGTTCAATGACCGATAATTCGTCATCAAAACTTTTGTTAACTCTCTGTTTTTTTGCCAATAATTCACTCAATAACAATTGAATGTGATAGTCAATTTGATTTTCAAAGGTATGTTTACCCCATAATTCGAGATTAATGGCATTCGATTTAATAGACGTTTTTGGTATTGTGATGATTTTATTTTTGATATCAATGGCACTTTGTAGTGTTGAAAATTTAATATGCTTTAACTCGTTAACATCTATGTATTTAGCCAAACTTTCCAACGATTTCAGGCCTATCAATTCTCCACGCTCAATTAACAAGTTGCTACTAACTTGGATAGTTCCTAAATCGACCTTTAACTGATTATCCCAAATAGCGGAAAAATCAATAGTTGAAGTAACAAATCCCTTTAAATGGTGGTCTTGAATAACGGATTGACCAAAATTATTTAATTGGATAAATAACTTTTGAATATTCATTTTGTTTAATTCACACCTACCCGAAACTTTAAGGTGTTCATGACTTGCATCTATAATGGTATTCAATTTAATATCTCCGTCCGCAGCCTCCAAAACCACATCTTTTAGTGCTATTTTTTGATTTTTCAGCAACAAATTTCCATTAAAATTCATGGCCGAAAATTTACCAAAAGTCAGATGCTTTACATCCACAAGCACATTAAGATTCAAATTATCAGAAATGGATACCGATTCGGTATGACTCGATTGACCGGCTCCAAACAAAAAATCTTCTACTTCAAATTTGTCGCTTACTAATTTAGCATTAATGGTTAAAGGCTCTTTATTATCAAACAAATAGCCTAAAAAATTGGGCAATTCGCCTAATAACACCACATCCGAATGCCCTTTAATTAATTTCAAATTATAAACATTCAAATTCCTGTTATTCAAGGCTAATTCTCCTTCGGGAATATTAATTTCTTTTTCCGACTGTTTAAACTTAGCTTTTAAGGCATGTACATTGGCCTTTCCGGAAGCCTTAATACCAGGACTATAAGCATTTGTTTTTAAATCGGCTATCAATCCTTCAATTTCTGCTTCTACATGAATGTTTCCGCTAGCGTTTTCCAAGGTATCAATTGAATAAAAATCCATTAACTCTTCGAGCTTAGTACTGGCAGACATTTTCAATTTCAAATAAGGGTCCTTGAAATTAGTTAATTCCATATCGCCGCTAAATGAGTTATTATTGAGCTGCGCTGAAATGTTTTTGAGTGTCAGCACACTTCTATTTTCATTAACGATAACACTTCCTGATAAATTCACATTCGTAAGTGTCGCGTTTTTTCCGGTATGAGTAATCGTTGCTTTTTTAATACCAAATTGAGAACGGATATTGAAAGGTTTGCCCACTTTGTAATGACACTCTCCGGAAGCATAAAATTCACCATCGCTTTCATAATCGTTGATTTGGTGCTTAAATTTTTCAGGTAATAATGATAGCGTTGTTGAAATATCAAGTTTTTTACCACTAAAATTTATGTCTAACGATTGCAAGCTGTCTTTAACAACAAAGGTTCCACTGCTGGCCAATTGGGTTTTATTGATAGCTGTTTCGGAGTGCCTAATAGAATAGGTAGAACCGTTTACATCAATTTCGACGTTAAAGGACAAATTTTTGTTATTAAGGTATTTTATGTTACCAACTTGAAACACATTCACATAGGTTTTTCCGTCTGTTTTTAAAACATATTGATGCTCGCTAAAATGTCCTTTAAAAACCAATTCCTTAATAGACGTGCTGAGTTTGATTTTGTGTTGACTATTTTTATAAGTCAGGTCAACATTTGTTAGACTGATTTTTTGCAAAGCAAATTTTAAGCTGTCTCCCGCTTGTTTTGCTCCATCCGATTTCCAAATCAAGTAATTAACGATTCCGTTTTTATCGACCTTCAAATGGCATTGAGCATTTTCGAGTTCTATTTTCCGAATCGTGTAATTTTTATTAAATAAATCTTTGATGTTAAAATCTAATGCCAGTCGCTTGGCAAACAATAAGGTATCTTTTGTTTCAAAATCTTTCGAATCCATCGCCGTGAGTTCTTTAAACTCAAGGGCGCAACTTGGAAAAGAATGAATAATCGTTAAATCAATATTTTTAGGGTCTATTCGTACCTCTGCATTTAAATGCTTATTCAGCTCTTTAATAATTAAATTGATAACTTCTTCCTCATAAATGAATACTAACGATACACTAATACCAATAATAGAACTAATAGAAATAAGCAGCGTTAAAAATAAACGTCTGAAAAATTTCCCAATACGTTTGCTTTGTTTTGGGACATTTAAATCGGTATGTTCTTGTGTGGTTTCGATACGATAAAGTTCAGTGTTATTGAAAAATGTTTTTTGTTAAAAGATAGTATTGTTTAAACAATCTGTTATTGATAATTAAAGGTAATGATACCTATTTAAACGCTCAGTTAAATTATTTTCGCGAATATGGAATTTGATTATTTTAACTGGATTATATTACCCATTCTCATTTTTTTATCAAGGTTGGGCGATGTAACCATGGCAACCATACGGCATATTTTTGTTTCGAAAGGCTTGCGTAAAATTGTACCAATATTGGGTTTTTTTGAGGTATTAATTTGGTTAGTAGCTATGAGGCAAGTATTTAGTCATTTAGATAATTTAGCTTGTTTTATTGCTTGGGCAGGTGGTTTTAGTGCCGGCACCTATTTGGGCATGTACATTGAAGAGCGATTAGCTATAGGTACGCAAATGGTTCGTATTATTACCAATGAGCCTATTTTGGAGCTTACGGAGGCATTAAAAAACACGCATCAAGGAGTTACTGTAGTAGATGGACAAGGTGCTATGGGGCCTGTTAAACTCATATTTACGATTGTGAAACGTGCGAATAAAAAGTCTGTGCTAAACCTGATTCAAAAACATACGCCAAAAGCATTTTATACCATAGAGGATGTTAAAAGTTTTGAGCACGGTGTGTTTTCTGAAAATGGGAAATCAACGCCTATTAGCCGCTTGTTTTCTGTTGGGGCCGGGAAATAGTTTTACAAAAAACTATCTTAAAATTTTCCTGACAAAAGCTACTGTAAAATAACTCATTAAAAATACCCCTGAAAAGCCTTCGAAAGCGGCTACGGCCTTTAAAATACCGTATGGAAAATAATCTCCATATCCAATGGTAAAAAAAGTAATAGCGCTATAGTACATGCAATTCCAAAATTCCTGAACATGATTCAAGTGGTTTGGTAAAGTGGTTTCTATGGTTCCAAATGTTTTTAAACCAACCGTAAAACCGTAATAAACTAATCCAAACATACATACGGCCAATACCGCATTCAGCAATACGCGAGTAGGCGCTGTAGCGTATCGGCCAACAAAATCAAACACATAATTTTGAAACGCATACTTTGGGTATGCGCATAGTTTGACGATAAACGTCGATTTTTTTTCTTCTTCTAAAAGTGCCTTTGCTTCGCAGCGTTTAAATTCGATGTAAGCCGCATCTTCATCTTCGTACTGACCATTTACCCTGAAATTTTCTTTGAGTATTCTGAATTGTTCTGCTTTTTGAAAATGGCTGCTTTTTTTCTGGTTATAAATTAAATGAAAAACCTCATTTTCTCGCCAATTAATGAATAAACGACCTAAAATACGCGTATCGGTTATGTTAAGCTCTCTGATATGAACATGGTCGCGTTCTGGTTTTATATCAACTATATCGCGAATAACAGCATTACTCAAATTGGCAATTTTACAAGCTTTAAATCGCAAATCAATGTAACAGTTAAAAGGACAATTTCTAAAAGAAATATGGGCTGCTTTGGCTTGGTAAAAACTCAAATTACCTGTCCCAAAATCTACATAATCAAAAATGGCCTCTCCATTTGCAAAATCAGCGTATTCAAATCCTACATGCCCTTTTCCAAATACCGATCCCCTAAAATTGATTTTACCATTACCAAATTCAACGCCTTCAAACAACACATCGCCATCATTAAATTCTACTCGCCTAAAATCAATGCGGCCTCCTCCGAACTCTACTTTTTTAAAGTCTTTCTTTCCTACCCCAAATGTAGCTCGCTCAAAAGAAATATCACCTAATGCAAATTTGGCAAATTTAAAATCGATGTGACCGTTTCCGAAAAGTGTGTTTTTGAAATGCACATGACCATTGCTAAAATGAGCGTCAGCAAAACTTAAATTACCATTCCCAAAATTGGTTTCTTCAAACGAAATATCGCCATCTCCAAACCGAACCGACTGAAAATTAGTGGCCCCGCTTCCAAACTTGCTATGCTTAAATGATACATGGCCGTGGCCAAAATCAGAATATGAAAAATTAGTATATCCATTTCCAAAAACACTATGATCAAAAATGGTCTGTTTCCCTTCGAAAACCGAACAACTAAAATCAATGGTCGATTCGCCATCAAAAAAAGTATGAATTGCCTTTAAGTCGTGCAAAGTAACCAACTCATCCTCTTTTAAATTTTGCAACTTACGAAACTCCGAAAGAGAAAAATCTTTTACATAACAGGCTTGTAAATGAATAGGCTGATTGTTTTTTATCCAATCATATATGGTTTCTTTACTAACTACGGCTAGATGGATTCGGCTTACTTTACGCTGGTGCTCATCATAAAATGTAACTGTGGCAGTATTTGTTAAAGTAGAGAAATCTTGCTCCATTTCAACCGAATAGCGCAGCAAATAATCATCGTGTAATTGTCCGTTAAGCATAATGAGAGGTAAGGATAGTTAACAATTATTAAAAGTAACAATCTATTTAAACTATACGAAAGATTATTACTTAGACATCACATTCAATCTTTAAGCTTTAATAGGGAGTAAAATTAATTCCAGTAAGCCTTATTTAAACCAATACCCGAAGTAAAAGAAATACAGAGAAATAATCCAACAATCAATAAAATTTCGAGAATATCACTTGAAATATGTTGATGTTTTAATATTTGTGAAGAAAGAATCGGAAAAATTAACGCTATCGTGTTCCATTTTAACCAATGAAAACTGCCAAATGAACCAAACATAATTCTTAAAAGTAATTGTCCGAAAATAGAATTTACTAGTATTCCAATAACAATGTAAATTAGATCATGAAACATTATGAGAAGTAATAACCAATATAAAAACTGAGCCATCCAGAGCCATGGAAATTTTACAGATTGAATTTTACTAATAGCAAATGTTTGAGCTAAAGGATAAAAAAAAGCAAAAAAGTACATAAATCCATAACCTCCCATAAAACTAAATAATGGCGCTAGTGTATTTAATACCATCCAAAAAAAAAGCCAATTATTTTTGGTGATAGTTAGTATTTTAATCATATTCAACATCTACTTAGATAAAGGTAAACATGTTTTATAATAAGCAAAAATAATAAAAGCCGGAGTTCCGGCTTTTATTATTACGCTATAAAATGTACTATCTCCCGGCTCTAAACACATTGGTTTCAACCCAGCCTTTACCCCAATCGTCGTGCTCTTGTGCAGTCCATAATTCGGGATAAAAAATACGTTTTTGAAAACGAGGCGGTAAATATTTTTGCCAATTGGTTCCGCCAGTTGCCGCAATATCTTCGGTATTTTGTTGCAAATACCTTACCGCACTCTTGTAATGCATTAAAGGCCAATTGATATTTACATTGACGTCTAATTCTTTTAAGGCATTAATTAATTTTGGATTTTGTTGGTCGTGTGCCGAAAGTGATTTGTACTTGGCCCACATATTTTTTTGCTCGTATTCTTTAGCCAATGCCATAAACTCTGCTCCATACTTTTTCTCAAATTGGTTGAGCGTCAAGGTTTTTTTTCCGGTAGCTAATTCTGTAGCGCCTTTGTTCCAATAAATGTGCTCAAACATTTCCTCAATGCTCGCATTTTTACCCGCCAAAGTGGGCCTTACATCTTTATCAACTAAATTAAAAAAATCGGTCGCACAAATTTCTATTTTACGGTATTGTGCGCTTTGAAACCCACTGGCCGGTAACAATGCCATTCTGTATCGTAAAAACTGCTCTTTTTCCATACCATCCACCATAATTTCGAATGACTTGGTTAAAGATTCAAAGTAACGGTTGATACGGGTAATACGTTCTGCAAAAAAATTAACATCAATGGCTTCTTTAAAACCCAAAACATGGCCATTAGGTTGAATATGGACTCCATTATTTCCTATTTGCTCCATTTCGTGCAAAGAAAGCTTGAAGTATAATTCAGTAATTTGATGATACATGATAAAAATCTTCTCGTCCGGAAAATCCGTTTTAGGATTTTGAAGAGTTAATAATGTGTCAACTTGAATATAATCCCAATAGGTCAGGTAATTGGAAAGAAGTAATCCATCCAAATAACTGTCGAGGCTTTGCCCCATCAGACTATATTTTTCTTCGAGTTGATGTATCCTATCAATAATTTCTTTTTTTAATTCCATGTTAATTGTAAGGTTTAGCTATCAAATATAAAAAAGGATAGTGACAAAATCACTATCCTTTTACGATTTTAATTATCTACCATTAGGGTCTTTTGCCTTGACTATGTGCTGCCATATTAGCAATACGGTATAATAAACGGGCTGCTACATTGGCGTTCCACTCATCCTCACCTCCTACTTCATTGATATCAAATGCAATGAGCGTTTTTCCGGCAGCCACTACTTGTTCTAATAAATATAACACCTGATCGGTTTCAAATCCTCCTGCTACGGGCGTTCCAGTTCCGGGACAAAGTTTTGGATCCAATCCATCAATATCAAAACTCAAATACACCTGCTGTGGCAATTCAGCAACTATTTCCTGACAAATGGTATCCCATGATTTCCCTTTGTATTGTTGTTGTTTGATGTCTCTGTCAAAAAAAGTTTTTACTCTACCTTCTGAGCCATGAATAATATCTAATTCAGCTTGACAATAATCTCTGATACCAACCTGCACTAATTTTTTAACCTGTTGTCTTTTTAAGGCATTGTACATAATAGAAGCATGCGAATATTCAAATCCTTCGTAAGCCACTCGTAAATCAGCGTGCGCATCTATTTGTAAAATGGCAAAATCAGTATAATGTTCACTTAGTGCATCTATCATTCCTAAAGGAGTCGAGTGATCGCCCCCAATTAAACCAACACTTTTCTTTTGTTTTAAAAAATGTAAGACGCGTTGTTTTACCCAAGCATTCATTTCCTCACAAACCTTATTCACATCTTTTATTTCCGAAATTTCAGAAACAGGTTCTCCGTTGCTTTGTCTATCAATAATAATTTCGGCTACAGGTCTGTAAATCTCACATTTGTCGCTTAATCCTTCGTTGATGTCATCCATGGCAATACCCATTTTCCAAGCATCTTTCACAATAGGATCATATAAATCTACCTGAAACGATGCGTCAAAAATTTGTTGAGGACCATCCATAGTGCCACCTCCGTAACTTACGGTTACTTCCCAAGGCACAGGAATTAAAACGGTTTCCGATTCTTCAGTTGTAAATGGTAATCCAAACATATTAGCGTTTACATCTCCTACGCTATTAGGATCAAAATTTTGTATTTTTTCTTGTTTATTCATGTCTGCAGTTTAGAAAGTTTTGATAAATATGATATTATGTTTTTTGTCTCTTTTGTCCCTTTGGTCTTGATTCTCTCTAGTCCATTTGGTCTTGATTCCCTCTAGTCCTGACTCCCTCTAGTCTTGATTCTCTTTAGTCTATTCTTATGGTGCTAATCGTTCTATTTTCCAATTTTCATTCTCTAAAGAAAAACGTATGCGATCGTGTAAACGATTTTTACGTCCCTGCCAAAATTCATAATAAGTCGCCTTAATGATATATCCTCCCCAAAATTCAGGGCGTGGAATTTCTTGGTCTTCAAATTTCTTTTTGTTCTGTTCGATAAAGCCTTGTAACTCTTCGCGATTTTTTAGCACGCGACTTTGCGGAGAACTCCAAGCGCCAATTTTTGAATCCTGAGGTCGAGCATTAAAATAAGCGTCACTTTTTTCTGTTTCTGCTTTTTTTACCACGATGCCTTCGATTCTAATTTGTCTCTCTAATTCAGGCCAAAAAAAAGTAAGGCAAACAAAGGGATTATCTGCTATTTCTGCGGCTTTTCGAGAATCATAATTTGTGTAAAAATAAAATTCGTTGTTTCCAAATTCTCTTAGATACACAATTCTTGATGATGGTTTATGGTTAGAATTTACCGTTGCTAAATTACAAGCAGCCACTTCATTCACTTTAGCCTCTATAGCATCCGACATCCATTGCTCAAATTGTAAGTCGGGTGTTTTCTTTAAATGAATTTCCGATAATTCGCCTTTCATGAAATCTTCCCTTAACTGGGAAATATGTTGGTTTACTTGGTTCATTTTTTGTATTTTAGGCAAATATATAGAGATATTCTTGATAAAAACAGGGGATATATTAATAGCGAAACCATTTTTACAAGATGGCATTTTCAGACGTTCGGTCATTTACTTATGCGAACAAACAGAAATGGGTAGCCTTGGGTTTATCATCAACAAAATGCAAGGATTGTTGCTTAAAGATATTTTCCCTCATTTAAAAAATGCTCACTTCCCTATTTTTGAAGGTGGACCTGTATCGCAAAACCAATTGTTTTATACGCATACTTTAGGTACCATTCTTAAAGACAGTCAGCCTATAAAAGGTAACGTTTTTTGGGGTGGAAATTTCATGCAATTATGCGAAATGATGGAAGAGGGCAAAGTGAATGAACATCAAATTAGATTTTATGTGGGATATAGTGGTTGGGATAAAAATCAATTGCAACAAGAAATCGCTAATCAGGTATGGTTAACCAATCAAACTCAATATGCTCAATTAATTGAAAAAGATTCGGATACTTTATGGGGTGAGGAACTTAAAAAAATAAATCCGAGCTATAAAGTTTTTAGCGACTATCCGTTTGATCCGTCCTTAAATTAAGGATGTGTTATAACACTTGTTTTACGGCTTCTATAACAGATTTTGTATTGCCAACAAACACCTTGTTTTCGATACAGATAACAGGACGCTTTAAAAAGGTATATTCCTCTAAAATGTAGTTTTTATAATCTGTTTCTGATAAGTTTTGTTTTGATAAGCCTAGTTCTTTGTATTTACGAGCAACGCGACTAAACAACGCTTCGTAACTTCCTGCCAAATTTTTGATTTCTTCCAATTGCTCGGAAGTGATTTTTTCTGTTTTTATATCCTGAAAAACAAATCCTTTCTCTTTCAATCCAAGATCGGATATGATGCGTTTACAAGTATCACACGTAGAGAGGTAATATATTTTTTTCATACTGATGTTGTTGGGTGTGAGAGTTAAGCCGCTCGGAAGTTTGAACAACTTAACTCTCGCAACTTATTACCCTAACATTTTTAAAAAAGACACTTCTTTTTCGGTCAAGAAACGGTATTTAGACCTTGGTAAATCTTTTTTGGTTAATCCTGCAAAAGCTACTCTGTCTAATTTAACAACTTCATAACCTAACTGCTCGAACATACGACGAACAATACGGTTTTTCCCACTATGAATTTCTACACCTAATTCAAATTTTCCATCCCCTACAAATTCAACGGCATCGGGTTTAATAAATCCATCTGACAACTCAACTCCCTCACTTAAAAGCCTGTAATCTTCGGTAGTCATTTTTTTATTTAAAGACACATGATATACCTTACGGATTTCAAATTTTGGATGTGTAAGTTTCGCCGTTAAATCGCCATCATTGGTAAACAACAATACACCGGTCGTATTTCTATCCAGTCTTCCAACCGGATATAATCGCTCTTTACAAGCCTTACGAATCAATTCCATCACTGTTTTACGTTCCTCCGGATCGTCCATGGTTGTGATGTAATCTTTAGGTTTATTTAATAATAAATATTTTTTAACCTCATTCTTGATTGGAACACCTCCATAAGTAACTACATCTGATGGATTTACTTTATAACCCATCTCCGTAATAATTTTACCATTAACGGTAACGACGCCTGTTGCAATTAAAACGTCAGCTTCTCTTCTAGAGCATATTCCTGCATTAGATAAATATCTATTTAATCGAACCGCATCATCACTCACATTTTTTTGAGTGGATGTTTTGGAAGGTCCTGCTTTTTTTGATTTTTCAACCACTCTTTCCGATTTTGATAACCTTGGTTGATATGGCTTATCAAATTCTTTTTTCTCACCAAAAGATTTTCTTGGTCTATCTCCATCCTCACGTTTTACAAATGGCTTTCTTTCGCCATCTCCAAAAGATCTTCTTGGTCTATCTCCGTCTTCACGTTTTGCAAATGGTTTTCTTTCACCATCTCCGAAAGATCTTCTTGGTCTATCTCCATCCTCACGTTTTGCAAATGGTTTTCTTTCACCATCTCCGTATGATTTTCTTGCACCCACACTTTCGTATTTTCCATCTGCACGCTTCACAAATGATTTCCCTTCGCTATCTCCAAAACTTCTGCGTGGTTTATCTTCCGAATTACCATCTCTTTTTACATACGAACGTTTTTCTCCTCTATCAAATCCTCCACCTGATTTAGATTTAAAACTTCCATCCTGACGTTTGCCAAATGTTCTTTTTTCACCTGAATATGATTTATTTTCTGAACTTCCAAAATTCCTTTTAGGTCTTTCCGAATTGTCGTCTCTTTTTACAAAAGGACGTTTCTCTGACGAATCTCCATCTCGTTTTTTAAATGAAGATCCCTCCCCTCCTCTGAATGGACGTTTTGATTTATCGGAACCCGAAAAAGATTTTCTTTTATTAAAATCTGACGAGCCCCCTTTTGAAAACATTTTTCTAGGCCCTTGACTGTCTCTACTCATTATCTAATTTTTTGCAAATGTAAGGATTATTTAGGGATAAGCGACTACCTATTCGCACAATACAGATGACTTGAATGATTAAAAACGCTATCTTTGGCGAATGTCTGATTTAGCTTATAATAAAGCGCTTACCGAATACCTAGAAGGATTTGTGGGCGAACGAAGATTGGGAAAACTAAAAGAAGTTTTAAATAAACGGACCAATCATCTCACTATTGTTTTAGAAGATGTATATCAAACACATAATTTCAGTGCCGTGCTCAGAAGTGCCGATATATTTGGTATCCAAAGCATCAATTTTATCGAAAACAGAAACAAATATAAAATTAGTGAAGATGTTGCCATGGGTTCTACACAATGGCTGAGCTTAAACCGTTATCAACATCATGAAAACAATACCAAAGCTTGCCTCAATGATTTAAAAGCAAAAGGATACACCATAGTTGCGACTTCATTGCACCAAAACAGTATATCCCTTCATCAACTAGATATGTCAAGGCCAACGGCTCTTGTTTTTGGAACAGAATTAACGGGAATTACCAAAGATGTAGAAGAAATGGCGGATGAATTTGTGACACTTCCGATGTATGGTTTTACCGAAAGCTTTAATATTAGCGTATGTGCGGCTCTGTGTATGTACGAACTTAGAGGCAGAATTGAAAAGGAATTTCCTAATTATCAGCTAACCCTTTCAGAAAAAGAAACGATTTACATAGAGTGGTTAAAAGCATCCATTCGAAAACCAGATTTAATTATCAAGGAATTTGAGACGAGGTATTTCCAAAAAGCTTAAAATTTAAAAAGGCTCCTATAACCCTTTTTAAGAAAAACAGTATATTTGGTAAATGGAATTTTCTGCAACTCAAATAGCCTCTTTATTAGGAGGAACTGTGGAAGGAAACGAAAACATCACCGTTTCTAACCTTTCAAAAATTGAAGATGGTATGCCAGGAACCTTATCTTTTTTGGCAAATCCTAAATACACAAACTACATTTACGATACCAATGCAAGCATTGTTATTGTTAACAAAAGTTTAACACTTGAAAAGCCTATAAAATCAACCTGTACATTAATTAGAGTAGATGATTCTTACGCCAGTTTCGCTACCCTTTTAGAAATGTATAACGAATTTAAAGGTACCAAAACCGGTATCGAACAACCCTCTTTTATATCAGAAAATTCGCAATACGGAGAAGGATGTTATTTTGGGGCGTTTTCTTACGTAGGAAAAAATGTCAAAATAGGGCACAATACTAAAATCTATCCTCATGTTTACATTGGAGATAATTGTACTATTGGTGATAATACAACCTTGTTCTCGGGCGTGAAGGTTTATCATGAATGCAAAATTGGCCATAATGTGGTTGTTCACGCTAACACCGTGTTAGGAAGTGATGGATTTGGATTTGCACCTCGAGATGGAAAAGAATTTGCAAAAGTGCCACAAATAGGTAATGTTGTGATTGAAGACAATATCGAAATTGGGGCCAATTGCTGTATTGACCGCGCTACACTCGGGTCTACCATCTTAAGACAAGGCGTCAAATTAGATAACTTAGTTCAAATTGCTCACAATGTAGAAATTGGAGAAAATACCGTTATTGCCGGATTGTCTGGCGTAGCAGGTTCTTCAAAAATAGGCAAAAACTGTATGATAGCTGCCCAAGTAGGCGTTGCTGGCCATATTCGAATTGCCGATGGTGTTAAAATTGCTGGTCAGGCTGGTGTTGCTTCTTCCATAGAAAAAGAAAATGAAATCGTTCAAGGTTCTCCAGCTTTTTCATTGGGTGAATTTAGAAGAAGTTATGTTTTATTTAAAAACTTGCCTAAATTGAACGACCGAATCAAAGATGTAGAAAATAAATTGAAATAATTAAAACAATTAACCGATTATCCAAAATTTGCTAATTGACTCATTAAACTTATGTCTGATAAACAAAGAACCATACAAAAAGCCGTATCAATTACCGGAAAAGGCTTACATACAGGAGCTCCTGTTACCTTAACTTTCAATCCTGCACCAGAAAATCATTGGTATAAATTTCAAAGAACTGACTTGGAAGGTCAACCCATCATCGAAGCAGATTGCGATTTGGTGGTTGATACATCAAGAGGAACTACCTTAGAGAAAAATGGTGCTAGAGTGCATACAACCGAACATGTATTAGCCGCTTTAGTAGGATTACAAATTGATAATTGCCTTATACAAGTATCTGGTCCTGAAATGCCAATTATGGACGGAAGCTCGCTGAGTTTTATCGAAATTTTAGAATCTGCCCGTATTGTTGAGCAAGAGGCATTGCGCGAATATTTCGAACTAACCGAAAATTTAACTTACGAAGACCCTATTAAAAAGGTAGAAATGTTAGCCGTTCCACAAGACACTTTCAGAACCACCGTGATGGTTGATTATGGCAGCGAAGTTTTAGGAACCCAACACGCTAGCATGTATCATATTGGTGAATTTAAAGAACAGATTGCTCCATGTAGGACGTTTGTATTTTTGAGAGAATTGGAAGCTTTATTGGCCAATAACCTGATAAAGGGCGGCGATATGGATAATGCCATTGTATTAGTTGACAGCGAATTACCGGAAGAAAAATTAAATCATTTACGCGAGGTATTTAAAAAACCTGATGTAGAAGTAAAAGGAAAAGGTGTTTTAAACAACACCAAACTTCGTTTTTTTAACGAACCGGCTCGTCATAAACTATTAGATATTGTGGGAGATTTGGCCTTAGTAGGAAAACCTTTAAAAATACACGTATTAGCAGCACGTCCGGGCCATGCAGGCAACGTCGATTTTGCTAAAAAAATAAAAGCTTTAATTAAAATTCAAAAAGCAGAAAAAGATCATCTAAAAGTTGATTTAAATAAAGCCCCTTTATTAAACATTACAGACATCATGAAATTGTTGCCTCATCGTCAACCGATGTTATTGGTAGATAAAATCATGGAGTTATCTCATGAACACGTCATAGGTGTAAAAAATGTGACGTTAAACGAAGAGTTTTTCAAAGGACACTTTCCTGAAAGTCCGGTTATGCCAGGCGTATTACTCATAGAAGCCATGGCTCAATGTGGTGGTATTTTGGTATTAAAAACAGTTCCCGATCCAGAAAACTACTTAACGTATTTCATCAAAATAGACGGCGTAAAATTCCGCCAACAAGTAATTCCGGGCGATACCGTTGTATTTAGCTTACGTCTTGTCACTCCTATAAGAAGAGGTATTTGTCACATGAAAGGTATTGCCTACGTGAATAATAAACCCGTTATGGAAGGTGAAATGATGGCGCAAATTGTAAAAGTAAAAGGCAACGAAGTAAAAACAACAACTACCGAATTAGCCTAACTATTAACTGATTTTACCTACAATTACAGCATACTATTAAAATTAGAAAACATCGGGCCCAACATCAAACATATATGATTTCACCACTTGCAAACGTTAGTAAAAAAGCACAAATAGGAGAAAATGTCACCATTGAGGCATTTGCTACAGTTTATGATGATGTAGTTATTGGCGACAATACCCACATTCATCCAAATGCCATTATTTATCCGGATACAACCATTGGAAACAATTGTCAAATATTTCCGGGAGCCTTAATAGGGATTGTATCTCAGGATTTGAAATATAAAGGCGAAAAAGCAAAAACTATTATTGGGAACAATACCATCATTAGAGAATATGCCACCATTCACAAAGGTACAGCAGACAGAATGATAACCTCTGTTGGAGACAACTGTTTAATTATGGCATATGCGCATATTGCCCACGATTGCATAGTAGGTAACAATGTTATTTTAGCAAATTATGTTGGACTAGCCGGACACATTACTATTGAAGATTTTGTAATTATTGAGGGTTATGCCGCTATTCAACAATTTATTACCATTGGCGCACATAGCTTTTTAGCCGGCGCATCAAAAGTCCGAAAAAATGTACCGCCGTTTATTCGCGTAGCCAGAGAACCATTACAATATATTGGTGTCAATACCATAGGATTAGCTCGTCGAAATTTTGATAAAGAAACCATTAATCAAATTGAGGATATTTACCGTTTAATTTTTGTACGTGGACATAATGTAACAAATGCTTTAGAATTGGTTGAACAAGAAATTCCAAATTCTGACATAAAGAATCAAATTGTTGGATTTATCAAAAATTCAAAAGACGGAATTGTAAAAGGAATTTAATTCACGCAAACTCACATTTTTTAATTTCATCATCATGTCGCGGATACTTACTGGCATTCAAAGCACCAACATTCCACATTTAGGTAATATTTTAGGAGCTGTTTTACCGGCCATCGAATTAAGTAAACAAGCCGGTAACGAGTCTTTGTTTTTTATTGCCGATTTGCATTCATTAACGACTCAAAAAGATGCCTCGCAAAGAATACAAAGTGTTAATTCCGTCGCAGCAACATGGTTAGCCTTTGATTTTGATACAGAAAAAAATTTATTATATCGCCAAAGCCGTATTCCGGAAGTATGTGAATTAACTTGGTATTTGAGTTGCTTTACCCCTTATCCAATGTTGGCAAACGCGCATTCGTTTAAAGACAAATCGGGCAGACTGAACGAAGTTTACACCGGATTATTTACTTATCCTGTGTTAATGGCGGCAGATATTATCTTATACGATGCAGAATATGTACCCGTTGGGAAAGATCAAATTCAGCACATTGAAATTACGAGAGATATCGCCCAAAAATTTAATACTCAATATAACCAAGACGTTTTTTTACTTCCACAAGCCAAAACAGACGAAAATGTGATGATTGTTCCGGGAACAGACGGTCAAAAAATGAGTAAATCTTACAACAACTTCATAAATATTTTTTTACCAGAGAAAGAATTACTTAAGGTTATTAAAACGATTATTACAGATACCACACCCCTTGAAGAACCTAAAAATAGTAGTACTTGTAATGTTTTTAAATTATATAGCTTATTAGCCAACGATACTCAAATTATGGAGATGCAGGCTAATTATGCAAAAGGGGGCTATGGATACGGTCATGCAAAAACAGCGTTATATGAATTAATTCTCACAAAATTTGAACGGGCAAGAACTCGTTATGCAGAATTGATGAATAACCCTGCCCTGATTGAAAAGGAATTGCAAATTGGGGAAGCCAAAGCAAGAACAATGGCTCAAGAAAAATTAAAACTCGTGAGATCTGTACTTGGCTTTTAAAAGTGATTTAACATGTTAAATTTGTTTTACATTTAATTCATACCCAGATGCATATTGGCTTATTTTTCGGTTCCTTCAATCCTATTCATGTCGGGCATATGATATTAGCCAATTATATGGCTTCTTTTACAGATTTGCAACAGGTGTGGTTTGTTGTATCGCCTCAAAATCCCTTAAAACAAAAATCAACCTTATTAGACCAAAATCAACGTTTGCACATGGTTAATTTGGCCATTGGTGATTATCCTCACTTTAAAAGCAGCAACATTGAGTTTGGGTTATCAAAACCATCATACACTATACATACCTTAGCACACCTAAAAGAAAAATATCCGAACCACCGCTTTTCACTCATTATGGGAGAAGACAACTTAGAATCTTTTCCAAAATGGAAAAATTTTGAGCAAATTTTAAAAAATCATCAATTATATATATATCCTCGCCCTCACTCAAACCCGGGAGAATTAAAACATCATCCAAGTGTCATTTTAACAAATGCCCCCTTAATTGACCTATCTTCTACCATGATTAGAAATGCCATTAAAGAAAAAAAAGATGTGTCGTGCTTTGTGCCATCAAGTGTTTGGAAATACCTGGAGGAGATGAATTTTTACAAATAACCCTATCTTGGTTCAAACAAGTCTATACAATATATAACACGAAATGATGTGTTAAAATCATTTATTTTTTTTCAGTATTTATAGATAACTTTGCGTCATACCATGGTTACAAAAAAAGACATACGCTCATTATCAGAACTTGAACTCATCAACATTCTTAAAGAAAAAGGAGAAGCGAAATTTAGGGCTAAGCAAATTTATGAATGGCTTTGGAAGAAAACGGCTCATAGTTTTGATGACATGTCTAATTTATCCAAACCACTAAGAGATTGGTTAAAGGAAACATTCGTTATTCATGCCGTATCAATCAGTGATATGCAGATAAGTCATGATAGAACCATTAAATGCGCGATGAAGTTAGACGATGGTAATGTTGTGGAAAGTGTTTTAATACCTACCAAAAGCAGAATGACGGCTTGCATTTCATCTCAGGTAGGCTGTAGTTTAACATGTAAATTTTGTGCAACCGGAAAATTAAAACGGTTACGTAATTTAAATGCCGATGAAATTTACGATCAGGTAGCTTTGGTAAAAAATTTAGCAGAGACCAAGTATAACCAATCATTAACTAATATTGTATACATGGGTATGGGAGAACCCTTACTTAATTATGCAGAAATGATTAGATCGGTTGACCGAATTACCTCAGCAGATGGTTTAGGCATGAGCCCTACTCGAATTACTGTAAGTACGGCCGGTATTGCCAAAATGATTATGAAACTTGGCGACGATCAAGTTAAATTCAATTTAGCACTATCACTGCATGCAGCCAATGATGAAAAGCGCAATCATATTATGCCAATTAACGAATCTAATTCGTTAGAAAATTTGGAAGATGCCTTGAATTATTTTTATGAAAAAACAGGGTCGCGCGTCACTTTTGAATACATCGTTTTTCGTGATTTTAATGATGGCATCCAAGACGCCAGAGAACTGGGAGATTTTTGTAAAAAAACAGTCGCCAAAGTCAATATTATAGAATACAATCCTATTGACGATGGGGAATTTCAACAAACAACACCTGAACGTTTGGAAGCCTTTGTTAAACATCTCGAAGGCCGGGGGGTCATTGTTAATGTTCGTCGCAGTAGAGGTAAAGACATTGATGCCGCTTGCGGCCAATTAGTTAATAAAAACAAATCAACCACTCAGGTTTTTAAATAAAATTTGTGGAGCCAACTAATCATTCCAATAAACTAAAAGCGATTGAATGGCTAAAAGCCACTGGCATTTCTTTTTTTATGGTATTGATTATCCGGACATTTTTTTTCGAAATATCACCCGTTAGCTCACCATCAATGGAAAAAACATTATTGACCGGGGATTATATGTTGATTAATAAATTGTCTTACGGACCTAGATTATTAAAAACAGTTTTTAGTATCCCTTTCATTAACCAACGCTATTATTCAACCATCGTCTCGTTGCCTTATATGCGGTTGTTTGGCAGTCCTCATGTAGAAAGAAATGACATGGTTGTATTTAATTATCCGTTAGAAGATGAACATCCTGTTGACCATCGTTCTTACTTTGTGAAACGATGTGTGGCCATCCCAGGCGATAGTCTCAAAATTGTTGATGGCTTTGTTTATGTGAATCATCAATTAATCGATAAAGAGGAAAATTTACAATTCAACTATCATTTAAAATCTGACACGGTTTTAAACGATACATTTATTACACGTTATAACCTTAAAGAAGGTGGTAAAATATCTGACAATAACGATTATTCGTTCACGCTCACCAAAACCTTAATAGATACGCTTAAATCGAAACCTTTTATCAAAAAAATTGAAAAAGATATTGAAAAACAAGGATTGTGGGATGAATATGTATTCCCGTTTAACGCTCGTTACAAGTGGAATGTAGATAATTACGGAGCATTGAAAATTCCGGCTAAAGGAGATACGGTTAAATTAGATTCAACAAGCCTTTGCCTATTTGAACGTATTATTTCGGCCTATGAGGGTAACTTACTAGAAATAAAAAACGACAGTATTTTCATTAACAAAGAATATAAAACACAATACATCATCAAACAAAATTATTATTTCATGATGGGCGACAATAGGCATAATTCGCAAGACAGTCGGCATTGGGGATTTGTACCCGAAGATCATATTATTGGTAAATCAACCCGCATTATTTATTCAACCGATCCAATATTACATTCCGGAATCAGGTGGGAAAGACTGTTTAATGTCATAAAATAATTACTATGTCTATTATTTTGGCAACTGCCTATTTACCAAACATTCAATACTTATCAAAGATTATTCATCATGAACCTGTTTTTATAGAAAAGCATGAATATTTTGTTAAACAAACTTACCGTAACCGATGCGATATCGTTACTGCTAACGGCAAATTAAGTCTGAGCATACCATTAGTTAAACAAGCAGACAAAGAATTGATTTCAGATAAAAAAATTTGTTACAAAGAAAATTGGCAAAAACAACATTGGAGAACAATTACAAGTGCTTATAAAAACACACCCTACTTCGAATTTTTCGAAGATGAATTTAAACCATTTTACGAATATAAATACGAACTATTGTTTGACTTCAATACCCAATTGCTGCAAACCGTACTGCATATTTTAAGACTAAAAAAACAACTTCTTTTTACCGATGCTTTTAATACATCGCCTAAGGACCTCCTGGATTTAAGGAGTTTATCAGATTTAACTAATCCGTTCATAACTGCTCCAAAACCATATTATCAAGTATTTGCAGATAAAATAGGGTTTTGTTCAAATATGAGTTGTCTTGATGCCTTGTTTAATGTGGGATTAGAAACTTTAGATTTATACTAGGTTACGGCTGGTAAAAACAAAAACACCAAAAAAGTATTAATTATAGGCTTCGTTAACCCATATATTTACTTAATCGCATACTCTGCATTCATTGTGATTTCATGCGCTAAACCATCCGTCAATATTTTTATTCTTGTAAAATGTTTTTCAGCTTTTTGTTCAGTTGGATACCATTTTCTGTTTGTTTCTACAATTATAAATAACCCATTGTCATTTCCTAATGCAGCAAATTTTTCACTTTTAGTACTTTTATCAAAAAGATATAAGCCGTTTGATTCAATCAATTTGTCTGCAAGTTTAATTGGTTCATCCGTCACAATTCCAATTTCGCTTATAGATTGAATGAGTGAAATGTCAAAGGGTTTGTTTGTTGAATTATCCAGGTCAAAACGTGCAATGAATTCTAAAATATTATGGTTGTTGTCGTAAAAATAAATAGCTCTTGCATTCCAACTTTCAAAGTTTGCCACTATCCCATGGTCATCATTTTTTAATAAGTTAAGTTTTGCTTTTGCCCATGTTATTGCTTCGTCAAGTTTATTGTTTGGTATATTAAAAGCAAAATGATATTTCGGGTTTATTTTATTAGATTTTATAAAAGTCAAAGTAGATGTTCCAGCTAAAAATGAAATTGAGTTTTGTTCTTTACGCACCAACTTTAATCCCAACATTTGAGTATAGAAGTTTTCAGTTTCTATAAGATTATCTGTCTGTATTTCTATTTCTAATATTTCCATGGTCTATTTTTGTGATGTCATTCGTTTTTCTTGCGGCTGCGGTTTTGCTTTTATTTATAATTGTCTTTGCTCAGTCATTTCATCAAATTTTCTTATTAATTCCAAATATTAGTTTGGTATTGCCTATAGGGATTTCAATTTTACTTATCTCTGTTGATTTGTTTTCGTAAAGGTCAAAATAAGTCCAATTAAATTTATGAACCAATGTAATGCTATTGAACAAGTCAAATAAAAGAACCACAGAAACCCTGAACCATATTTTCCATTGTAAACAATATTATATGTAAAAAGGCCGCCATAAAGTCCTAATATGATTAAGTTAGTGGTTACGGTTTTCAATTTATTTTTACTTCTAAGCGAAAAAATAAAAAGTGTCACTCCGTAAACCAAAAATTCAAAAATCAATAATAAATAATCATCTTTCATATTCAACTGTGTCGTCTTTTAAGGTTTTTTGCCATGATTTACACATTTGCGATGGGCGGAATGCTTACTACTACTTTTGATGCTGAGCACGAAAGCCCGCCTATTGAAAATGTTCTGATATAAGCCGTATTATTTGTAGTCATAGGTCATTAACTTAAAGATTGATTTCTTTACAACATCTGATAAATTGTCTGTGTAATACTTGTCTGTCAATAATTTTATCTCGTTTAAAATATCAGGATAGTTTTTTGAAATAGCGACCATTATTTTGAATGCTTGAAAACGAAGTGAAGGATTGTTATTTATATTTTCCCAAATTTTTGAGCAAGTATCAAATAGCTGTCCTTCATATTTAGGTTCTATTTCCATTCGTTGCAAAACTTTTAATAATGCACGTTGTTGGCTGTTTTGTGTGGCTGGTAATATATCAATAATCTTTTGTATATATCTTTTTACTCTTTGGTCATTGTTGTTCATACAACTCGATAACATCCAAGAGGCACGCCACGAATAAGGTTGCTTGTCAGAAATAGAAAGTTTAATAAGCTCGGGGAAATCGTCTTGGTTTGAGGCTATATAAGAAATCCAATCGTCTTTCTGCGAATTTGTCAGAGTATATTCCAAATTTGTTTCCTCTTGGTCAGTCATCTTAATAAGTTAAGGTTTTGTCTATATGGCTTATAACTTAATTATAACATTCACAATCTCTCTATAGCCTAGCGGCCATTGTTTGCTTGGTATTATAAAGTAGGTTGAACCAAAGTACAAATAATTTTCATAAACCATTAAATGGAGAGGGGATTTATTCTAATTTTATACTGCTAATAAGTGCATTAAATGTCCAATAAACAAATGCATGCAAATAAAATATCGAGTTTTGTTTTTTATACAAAGCTACTTGATGAGGCAGATAACTGTTTGATACAAAAACAGGAAAGTTGTATACTTTTTACAGATTGAATTCATGATCTAATCGGATAATTCCTTACCCACACTATAAGCATCACCCTTCTTTAAATGGATTTCTTGGAATCCATTCGGTAGGTTGCAAAAACTGCATAAAGGGTTTCATAATGAGTTTTGAAACCGTATTTTGAGGTTTAATATAACACAGTAATTCATGAGGTTTTGCACCCACTGTTGTTTTAATTTCAGACGCTGTTCGACCCAAATTAATCCGAGATTTTTCAACCTTAATTGCCTGCTCAATAAAACTGTATAAAATGGTTTGATATAATTCGTATTGCTTATTATAGGTATAATCAAAACCAATATAATGAGCTTCCACTTCATTTTCTAAACAAAAACCACAGGCGAAGGATAGCATTTTATCTTCCAAAAACCAAGCATCTACATAAAACGACTCTGGACTTGATGTAAGAACGTCCTCAAAATAATGAGAAGATAATTTTACCAATTTAAATTTGGCCTGATTAAATACCTGACTATATAAGCCATGAAGGGTGCTTTTATAAAACGATATTTCTTCTTTAGTCAACCTTTTTTTAGTTAAGGGAGCACTTGCATTTAAAATATGTTTCGCTCTATTTCTATATTTTTTTGAAAAACAAGCCAAGTAATCCGTCAAATTCGTTAATCCATTTGGCAAGTCAACAATCATATTGGGTTCTACATTGAAATCAACAAATTTGGTGCAGTACCAACAATTTTTATCCCCAAAACCTTCTTCATAAAAATCTTTAACCAAAACCGCTGAAATTTTACCTCTCAATTTTTCGGCTCTCGAAATACTATCAATCACTCCCTCTACCAATTTAAAGGTTGTTTTTTTGCTATTGATATTGATTGAAAAACCGTGTTCTCCGCTAATAAAATTATTACCACAAGTCACCAACCTCATAACGGTATATGACTCGTTTTTTTCAATATATCTTTGAAAAACAGAAGCTCTCCGACTTTTTAATTCGGTAATTTGTTTCTCAATTAATTCGCCAAATACCGACGCCGGAAAATCGTTGATTTGAAAATAAACAACACCTATCGGATTTTTTCTGTTATAAATAATAACGTATCTAAATCTAAAGTGCTCCGTTTTTTCGTTATGCAAAACACTCAAATAGGCATGAGACAAAAATGGATTTTTATGATTCAAGCCTTTTGTCCATTCTGGTTCAGGCACCAACTGTATTTCTTCGAAACATGTAAAAGAATAGTTACTGAATAGTTTTCTATTGGGTTTTAAAATGTTTTTTGAAAGTATTTTATCGCACAGTGAAAACATCAATTATTCATTTAATCAAATTTGGCATCAAAAAACGGTAAAAAATTGGATTTTTGGTATTATAAATTGCCAATTTACGTGAAATATCAAAAATTTAAAAATACAATAAATATCTTACTTTTGAAGTAAATAATCCGTTTAATACAACGCCGATGTTCTATGATTTTAGGAAAATCCCAGTAATTGACCAAGCAGGAATTGCAGAAAGAGTGGCTCGTTTCACTACACGTAGTATCAAAAAAGAAAGCAAAGTACAAGCCTTAAAAATGGCTCTTAGCATGATTGATTTAACTACTCTTGAAGGAAAAGACACGGAGAATAAAGTAAAACAACTGTGTTACAAAGCGATGCATCCGCATGTAGCCTTACCTGATTTGCCCTCTGTGGCAGCTATATGCGTATACCCAACCATGGTAAGCGCTGCTAAACAAGCACTAAAAGGAAGTACGGTTAAAATTGCTTCTGTGTCTACGGCATTTCCAAGTGGCCAATCAACCAAAGAAGTAAAAGTTACCGACACAAACTTTGCACTCGATAACGGAGCCGATGAAATTGACATGGTTATGAGCAGGGGAGAATTTCTAAAAGGTAATTACCAGTTCGTATTTGATGAAATTGCCAGTATGAAACAACTTTGTAAACCATATCACGCTCGTTTAAAAGTAATATTGGAAACCGGAGAACTATCAACATTAGATGATGTGAGACGAGCAAGCGATATTGCCATATATGCCGGAGCCGATTTTATAAAAACATCAACCGGTAAAATTAATATAGCCGCCACGATGCCTGTTACACTTGTTATGCTCGATGCGATTAAAGATTATTATTACAAAACAGGTATCATGATTGGTATGAAACCGGCTGGAGGCATCAGCTCGGCAAAAGTAGCCTTAAACTATTTGGTAATGTTACATGAAACATTAGGAAACGCCTGGTTAAACAATGAATGGTTTCGTTTTGGAGCAAGTTCTTTAGCCAACGACGTTATTTTACAATTAGAAAAAGAGGCAAAAGGCGTTTACTATACTAAAAATTATATATCCATTGATTAATGATCCAAATTGGTGATTCGATAAATTAACTGAGTAATACCATGACAAAAAAAGAACCTCAACCCTTAGAATATTTTACCGAATGGAAATACAATCCTGCTCTCGAAACTATTGAGCCTGGGAATTTAAAAAATCAATATGATTTATTCATTAATGGAAAGTTTGTAAAACCAAACTCCGAAAAATACACCAACATCATTAATCCGGCAACTGATGACGTTATAACGTGTGTAGCAGAAGCCTCTAAAAAAGACATTGATAAGGCGGTAAAAGCTGCGCGGAGGGCCTTTGAAACGAGTTGGGAAAAAATGCCTGCAAAAGAACGAGCAAAATATATTTTCAGAATAGCCCGTTTAATTCAAGAACGAGCCAAAGAATTGGCGGTAATTGAAACATTACATGTTGGCAAACCTATTCGTAATAGCCGCAATTTTGATATACCATTGGCGGCGAATTACTTTTTTTATTATGCCGGATGGGCCGACAAACTCGCGTATGCCTTTCCGAATCGAATTCCAAAACCATTGGGTGTTGTAGCACAAATTATTCCTTGGAATTTTCCGCTATTAATGGCTGCTTGTAAAATTGCGCCGGCTTTGGCAACAGGAAATACCATTGTTCTCCATCCGTCGGAAACCACACCATTAACGGCTTTAAAATTGGCTGAAATTATTCAGGAAAGCGAACTGCCTGATGGTGTTATTAATATTGTAACCGGAACTGATTCAGTTAATGAAGCATTTGTTCATCACAAAGATATTGATACCATTTCTTTCACAGGAAATCACGCTACCGGGCGATGGATTCAAAAAACAGTAGCCGGAACATCTGAAAAATTTACCCTCCAATTAAACGGCAAATCAACTCATATTATATTAGATGATGCGGCCATTAATGAGGCTGTAGAAGCCATAGTAAATAGTGCTTTTATAAATCAAGGTGGTATTTGCGGCGATGGCTCTCGCGTATTTATTCAGGAAAGTATTGCTGATGAAGTGATTCATAGATTAAAAGACAGAATGGCTGCGTTGATAGTGGGGGATCCGTTAGATAAAAATACCGACATTGGATCCATTCATTCAAAAGCGCACTTAACGACTATTGATGCATTAATAAAACAAGAATCAGATAGTGATAATATATACCAGCACACATCGGTTCTTCCAAAAAAAGGCTCGTTTGTTCGTCCAACCTTATTCATCAATACATCGCAATCGCATCCAATTCACCAACAAGAAGTGTTTGGCCCTGTGATAGCCATTCAAACATTCAGAACCATTGAAGAAGTTATTGAAAAAGCAAATAACATCCCTTACGGATTAACGATGAGTATATGGTGTGATAAAAGTTCAAGAGTTTTTGGATTAACCTCCAAATTACAAGCAGGCGTTGTATGGGTTAATGCCTCTAACCAAATAGATCCAACATCGCCCTTTGGTGGCTATAAACAAGGTGGCATGGGAAAAGAAGGTGGCGTTTACGGATTATTACCCTACGTAAAATTTTAATTCGTTACACCTGTTTAACCGGTAGATAAATGAAAAGTAAAAAATGGATATTGAAAATTGGTTTGATAACCCTTGTGTGCATCACCTTACTATGTAGTGCTTTTGTATATCATTCCGAGCCTATACCTGTGTGCATCCGATTCCCTCATAAAATTACACATGTTGAGGTAGATAATTTTGGAAACATATATACCATTTCTCAGAATGAAATTAGTAAATACAATGCGAACGGTATTTTTCAAAAACAATTTAGTACAAAACGCTATGGTAAAATTGAATTTGTAGATGCCATGAACCCACTCAAAATTTTAGTGTATTACAAAGATTTTCAGCAGATTGTATTTTTAGATAATCAACTAACCACTTCGAGCACACAAATTTCTTTAGAAAAAATGGGATGCGAACAAGCAAGCTTAGTTTGTGCCTCAGCCAATAATAGCTTTTGGGTATTTGATAACCAAAATAATGAACTCTTAAAATTTGATGCGGAATTAAAACCCCTTGTTAAAACAGGCAATTTAAAACGGATACTTGACATTGATATCAAACCGAATTATATGCAGGAGCATAACAATTATTTGTTTTTAAATTGTCCGAATGAGGGTATTTTAGTATTTGATACGTATGGAACTTTCTCTAAAACGATTCCTTTAAAGGGCCTAAAGGAATTTAACGTCATAAACGGTCATGTGTTTTATTTTGAAAACCATACCCTTAAAGAATATCAATCGCAAAATTTCGAAACCATTGAGAAAGTTTTTCCGGATACGCTGATTCATTCCGTATTTTGGCAAAACAATCATTTTTATAAAATCTATTCTGATTCGTTAATCGTTGAGTAATCATACACATTCCTAAAACCATCTGTTTTTATATCATGAAGCGCATAATTATATTTTTTAGTTTCGTATTCGTTACCTCTAACGTTGCTTTTTCGCAAACGCAATACACGCAAACCGTAAGGGGACACATAACCGATAAAGTGTCTGCCGTTGGGCTACCGGGCGTGGTTATTCGGTTAATGAATGACAGTACAAAAAAACACATTGCTACTACCGATGCCAATGGTAATTTTAAATTAGATGCCATTCCAGTGGGCCGCCGATCGTTTATAGTAAGTTTTTTCGGTTATACCACCATCCCCTTATCAGATGTCGTGATTACATCAGGTAAAGAAACATTTTTAGCCATAGAGATGGAAGAATCATTGGTGCAAATGGATGAAGTGGTGGTAAATGGCGATGAGCAAAAAGACATGGTAGCCAATATGGAGGCCGTCAATGTTAAAACGTTTAGTATCGAAGAAACAGAGCGTTACCCGGGTTCACGACAAGACCCTGCCCGCATGGCCTCTAATTTTGCGGGTGTTCAGGGTACCAATGATAGTAGAAACGACATTGTAGTGCGCGGTAATTCACCTTCCGGCTTATTGTGGCGTTTAGAAGAAATCGACATTCCCAACCCCAACCATTTTGCTGTAGCCGGATCAGCAGGAGGGCCCACGGCCATTATTAATAATAAATACCTAGCCAACTCCGAATTTTACACTGGCGCTTTTCCGGCCAATTACGGCAATGCATTGGGAGGCGTATTTGATTTAAAAATGAGAAATGGCAACAATCAAAAACATGAACGCACCTTTCAATTCGGCATTTTAGGAACTGAGCTTTCAGTAGAAGGGCCAATTAACAAAGAAAAAGGAAGCAGCTATTTTTTAAACTACCGGTATTCGACACTAAAATTATTATCAGGCCTTCATATTAAACTAGGAACAAGTGCTGTACCTCAATACCAGGATGGCGCTTTCCGATTTAATTTTCCTACCAGTAAGGCGGGTGTGTTTTCGCTAAGCGGTATAGGAGGATGGAGCACCATCAAAATCATTTTAAGTACCCAAACAGAAAGACCAAAAGAATTATATGGCGACCTGAACCGCGACCAATACTTTACATCAAATATGGGTGTAGTCATTCTTAATCACGCCTATTCATTTAATAGTCGCACATTCATGAAAACCTCATTAGCCTATGGTGGGCAAGGTTTAGATGTGGAACATTTTTTAGTATTGCGAGACAAAAATTTCAAACCAAATGATACGTTACCCAAAATTTTGGGGTACAACTTTTACGAAGGAAAAACAACCCTATCATGGTTTGTTAAACATAAAATCAACCAAAAAAACAGCGTCAAAATCGGGTTTTTAGTCAATGCTTTTCATGTCAATTTTTATGACCAAGCCAAAATCAATTCGCGTTATGATACCATTGCTCAAGCCATTAATCAAAAATCTTTTAAAACACGGGTTGACGCCAATGCTAACTTTTATTTATGTCAACCCTATGTGGCATTCGTTCATAAATTTAACGAGAAATGGAGTACTAATTTAGGCGTGTTTTCGCAGTACTTAACGCTTAATAATGAGGTAACCCTTGAACCAAGAGCCAGTATCAAATACCAATTTAAACCCAATCAATCATTAAGCGTGGCTTACGGCATGCATAGTCAGATGCAAGCAACTTACCTATATTTTGCTTCGCCCGATAGTTTAGTAAGACATGGAAAAACCACCTTTAATGCCACTAAACAATTAGATAACTCCTCACTAGGATTTAGTAAAAGTCAGCATGCTGTATTGGGTTACGATTGGCATGTTTCAAAATATTTCAGAACAAAAATAGAAACATATTATCAATATTTATGGAATGTGCCTGTATATGCGGTGTCTTCGGGCGTGTCGTTAATTAACAGAGGCGCTTCTTTTAACCGTTTTTTTCCTATTTACTCGATGCAGAATAAAGGAACCGGCTACAATTATGGGCTGGAGTTAACTTTAGAAAAAGCATTCAATAAGCATTATTTCATTTTATATTCGGCTAGTTTATTTGACAGTAAGTATAAAGCTAGTAATGGCAAAACCTTTAATACCGATTTTAACGGACAATACATGATGAATGTTTTGGCTGGTTTAGAATACGAACTGGGCGCTTCTAAAAAAAATGCCATCAATGTATCTACTAAATTTACGTATGGCGGCGGTAAACGCTACTCGCCGGTTAACGTAGCTGCCAGTAATGCGGTAATGGATGTAGTGGCAGATAACGACAAAGTAAACACCCTTCAGTTCGATCCTTACAATCGGTTAGATGTAAGGGTAGCTTATAAAATTAACACCAAAAAAATTACCTATGAAATTGCTTTGGATTTAGTGAACTTAATGAATGCCAAAAACATTTTGGCCTTAAGTTATGCCCCTGACCCCGCCAATGTAAATGCCGACCCCTTGATTAAAAATTATCAATTAGGATTTTTACCCTTGTTTTATGTAAAAATTGATTTTTAAAACTCGTAACTACTGTAAATCATCAATAATATCAGCTTAGATAAAACGGTAAGGAACTACCAGTGATTTAATAATTTAGAAAAAATGAATATTTTTATAAAGCGCTACATACATTCGAAAAGCCAACAAAAATGGTATACTAAGCGAAAAGGTGTAGCGACAATAAAGGAGTTATAAGTAATGGTAGAAGACCCCACAAACTAAAAGACATCAATACCCAAATAGACATTTAAGAATGGACATTTTATTCAAAACCTTTTTAGACCATTTTTCTACTAACCAAAAATTAAGCGAAAAAACAATAGCAGAAATATGTAATCATTTGTCAGTTTTAAATTTGGACAAAAAGCACGTACTTATTAAAGAAAACCAACGACACGACTTTGCTTATTTTGTAGTTAAAGGTGCTGTGAGAAGTTACTATCTGAAAGACGGTGTAGAAGTGAACACTTGGTTTGCTTTGGAGAATGATATGGTTGGTTCATTGCATAACTTTAAAGACAATCCTTCGAGAGAAACTATTGAGTTAATTGAAAATAGTACGCTGATTTCAATCAATCTAAAACAAGTAAAGCCTTTAATGTTTTCAAATATTCAAATTGCTAATTTTATCAATGCGATAATAGAAGACTACGCTTTATTTTTAGAAGACAAGATTTACTTTACTCAAATGATGAGTTCAATCGATAAATATCTGATATTGCTTGACAAAGAACCACAACTTTTCCAACGTATCCCGCTTACTTACATTGCTTCCTTTCTTGGAATTTCAAGAGAAACACTTAGCCGTTTGAGAGCTAAATGATTTTGTGACATTTGTCAAATGAAATCATTTTTTAGCACTGCAATTTTGCAGTCTAAAAATGATATAAATATGAATGTAACAACTCACAACAACAGACTTTTGTCAATAGACCTTGCAAGAGGTTTGGCAGTATTTTTTATGATTGCTGTTCATACACTTGAGGTATTTGCAAGTGAAGAAGTAAAAAACTCGGTATTCGGACAAATCATAGAATTTTTTGGAGGACCGCCAGCAGCTCCCGTTTTTATGACTTTGATGGGATTTTCATTTATGTATTCAAGGAAATCAGAATTGAAGCCAAGATTATTACGTGGCTTTAAAATATTTTTGTCGGGCTACATATTAAATATCATTAGAGGTGTTTTACCATTTACCCTTTCCACTTACTTAAAAATGGATATTATAGAAACATTTCCACTAGAAAAACTGAATGGGTACACTATTTTAACCATCGTTGATATTTTGCAATTTGCCGGAATAGCATTAATGATAATGGCTCTTATTCAGGAATTCCAAATCAACAAGTATGTTATATTATTCTCTGCAGTTTTAATTAGTATGCTTTCACCATTTCTTTGGGGCTTTAACCTAAACATACCAGTAATAGACCAAATTTTAGAACTGTTTTGGGGAGACCAACCAATTGAATTTAGCTTTATCGCAAATAAAATTGCTTTTCCTGTATTTCCTTGGCTATCGTTTCCACTACTAGGTATGTTTCTTGGCGACACAATGAAAAACTCAAAAGACCAAAGTACGACTTTTAAATACTTTGGAATAATTGGCATTTTAGTTCTGGTTCTTGGAATTGCCATTTCATATTCAAACGTAGATTACCATTTCAACGACTACTATCACAGCCGACAAGGTGGAATGTTATTTATGTGCGGCTTTGTAGTCTTTTGGCTTTACATTAATAAATTAATTCTAGACAAAGTACCTCAGAACAAGTTTTTTGACTTACTTTTTAAGTGGAGCAATGGAGTGACAAACATTTACTTTGCTCAATGGATAATTATCATTTGGAGCATTGCTTTTTTCGGTATTAACCAAAGCTCTTACATCACCATTATTTTATTAATTTTGACATTCACGTTTATATCACACTTTATAAACGAATTCATAATATTTAGACAAAATAAGAACAAAATAAAACAGACAGAATGAGAATATACGGGGTGACAGAAAGAACACCGAATCGATAACACGGGTTTGGCAAAAGTGGCGGTTCAATGCTCCGCAGACACATTTGTGCTAAAAATACCCACCTTCGCCTAGCCCGAAAACGTTGAATACTAATTTAACGAGACACCATTTCAAATGACAGAAATATACATACAAGACAAAAAGTTTGACCGAAACGACACGCTGACGAAAGGCGAATACGAAAACTGTATTTTCAACAATTGTAACTTTGCTGACAGCGACATTTCTGAATTTAAATTTATAGACTGCACATTTAATGGTTGTAATTTCAGTTTAGCTAAGCTCAACAAGACAGCATTTCGGGACGTCAAATTCAAAGACTGCAAAATGTTAGGACTTCGGTTTGATACTTGTCATGAATTCGGACTTTCTGTTTCGTTTGACGGATGCCAACTAAACCTTTCTTCGTTTTATAAGACAAAAATCAAAAAAACTGTTTTCAAAAATTCGCAGTTAGAAGAAGTGGACTTTGCAGAAGCAGACTTAACAAGTTCGGTGTTTGACGACTGCAATTTAACACAAGCCATTTTTGACCACACAATTCTTGAAAAAACGGACTTTCGAACTTCTTTCAATTATTCAATTGACCCTGAAATTAACCGGATTAAGAAAGCAAAATTTTCAATTTCAGGCATTTCGGGACTTTTAGACAAGTACGATATTGATATAGAAAGATGACATCCAAAATTGAAACGGCTTTCAGGTTTCAAAAACAGTTGGGAACAAAAAGATTTTAAAACCATCGTAACACTTAGCGATATGATCCCACAAAATATTTTGTTGGAAGATGAGCAATTATTAATGTATTACGATATAACAAAAGACAGAATGTAATATGCTTTTATGTATGATTTTTAATTCATTAATAAATATTTTTCCATTAGCGAATGATTTATCATACATTTATTTTTTTATTAAAACTTTATAGCTATTTTGCATGATAAATAATTCGTTATTATTAATTAGGATACATTATGACTGATATATCATACACAAAATGGCTATCAATGAGTGATGATGCTTTGGCAAAACAAGTGGGAGTTTTTATAAAACACCACCGATTAGAGCAGAACAAAACCCAAGACATGGTAGCAGAAGCTGCCGGAATCAGCCGTTCTACACTCAGCTTACTCGAAAGAGGAGAGACAATTACATTACCAACACTTATTCAGGTGCTTCGTGTATTAGATCAGCTGCATATAATGGAAGTTTTTGAGATTCAAAAGAGTATAAGCCCACTGGCATTGGCAAAGGCTGAAAAAGAAAAGCGAAAAAGGGCAAGAAATAAAAACACTAACAACGAAGAAGATTCAATTTGGTGAGTATGAATACAGCTTATGTGAAAATATGGGGCGAATTAGTGGGTGCAGTAGCTTGGGATGAAACAACAGGTTATGCTACATTTGAGTATGACCCAAAATTTAAAACTAAAGGATGGGATTTGTCTCCATTACAAATGCCAGTGAGTGTAGCAAAAAACACATTCAGTTTCCCAGCATTGGGAAAAAAGCCTGATTCAGCTTTAGATACTTTTAAAGGTTTGCCGGGTCTATTGGCAGATGTATTACCCGATAGATATGGAAATGAACTTATTAATCTTTGGCTGGCACGGCAAGGTAGGCAGTTAGATAGCATGAACCCTGTTGAAATGCTTTGTTTTATAGGCATAAGAGGTATGGGAGCATTGGAGTTTGAACCGACTACATTAAAGGAAAGCAAACGAACTTTCTCATTAGAAATAGATAGCTTGGTAGATATTGCCCAAAGGATGCTATCCAAAAAAGACGCATTTGTTACCAATTTGAAAGCAGATGAAGAAAAAGCCGTTATGGAAATTTTGCGAATTGGCACATCTGCCGGTGGCGCAAGACCAAAAGCCGTAATAGCATACAACGAAAAAAAAGGAGAAGTAAAATCAGGGCAAACAAATGCTCCAAAGGGTTTTGAGCATTGGTTAATCAAACTTGATGGAGTAAGTGATGTTCAATTGGGCGCTAGCAAAGGCTATGGTAGGGTTGAAATGGCCTATTACAATATGGCTATTGCTTGTGGTATTGATATGATGCCATCCAGATTAATGGAAGAAAATGGTCGGGCACATTTTATGACCAAGCGTTTTGATCGTGAAGGAGGTTCTACCAAACATCACATCCAAACCTTTTGTGCGATGAAGCATTTTGATTACAACCTCGTAACCAGTTATAGTTACGAGCAGCTTTTTCAAACCATGAGAGAACTTAAATTGTCCTATGCTGATGCCGAGCAATTGTTTCGCAGAATGGTGTTTAATGTAGTGGCTCGTAATTGTGATGACCATACCAAGAACTTCGCCTTTCGTTTGAGAAAGGATGAAAAATGGGAATTAGCACCTGCCTATGATGTTTGCCATGCCTATCAACCCAAGCATCAGTGGGTAAGCCAACATGCTTTAAGTATTAACGGCAAAAGATCAAATATTACAAAGAACGATTTGCTTGCTATTGGCAGTTCCATCAAAAATAAAAAGGCTACAGAAACTATTGAGCAGATTAGTAAAACAGTAAGTCAATGGAAAACCTTTGCCGATGAGGTAAAAGTATCACCTAAACTACGAGATGAAATAGCGACCACATTGATTCGATTATAAATATGCTTTATCAAGGATAAGAAATAGAGATACTATCCAAGAAATCGGTATTTGGAAAACAAATAGCAGAGGTTAAAATACTATCTACTGGTGAAGTAAAATTTGTTTTGCCTGAAGCCTGATTTTAAAAAATCGTTCTCGTTATATCAATTAAGTCACGCAACTTTTTTTGTAACCTTAACCCACCTTATAATAGTTATATTTTTTCTCTTAACACATTTTAGGACGAATTACTTTGGATGTTTGCCATATATCAGCTAAAAGTGTAAATTCGTGCTTCTCCAATAAAAATGAGTTTAATAGATCAAATAGACAAGCAAAAAGTGCCACAACACATTGCCATTATTATGGATGGTAATGGACGATGGGCAAAACAACAAGGCGAAAATCGTATTTATGGCCATTATGAAGGAGTAAATTCAGTAAGAGCTGTGGTAGAAGCTTGTGGTGAAGTGGGTGTAAAATACGTAACCCTATACGCTTTTAGTACCGAAAATTGGAATCGTCCGAAAGAAGAAGTGGATGCCCTCATGGAATTATTGGTTTCAACCATTAGTGCCGAAACACCCGAGTTGAATAAAAAAAATGTACGATTACAAGCTATTGGAAATTTAGAAAGTTTGCCCCCGGCTTGTTTAGAGGAACTAAACGAATCTATTTCAATAACATCTAAAAATACGGGATTAACACTTGTGTTAGCTTTAAGTTATTCTTCAAAATGGGAATTACTTACAGCCGTCCAACAAATTGCTAAAGACGTACAAAATGGATTGATGCAAGCAGACGAGATTACGGAGAAACATGTTCAAAATTACTTGTGTACTAAAAACATTCCTGATCCCGAACTGATGATTCGTACAAGCGGCGAACACCGTATTAGTAATTTTTTATTATGGCAATTGGCCTATGCCGAATTTTATTTTACCGAAAAATTTTGGCCTGATTTTCGTAAAAACGATTTATTCGAAGCCATTTTAAACTACCAAAACCGCGAACGCCGTTTTGGGAAAACAAGTGAGCAATTAACTCCTTCCAAATAATGACATTTATCAAATATTCCATTTTCTTTTTCCTCCTCGCTTTTTGTAAATTGGCTTTTCCTCAGATAGTTTTAGGAGAATCTAATTCGATAGAACCCACTAACTGGGAAAAACCTAAAGAATATACCATTGGAGGTATAGAGGTAGAAGGAGCTGATTATACCGATAAAAACATTGTGAGATTATTATCAGGCTTAACTTACGGCGAGAAAATACAAATTCCTGGAGATAAAATAGGAGAAGCCATTAAAACCCTTTGGAAACAAAGTTTATTTGAAGACGTTAAAATTTATTTAGTAAAAACACTTGGTAACGAAGCCTTTTTAAAAATTGAAGTGGTTGAAAAACCGAGACTTTCCAAATTTTCATTTAAAGGTAAAGTTAAAAAAAATGATGCCGATGAAATACGTGGGAAAATTCGTTTGATTAGAGAAAAAGTAATTACCGATTACACATTAGGGTATATTAAAAATACCGTTAAAGATTATTACATTAATAAAGGGTTTTATCACACCTCCGTTGAAATTACAACCGAACCGGACAATACCACCAAAACTCCACATGTCATCGTTTATATTAACGTCAACAAAGGGAAGAAAGTAAAAATTCAAAACCTCAACATTATAGGAAACACCATTTTAACAGATTGGCAATTACGTCGAAAAATGAGCGATAGTAAACCTTTCCGTTGGTACACTTTCTGGAATTCAGGAAAATACCTTGAAGATAATTTGGAAAAAGATTTGCCATCCATGATTGCAAAATACAATACCAAAGGTTACAGAGATGCGAGAGTAAGCAAAGATACGGTCTATTTTTTGAGCAAAAACAGAGTCAATGTGGATATAACCATTGATGAAGGCCATCAATATTATTTTGGAAATATTAAATGGTTAGGAAACTCAAAATACCGCAGCGGACAGCTAGACACCATTTTAAATATCAAAAAAGGCGAAATCTTTGACCAGTCTTTATTAGACCAAAAACTATTTATGAATCCGAATGGATACGACATTTCATCATTATACATGGATGACGGCTATCTGTTTTTCAATGTCACACCACAAGAAGTCAATGTTCATAATGATTCTATTGACCTAGACATCCACATGTATGAAGGTAAACAAGCCATTGTAAATAAAGTAACGGTGATGGGTAATACCAAAACAAACGATCATGTTATTTACCGCGAAATCAGAACAAGGCCCGGACAATTATTTCGTCGCTCAGACATTATTCGTACCCAACGAGAATTAAGTCAATTAGGTTATTTTGATCCTGAAAAATTAGGTGTTACCCCTACACCTAATCCGGCTGATGGAACAGTTGATATTGAATACAGAGTTGAGGAAAAACCATCCGATCAAGTTGAATTATCTGGTGGTTGGGGTGGAGGCCGAGTTGTTGGTACCTTAGGTTTATCCTTTAACAATTTCTCCATGAAAAATATTTTTAATTCTTCATCTTGGAGCCCTCTTCCTACAGGTGATGGACAAAAATTAAGTATTCGTGCTCAAACCAATGGCTTATTTTACCAATCGTATAATTTATCATTTACGGAGCCTTGGTTGGGAGGTAAAAAACCAAATTCCCTCAGTGTTTCAGCCTTTTATTCAATGTTTAACTCGAATGGTGCAAAAAAATACGTAACAACCGTTGATGGAGATAAAATTTTAAATCCAAATCGAAGCACCATGAAAATTATAGGTGGTTCTGTTGGCTTTGGCAAACGACTCAAAAAACCAGATGATTTCTTCTCCATTTTTACCGATTTGAGTTATAATTATTATGAATTACAAAACTATCCTTACTTCATTTTAGCCAATGGTTATGCTAATGATTTTAATGGTAAATTAAATATTTCTCGTAACAGCATAGATGCACCGATATTTCCAAAAAATGGCTCTAATTTTTCGTTTTTATGTCAGTTTACCCCCCCTTACTCACTATTTAATGGAAAAAATTACGAAACGGCTACCATGTCCGAAAAATATAAATTCATTGAATATCAAAAATATAAGTTTACAGCCGAGTGGTACACACAACTAACAAACAAAAAAGCCGGAGAAGGCAAAGAGGCTCGTAATTTGGTTTTAAGAACAAAAATTGGATATGGTATATTAGGTATCTATAACAAAAAAGTAGGCGTTTCTCCTTTCGAACGTTATTACATGGGAGGTAGTGGTTTAAGTGGTTATCAAAATTTTGTGGCTAGAGAAATCATTGCCTTGAGAGGTTATGCAGATAATTCTGTGTCAAGTTCTAATGGAGATCCATTATGTGCCCGATATACGATGGAATTACGTTATCCAATTTCATTAAATCCTCAAGCCACTATTTTTGTTTTGGGATTTGCCGAGGCCGGTAATACATGGGCTAAGTATAAAGATTTTAATCCGTTTCAAGTAAAACGCAGCGCGGGCCTTGGACTAAGGGTGTTTTTACCTATGTTTGGATTGTTAGGCTTAGATTATGGTTGGGGCTTTGATACAATACCCGGTAATCCGGGATCTGGAAATGGAAAAGGTCAGTTCCACTTTACTTTAGGCGCTCAATTAGGAGAGCTGTAACCAAAAAATGTTAATTTATAAAATAAGTGTATATTGGCACACGTTATGATTAACCATAGAAATTATAAAAAAACTAGTATGAGAAAAATTGGTTTTACCTTAATCGTTATTTTAATTGTTTCAACCGTTTCAATGGCACAAAAAATGGGATATGTGGATACAGATTATATTTTATCAAATATTCCCGAGTATAAAGCAGCTCAAGCAGAATTGGACAAAATATCTGTAGATTGGCAAAAAGAAATTGAATTAAAATATGCCGAAATCGACAAGTTGTATAAAATTTATCAAGCCGAATCTGTTTTGCTGACAGACGACATGAAGAAAAAACGTGAAAATGAAATCATTAATAAAGAAAAAGAAGTAAAAGATTTACAAAAACAACGTTTTGGTGTAGATGGCGAATTGTTTACCAAACGAATGGAATTAGTTAAACCTATTCAGGATAAAGTATATAATGCGGTAAAACAAGTAGCCGAAAAAAGCGGATTAGCATTTATATTTGATAAATCAGGTCAGGTAGCCATTTTATATTCGAATAGTAAATACGATAAAAGCGAAGACGTTTTAACTTTCTTGGGATACAATAAATCAAAAAAATAAAAATCAATACAAATCAATAAAACAATGAAAAATTTAGTAAAAACAGTTGCAATAATTGCTTTAACAGCAGGGACAATGACTTTTGCAAACGCTCAAAAAATTGCTCACATCAGCTTAGACTCATTAATTACTACAATGCCTGAAAGTAAAACGGCTCAAGAAGTGGCTCAAAAATATTTAAAAGATTTAGAAAATCAGGTGGCCACCATGGATACAGAATTACAAACAAAGTATGCTGACTACATGAAAAATAAAGAAACTTATTCTGCATTGGTAGCATCTACAAAAGAAACAGAATTACAAGACTTAAATAAACGTATTGAAGATTTTAAAGGACAAGCACAACAAGATTACCAACGTAAATATGGCGAATTATCAAAACCTATTTATGATAAAGCTAAAAAAGCCATTGACATAGTAGCTAAAGAAAATAGCTATAAATATGTATTAGATACAAGCACCGGAATGGTTTTATACACAGAGCCTTCTGATGATATTTTACCTTTAGTAAAGAAAAAATTAGATACAATGCCGGCAGCTGAAATTCCTGGAGCTCCTTCAAATACACCTAAACCTGCTACTAAACCTGCTGGTGCAAGCAAACCTGCTGGTAAATAATATCAATTCAAAGAAAATAATTTTATGTATCTTTAAAGCCGGACAAATTGTCCGGCTTTTTTGCTTTTACATAATTATGGTTAAAACAAAAAGCCAAGTTTGTTTCAAACACAACTCATTAACTTGTTGTACCATATATGGCCATAAAAAATAAAAATATATAAATATGACACTCCAAAGAATTTTACTACCCGTTTCGATTTTACTAATTTCAGCTAATCTATTCGCTCAAAGCAAAAGTTTGAGAGAAGATGCTGAGTATTATTTTGATTCACAGGATTACAAAAAAGCCTATGAACTTTATGACAAAATTTGCAAGCAGTCTCCTAAAAATTACGATTACAAATTTCGTTTAGCGTTATCATCTTTATACTATCCCGAAAAAAAGGCAAGATCCATTGAATTACTAAACGAAATTAAAAACATCGATAAATCACCAGAAATTGATTACTACTTAGGCAAAGCCTATCATGTGAACTACCAATTTAGCGACGCCACTAAATTTTACGAAACTTTTTTATCTACGCAATCAAAAGCCAAAAGTAATAAGCTTTCAGACGATGACTTAAAACTTATAGAAAATGCCAAATTGGGTATTTTGAATTGTAAAAATGGCCAAGAATTAGTTGAGAAAAAAGTGGTAGCTAATATTAAAAATTTAGGGGGACCAGTAAACACCAATGAAATAGAAGGCGTACCTGTAATTTCAGCTGATGAATCGATGATGATTTTTACTTACGTTGGTAAAAAAAGTACTGGTGGATTATTGGATGAATTTTTGGTTCCCGACAAAGAAAACGGGAATTACCATGAAGATATTTTTATGAGTACCCGATCTAAAGACACGGTTTGGAGTCAACCGCAAGGTATTACCTCGTTAAATACCAAAGGAAATGATGCGGCAGTAGCTTTGTCACCTGATGGACAATCATTATTTTCATTCGTAAGTGATGTAAATAATCCAGGAGATTTATATTACAGTACCTTGAATGGTCAAAACTGGGCTGAACCTAAAAAATTGAATTCGAACATTAATTCAGAATACTGGGAAGGAAGTTGTTCTATTTCGGCCGATGGTAAATACTTATATTTTGCATCCGAACGCCCGGGTGGTATAGGTGGCCGAGATTTATATGTATCGGAAAAAATAAATGGAACTTGGGGCCCGGCAAAAAATTTAGGTCAAAGTGTTAACACCCCTTATAACGAAGACGCTCCTTTTATTCATATAGATGGTATCACGTTATTTTTTAGTTCAGAGGGTCACAAAAGCATTGGTGGTTACGACATTATGTACACCATGAAAAAAGACAACAAATGGATTGAGCCAATTAATATGGGCATTCCCTTAAACACGACCGAAGATGATCGATATTATGTTATCAATGCAAAAGGTAATGTGGGATATTTTTCTTCTAATAGAGGAGATTTAGGAGGAAAAGGATCACAAGACATCTATTCTGTGTCTCCGGGTATTTTAGGGGCAAAGCCAATTTTAGCACTCTTAAAAGGAATTGTGTATGCTAATGATAAACCAACAGAAGCTAAAATTGAAGTCACAAAAAAAGAAAGCAATGAACGCTTAGATCCATTTAATGCAAATTCGAAAACCGGAAAATATTTAATGGCCATTACGCCGGGAAGCGGTTATAAAATTAAAGTAACAGCTGAGGGAGTAGACCCTTTGGAAGAAGATATTAATGCCGAAATACTCCCTTTTTATGTTGAATTAAATAGAGACTTTTATTTATATTCTGCTGATTTCAAAAACAAAAAACAGCAGTTAACCTTTAATTTTATATTAGATAGTTTATTAAATAACATTACTAATATAGAGGAGATTAATAACGACATTACTTTAAATGAATTATTTGATTTAGCATTGAATCAAAAAAAGGAAGAACTAAAACAAGAACCTGAAAAACAAACATCAGAGCCTATAAAAAAAGACGCGCAAAACAAACTTGCCAAAATAGAAAAACCTGTGATAGTGATCGAAAACATTCATTATGAATTTAATGACTATAAGGTGACCGATTCGGCAAAGGTGATTTTAGACAAAATTGTTGAAATGATGAATGCCAACAAAAATATAAAATTAGAACTAGGCTCTCATACCGATTCGAGAGGGTTGGATAATTACAACCTAGTGTTATCACAAAAACGTGCAAAAGCTGCTGTTGCCTATATTATATCTAAAGGAATCAAAAAAACAAGATTGAAATCTGTGGGCTATGGCGAGAGAAAAATATTGAACAGTTGTAAAGATGGAATAGAATGTTCGGAAGAAGGGCATGCGCTTAATAGAAGAACAGAACTTAAATTCACTGGACTTTAATACTAAAAACAAAGCCCTATTAATAAGGGCTTTGTTTTCTAATTATTTTTCCAAATAAGGTTGGGAAAAAGCGTTTTATTTTAACACTTAACAATTCCTTACCGCCAATATAAATTTCTTCTTTGTTTCTTAAAATTCCGTTGATGATTTGTTGAGCACATGCTTCGGCGCTTAAGGCTTGTTCATGACTAGGATCCATTTTGTTATGTGAAACACCCGAGGCACTGACGGCATTTATCGAGACATTTGTTTTAATTTTACCCGGACAAACCAATAACACACTTATTCCTTTTTTTTCTACTTCCAAACGCAAACTTTCAAAATACCCATGCAAAGCATGTTTTGCAGCTGAGTATGATGAACGTAGATAAAATCCGAACTTGCCCGCAATACTGCTCACTACAACTATTTTTCCAAAACGTTGCTTCAGCATAAAGGGCAACACCGCTTTTGATAAATTAACCGCACTGAAATAATTAATTTCAAACAACAAACGTTCTGTTTCTGTATTAGTTTCAATAGCTTCAGCTCGTTGACTTTGGCCACCATTATTAATCAAAATATCTATTCTGCCAAATGTATTTATAATTTGTTGAACGTGTTTTTGCACTTGACTTGTATCAGATAAATCAAATGGGATAATTAAGAAATTAGTAGTGTTGAAATTGGCTTTTGTAATCACACGCTGCAATTCTTGTTCTCTACGAGCAGATACTACCACAATTGCTTGTTGCTTGGCAAACTCATATACCAAAGCTTCTCCAATGCCTGACGAAGCGCCTGTTATCCAAATAACTTTGTTTTGTAAGGCATTCATGCTTGTTCAATTAAATTAATTACTTCTAATGTTTGGATGGCCTGAATACAATGGCACTTCATCGTTTTTCTGCAATCATTACAATTTTTATCTAAAGCTAAGTAAGTAGCGCGTTTTCCTAAAGGTTTCCATCTGCCGGGATGAATAGGTCGCATGGGAGCAAATAAACCAATAGCTTGTTTACCCAAAGCAGCCGCAATATGCAAGGGGCCGGTACTGGCGGCTACTAAGGTTTCGCTATGATTGATAAATGCAATAAACTGAGCTAAAGATAATTTTCCTGTTAAATCGGTAATTCCGGAATGGCGATTAATAAAATCTCTTAATAATTCTCCATCCTGGGCAGTTCCGCTGATACATATTTGATATTTATTTTTATCTAATTGCTGGATGAGTTTTGAAAAATTATCTAATCCCCATTCGCGTGCGCTTCCCTTTGATTTTGGATGTAAAATGATGATTTTTTTATTCGAATCAATTAACTCAATATTTGATTTTTCTATTAAAGGAATTTTAGTGCATCCATAATACGAAGACAATTCCTCCAAACTAAATGGTTTATCAATGCCTAATGGAACCAATAATTTAGTATTTAACTGCGCTTCATGTAAATCAGAATTTTTTCGGGATAATGAAATTTTTATATTACAAGTCAACCAATGCCATATACGATTAGTGGTTCCAATCCTATGTTTTATATTTGCTTGTTTGGCTAATTGAGCAATATGCCTATCAGGAAACACATGAATGATATGAGTAATATGAAGGTTTTTAAACGCCTGTACTTGTTCTTGTTTCGGTAATTTTAAAATAATGTCATAATTAATAAATTCATCAACGTGTTCTGATAGCTCAATCACGTCTTTGGTATAATTTCTTCCTAAAAATAAAATCCTACTCTTTGGTATAAATTGTTTTATAATACCTGCTAGCGGCAAGGTTAGCACCACATCCCCAATACTATCGGTTCGACTGATTAATATAGTAGCGTTATTTTCCAAGTTTTAACTGTTCGGTGATGTTTTTAATTTTTTTATATTTCAGGTAGGTAGCGTAAGCCGAAATTTTAGAGATTTGATACCCTGCTTTACCGTCCAAAAATCCTAAATGTAACAGATAATGATCTATAAATTTAGCCACCGGATTGAGAAAAAGTTTATAAAATGGCGCTTTTTTTCCTGCTTCTATATATGCTTTGGATGCTATGTTCGTAAAATAATCAACCTGTTTGTAGTGATCTTGTTGTGTATAATAGCTATAGTGTAAAATATCACCTTTTATGTGTTTGGTGTTTTTATCTCCCTCTTTTAATTCGTACTTATCGTGAGGATTAATGCCTGTCCATGAACCTTTTCTACTATCCCATAAACGTAATTTTGTGTCGGGATACCAATTACAATGACGGACCCAGTGTCCGCAATAATTCGTTAAGCGATTCATGTAATAGCCATCATGAGTCCAATTGGATTTTATCGCAGCAATCGACTTTTTTAATGTTTCATCTAAAGCTTCATCAGCATCAAGCGACAAAACATGTGGAAAAGAAGCATAAGTAATGGCTCTGTTTTTTTGCTGAATATGTCCATCAAAAGTATGTTCGTAAAATTTAACGCCATAAGAGGCACAAATAGCTTTAGTTTGGTCTTTACTAAAAGAATCCAAGACAACTATTTCGTCGGCAATGTCTTTTACAGACTCCAGACAACGAGCAATGTTTTTTTCTTCGTTAAACGTAATAATGACAACCGATATTTGAGGCATTATGTAAAATTACTATTTAGTTCGTTTCTTTCCATACAAATCTTAATTTTGTTTGCAGTGAGCAATAACGATAAATATACCCTATTGAAGCCTTCGTATTTTTATGTCGGTCTTTTTATTCTTCTAGCCGTTTTAGCGTATTCAAAATTATTTTCGGCGCACTTTATTAGTTGGGATGATGGAGACGTTTTAACGAATAATAAGGCCGTGCACTACTTTGACATAAAAGCCTTTTTTACGAATTATTACGTTGGAAATTATGCCCCATTAACCATGATAGGTTTTGCTTTTGATTGGCTGATTTTTAAGGGAAATGCCGCAGGACATCATGCCGTCAACATTATTTTTCACTTAATAAATAGTTGTCTTGTTTATTACTTAACCAACTTACTTTTTAAAAATAGATTAAAAGGTTTGCTGTGTGCGATTATTTTTTGTTTTCATCCACTGCAAGTTGAAACTGTGGCATGGGTTTCAGCCAAAAATAATCTCTTATATGGTTTGTTTTTTTTGATGGGAATGATTTATTATTCAAAGTACATCGTAGAAAAACACATCAAATACTACCGATATACCTTGGTATGCTTTGTTTTATCGGTTTTAAGTAAACCATCTGCTATTTGTTTTCCATTAGTGTTGCCATTGATAGATTATTTATTACATCATAAAATCAATTTCAAATCTTTAATTTTTAATAAAATTCCATTTTTTTTAATTGCTTTGGCTTTAGGTATTACCACCATATATACCCGAACAGAAGATAAGTTTATCAATCAAAATCATGCCTTTGCTATTCACGAGCGTATTGGATATGCAGGCTATGCACTTTTACAATATTTATGCAAATTTTTTGCCCCTTTTAATCTTTCTGTTATTTATCCTTATCCTCAAGCAAAAATAATGAGCATACTAATTGGCTATTTTGTTGTGGCCATATTAGCTATCATTGGGTATTGGTTATTCGTATCAAAGCGTAAATTCATTTTGTTCGGACTGTTGTTCTTTATAACCAATTTATTATTAGTTCTACAATTCATTCCGTTTGGAGAAGTATTAACAGCCGACCGCTATATGTATTTACCAATTTTAGGAGTTTCGTTTGCTATATTATCATTGCTTTCTTTTAAAGAATTAACGTTCAAAATTTTTGCCACGTTACTTGTACTGTTTTTAGGAAGCCTAACATTTATGCGCTCATCGGTTTGGAAAAACAGCATTACATTGTATAGCGATATTTTAAATAAATATCCACACTCTTTTGTCGCACTCAATAGCTTAGGAGCCGAGTATATGCTCAACCAAAATTATGATATGGGTTTGCAGTATTTGAAAGCTGCTATCAATGAAAACACGAATTATTATAAAGGTTACTATAACCGTGGATTACTTTTTGCTCAAACGGGCAGAATGAAAGACGCATTGAATGATTTTGATAAAGCCATTGCCTTAAAACAATACTCAAAAGCGTATGTGGCAAGAGCGAATGTATTTTATACCTTGAAAAAATTTGATAAAGCCATTGAGGATGCTGAAACGGTTTTAAAATTAGAACCAACTAATTTTAAAGCGAATTATGTTTTGGCCAATTGTTACGACGATTTAAATCAATTGGATAAAGCCTTATCTCTTTACAACAAAGTAATTATAAGTGATTCAGAAAACCCTCTCTATTACTTGAGAAGAGCCATTTTGTATGGTAAACAACAAAACATGTCATCTTGCCTTAAAGACTTAGATATTTGTACAGAATTAAATCCTGATTTTGCTGAAGCTTATTATTGGAAAGGCGTTGCTAAGGTAAACCTAAAACAAAATCCATGTGAAGAATTTAAAAAAGCTGTTGCTTTAGGATTTAATGCGGCACAACAGCCTTTAATGACCTACTGTCGATAAATAGATTTTTTTATATCAAAAACGAACTTGAAAACTACCTTTTCTCAAGTCTGCCCCATACCCCAAGTGGTAATTTCACTCCGCTTTTAGCTTTTAAAAACAATTCTCCGATACTTAAGTTTGACTGATTTTTGGAAGCAAAAGGCTGTAATAGATTTTCGGGTACTAAAGCGGAAAATCCTAATGAATACGCATTAAGAATTAATAAATGTTGCTTTGGATCTAGAATATCTAAAACACAATCTATCATCTCCATAATATTGTCTTCAAGTTTCCATTTTTCGCCATTTGGCCCATGACCAAAAGCCGGTGGATCTAGTATAATTCCTTGATAAAAATTACCACGACGTTGTTCTTTTTTTGCAAACTTCAAAGCATCATCTATAATCCAACGAATGTTATCGAGATTTGATTTTTGCATATTTTCGTTTGCCCAATTTACAACTTGCTTAATGCTATCTACATGTGTTACATCGGCTCCTGCTGCCTTAGCAGCAACGCTGGCACCACCTGTGTAGGCAAATAAATTTAAAAACTTTGGTTTTTCTAAATCACTCAAATAATTGAAAATAACATCCCAATTACACGCTTGTTCAGGAAATACACCAACATGTTTAAAGGAAGTTAAGCCAAGTCGTAACGTAATTTCTTTGGTTTCCGACTTATCTCCCAAACTATATTGAATAGTCCATTGATCGGGCATTTTTTTTAAGGCTTTCCATTCTCCGCTAGAGCTACTTTTAGGGATAAATTTCACATGAGCTTGCTTTTCCCATTCGGTGTACGAATATTTTTTTTTCCATACAGCTTGTGGTTCTGGTCGAATGGTAATGTATTTACCAAAGCGTTCTAATTTTTCAAAATCACCACAATCTATTAATTCGTAGTCGTGCCAATGGGTTGGAGTTAGTAATTGCATTTGATAAAGTTAGAAATTAGAAATTAAAAGTTTAAAGTTAAAGATAGAAGTAGTAAAAAGAAGGTTGTTGATAAATGAAGTTAGCCACAAAAAGTGGCTCGTACCAAAAACTCTATCTTGGTAATTCTAAAAACTAATTTATGCAAAAATTACAATCATCTTTTGTGGCGCTTATCAGTGTTTTCTTCTTTTGGGGATTTGTGGCAGCCAGCAATGGCATATTGATTCCACTTTTCAAAGACAAATTTACCTTATCCCAATTTCAATCGCAGTTAGTTGATTTAGCTTTTTACGCAGCCTACGCGGTTGGATCTGTCGTTTATTTTTTTACATCACGTGCCATTGGTGATCCAATCGATAAAATAGGGTATAAAAAGGCTTTAATTTTAGGCTTACTCATCTCCGCTTCCGGCTCATTGTTTTTTATACCGGCGGCAAGTTTTAATTCTTATCCATTGTTATTGTGCGCTTTATTTGTGATTGGATTAGGTTTTGCACTGCAACAAATTGTTGCCAATCCCTTCGTCATAAATTTTGGAGCAAAAGAAACTGGAGCACAGCGTTTAAATTTAGCTGGTGGAATTAATTCATTTGGAACAACCATTGGCCCAGTTATTCTTAGTTATGCCTTATTTGGTAACATAAATGCACCTGCCGTTACCGAAAACAATTTGGATGCCGTAAAAATGCCTGCTCTTATTTTATTTGCCTTATTCATACTATGTGCGGCTATTTTATGGTTTTCAAAATTACCTGCCGTTACCAACTCCGAAAAACTAGATAAAGATTTGGGAGCCTTAAAATATCCGCAATTAACCCTTGGAATGATTGCCATATTTGTATATGTGGGTGTAGAAGTTTCTATTCAAAGTAATATGGGAGCCTTACTGGCTATGCCAGAAATAAAAGGCGTTGATCATACAAAAATTTCTCATTTCATTTCTTTGTATTGGGGTAGTTTAATGATTGGCCGATGGACAGGTGCCTTAGCCGTTTTTAATTTCAGTAAAAACATAAAAATTCTTATGCAAATGTTAACACCATTATTAGCCTTTGGGGTTATTTATGGCGTCAATTATTTAAGAGGAAGTCATGTGGAAGACTTTATTTTTTACATCCCTTATATTTTACTGGCATCGGTTATTTTTATTTTTTCGGGCGATAACCCGGCGCGCACATTGCTCATTTTAAGCGTAACAGCATGTTTCATGATGATTATTGGATTAATTAGCACCGGAAACTTAGCGCTTTACTCCTTTATCAGTGGTGGATTATTTTGTTCTGTGATGTGGCCTTGCATTTTTGCATTAGCCATTACCGGTTTAGGAAAATACACCAACCAAGGCTCCTCTTTATTAATTATGATGATTTTGGGAGGAGCATTAATTCCGCCATTTCAGGGTTATTTGGTAGATCTACTAAAAAATGCTCATCAATCGTATATTGTTACCGTATGTTGTTTTGCTTATCTCGCATGGTATGCTTATAAAGTGACGTCCATTTTAAAAAAACAGGGCATTTCGTTAGATTCAGAACAAGCAAGTTTAACCCATTAAAAAATAAAGAAGAGAGTGATTAAGATATTAATTACTAAGTTTGTTTAGATTAATAGAAATTAAGTATTGAAGTCTACTATTTTTAAGCTCTAAAATAAAACGCACAAGCATCATGAAAGTAACCATTAATGTAAAGCTAATCAACTCAAAATTCAATCAGGCTTATGCTGATAAAGATAATGAAGGGGAAGAAACAGAAGATAATATGAAATATTTATGGGAAGATGAATTTGAAGTAAAAGGCGATGTTTCCAATTTTAAAGTCATTAATAATACGACCTATTTATTAAATGGGCTATACCCTAACGATGAAGAATTCAGTTTTGAAATACCCGACATGATGGTTTTGGAATGTTTATTAGAAAACGGTTCTTTAACTCGTATTGGTTTCTCCAAAAAAGCAGTTAGTAAAACCGAGAAAACAGAAACCGAAAATGGGATGACTTTTAATGTTTATCTGAAAAGTATCCGAGAAATCGTCAACCCAATGACCGGCGTGTATATTTTAAAAGAAGATTATCCGGAAGAATTATTGGAATTATACAGCGACGAAGAAGAATAATGTAAATGATTATGCTTAAAAAGCTTAGTTTAAACAATTATTCATAAGGTATAAAGAGCATTTATACTTTACGGAAGGGTTATTCCGGTAAAAATTCAGTCAAACCATTGACATTTGGCTAAAATCCCTTATTTTTGCAACCCTTATAATTTATTTTAAGACAAAAAATCATGAACATATCTAAAAAAGACATTAACGCATTAACTGCAGAATTAAGCATCACATTAGCTCCTCAAGATTATGAAAGCAAAGTAGAGAATGCGATTAAAAAAGTACAAAAACAAGTGTCTATGCCAGGTTTCAGACCAGGAAAAGTACCTGTAAGTTTGGTAAAAAAACAACATGGTAAATCCATTTTGGTTGATGAAATCAATAAAATATTAAACGAAACGTTATATAATTACATCAACGAAAACAAAATTGAGATTTTAGGAAATCCGATGCCAAAGGAAGATTCAAAAATTGATTTTGATGCTCAAGTAGAATGGACATTTAATTACGAATTAGGTTTAACACCTCAATTTGACCTTAAATTAGATGATTCTCATTCTTTTGAATACAATGTTGTAAAAATTGATGACGACTTAGTTGAAAAATACATTAAAGATGTAAAACGCAATTACGGAAAACCATCTAACCCGGAAGTAGCAGAAGCAAAAGACGTTTTATATATTGATATCGTTGAGTTAGACGCTGATAACAATGTTGTAGCAGGAGGTATATTCAAATCTACTAGCATCGGTATTGATCGTTTGAAAAATGAAGCTGCTAAAGCAAAATTAATTGGAGTTAAGAAAGAAGATAAAATCATTATCAATGCCAATGAATTATATGATACAGCCGTTGATAAATCAATTTCTTTAGCTATAGATAAAGAAGTTGCAGAAAACTTTAATTCAAACTTGCAATTAACCATCCGTAACATTGCGCGTATGGAAGATGCAGAATTAAATCAAGAATTGTTTGATAAACTTTATGGTGCTGGCACTATCAATTCAGAAACTGAGTTCAAAGACAAAATAAAATCAGAATTAGCTGTTTTATTTTCTCAGGATACAGACAGAAAATTTGTTGAAACTGTTGAAAAAACTTTAGTTGAAAAACTTAACATTTCTTTACCAGACGATTTCTTAAAACGTTGGTTAATGGCTGTAAATGAAAAACCATTAACAAAAGATCAATTAGAAGCGGAATATCCTTCTTATGCGAAATCTATGCAATGGAAATTAATTGAAAATAAAATCATTAAAAACAACAACATTGCTGTAACCATTGATGAAGCTAAAGAAGAGGCAAGTAACTATGTACGTTCTCAATTTGCTCGCTACGGACAAGTACCTGAAGAAACTGAAGTGGCTAAAATTGTAGACGGTATCTTGAAAAAAGAACAAGAAGCTCAAAAAATATTTGAAGGGTTATACAGTAAAAAAGTACTTGATGTATTAAAAACTTCTTGCAAATTAGAAACTAAAGAAGTGAGCTACAACGATTTTTTTGGAATTACTGAATAAAACAAGGTTTTGACAACCAACAAAAAGCCCGGATTTTTAAAAAATCCGGGCTTTTTGTATTGCGGTAAATTTAGAAAGAAAATAAACGGTTTGAACGCTTTCGCCACCCCATAGGAATATAAAACTATTTTTTAGCGGAAGCAATCATACAAAAAAATGCCTAGCGTTTACCTTATTGTAGCTGATACAAAAAATAATGTCTTGGCGTGGCAAAATTGCCTGTAGCTACAATTATTCTTTCGTTATACCAAAATGATTTAATTTTTAGTCCAAAATTGATTTAAAAAAATGTAATCAAAAGCGCAAGTATTTTTAGTTTCTTCTTTTTTTAGATTTTGTGTTTGTGATTTAATAAACAAGCTAACTTCTTCTAAAGATTTATAGAGTTTAT
>CAMAPT010000014.1 GCA_945860225.1 Chitinophaga pinensis | reverse complement strand
TCATATCAAAAATTAATTGACGGAAACAGACGATTTGCTCTTGAAAAAAAATTTGATGACCCTGAGTATTTTAAAAAATTATCATTAGGTCAAAAACCTGATTATCTATGGATTGGATGTAGTGATAGTAGGGTTCCGGCTAATGAGGTAACGAGTACCGCAAGTGGTGAAATTTTTGTACATCGTAATATTGCCAATTTGGTTGTACATACCGATTTAAATTTACTTAGTGTGTTAGAGTATGCCGTTAAGCATATTCAGGTAAAGCATATTATTGTTTGTGGTCATTATGGTTGCGGAGGCGTAAGGGCTTCCATGACCAATCAAAGTTTTGGATTGGTGGACAATTGGCTTAGAAATATAAAAGATGTTTATAATGATAATTCCAAAGAATTAGATGCCATTGAAGATTTAGATAAACGCGCCGATCGGTTAACCGAATTAAATGTGATAGAACAGGTGCGTAACTTAGCCAAAACTACCATTGTACAAGAGGCTTGGAAAACCAGAGCACTTCATTTACATGGTTGGGTTTATGGTATTAATAGCGGCCTAATTACAGATTTAAGTGTAATTCATGATGGACGTGAAGATATAGATCCGATTTATAGATTTGATATCCATAAATGATTTAGTATTGTTTTTGAAAAAAATCATACACGAGTTTAGCTTTTGCTTGCCCAATTATATTGGTTAATTGGGCAAGTGTTGCTTCTTTAATTTCTTTGACTGATTTTAATTCAGTTAAAAGTTTCTGAGCTGTTTTATCGCTAATTCCTTTTATTTCTGAAAGTTCAGTTTTGAAAGTTTCTCTGCTTCTCTTATTGCGATGGTGTGTAATTCCAAATCGGTGAGCTTCGTCACGAATGTGTTGAATGATTTTTAGGGTTTCAGAACGTTTATCTAAATACAAAGGGATTGAATCTCCCGGAAAATAAATTTCTTCTAAACGCTTAGCTATTCCAATAACTGTTACTTTTCCCATGAGGTTAAGTTTACGTAAACTATTTACGGCAGCTCCTAATTGTCCTTTCCCACCATCAATTACAATTAACTGAGGCATCGGCAATCCCTCTTCTATCACGCGCGTATATCGTCTCAAAATTACTTCTTCCATCGTGGCGAAATCATCTGGACCAACCACTGTTTTGACGTTAAAATGGCGATATTCCTTTTTTGCCGGTTTTCCATCAATAAAAACAGGCATGGCACTGACAGCATAATCACCTTGAATATTTGAATTGTCGAATCCCTCAATACGACGAGGTTCTTCTTTCATTCTCAAGTCCTTCATCATTTGCTGCATTATTCTATCTGTATGCCTTTCAGGATCTATGATAGCTAATTGCTTTTCTCGTTCTCGCTTATAAGATTCTGCATTTTTATAACACAAGTCTAGTAAATGTTTTTTGTCGCCAATTTTTGGAACAATGTATTTAGCATCACCGAACTTGAATTCAGGTTCAAAGGGCACAAAAATTTCTTTACTTGAGGAACGATAACGTGAACGTATTTCATGAATGGCGAATACAAGCATTTCTTCATCCGTTTCGTCTAGCTTTTTTTTCAGCTCAAGAGTTTGTGCTTGTATAATCGTACCATTTGTAATTTTGAAAAAATTAACATAAGCCGCTTTTTCGTCGCTAATAATAGCAAACACTTCGGTGTTTGTAATGGAGGGATGAACAATGGTAGATTTACTTTGGTATTTTTCCAACAATTCGATTTTCTTTTTGATAGCAGCAGCACTTTCAAACTCAAATTTGTCTGCATGCTCCAACATTATTTTTTTTAAATCCTTGATGGCAAAATATATATCTCCCCTTATAATTTCTCTTATGTGCTTAATTCCCGTTTCATAGTCTTCAAGACTTTGTTTACCAATACAAGGGGCTTTACATTTCCCTATTTGGTATTCGAGGCAAGCTGTAAATTTGCTTTGACTAATATTTTGTTGACTTAAATCAAGATTACAAGAGCGAAGTGGATATAATTGTTTGATGAGGTCAAGTAAAATAAACATAGTCGTTGTTGACGGATAAGGACCAAAATACTCGGCGCCGTCTTTTTTAAGTTGCCGTGTATGATAGACCTTAGGGAAACGCTCGTTTTTGATGACAATCCAAGGGTAGGTTTTGTCATCGCGTAACATGATATTATATTTTGGTGTGAGACTCTTGATTAAATTATTTTCAAGAATCAGCGCGTCCATTTCAGTATCAACCTTGATGGTTTTGATATCTGTAATTTTTTTAACCAGAACACGTAACCGGTAAGTATCATGCTCTTTTGTGAAGTAGGAGGTGACTCGTTTTTTTAGGTTTTTAGCTTTCCCTACATACAACAAATTATTGTCAATGTCATAATACCTATAAACACCCGGTGATTCGGGTAAGGTTTTTAAAATACTTTTGATATGTTCTAAAATAGGTGCCGACATTATTGGTTAGTGACCTATAGCATCCCAAGGCATTACGGAGAATAAGGCTCCCAAAAACAGAATGTAAACAACAACAAAGATTAAATATAAGGAAGACAATACGACCCCAATAATGGCACAAATTTTACCGGCTTTTAGGTTGTTGTACGACGACAAGGAGTACATACCTGGATTTGATTTATATAGCGCATTTCCTTTAGAAGCTAATACCAATGCAATGATACCAAGTATCATTCCCACTAATCCATAGCAAAAGCAAAGAACGATTGATAATATGCCTAAAACTAAAACTGCCGCAGAGTTTGGTAAAGACATTTGTTGCATGAACGAATGTTGATAATCATTATTATTAAATTGATTTTGCTGAGGTGGTTGATTTGAAAAATTGGTATTCTCCATGATAGTTTTTTTGACGAAGATATTAAAAATAGACGGTTTATCACGCCACAAACAAGCCATGTAAAAACATAAAATTTATGGATTATGTCAAAAAGGCATTGAAAACTATTTGGATTAATGTTTGATAAATTTCCGGAACAAGTTTAATTTAGTGAAACGAGAATTATAAACCTTTAAAAACAAAATAAAATGGCATTAGAAATAACAGATGCAAATTTCGAAGAATTAGTTTTAAAATCAGACAAACCTGTGTTAGTAGATTTTTGGGCAGAATGGTGTGGCCCTTGCCGCATGGTTGGGCCAGTGGTAGAAGAACTTTCAACTGAATACGCTGGCAAAGCGGTAGTTGGTAAAGTGAATGTGGATCATAATTCTACGATTTCTGCAAAATATGGTATTAGAAATATACCAACTTTATTATTTTTCAAAAATGGTGAAGTGGTTGAAAAACACGTTGGAGTTGCCGCTAAAAATGTATTGGCAGGAAAATTAGATAGCCACATTTAATTAGACCTCTAGTTACTTAAATTAGAATCCGCATCAATAACAGATGCGGATTTTTTATTTCTGAAGATTAGCCTTAACATTTTATTAATAAAAGACGTTAATTTTTTGCTGTTTCTTAATGCAGGCTTAATGATTTGGTTGTGAAGTGATGATAAGTTTGCAACTGAAAATAAAATATAAAAAAGTAGTATGAATTCAACGCAAGCAATGATAATTTTGACGAACGGGATTAAAAAATATGGAACAATTATTAATGGGTCTAACGAAAACAGGATACAATTTATTCCTTCTATGCATATTCATGCCCTAGCAGAAAATCAACTATCTCAGCTCGTAGAGCATATTCCGGTTTCAACTATATTATCTATTGACACTTATTTGAAATAATCATATTCGATTCTCTATTTATTGTTTCTTATTTTTTTCTTCTATCCAGCGCGACATATACTTTGTACTTGCTATTGTATGGTGTGTAATCATAGAACCTATGAAGTTTTTAGCTCGGTGAGCTTTAAGGTTGTTGGTTAAATCAAAAATTCGGTTAATGAGTAGTTTAGCGTGAGATTGTTTTTCGAAAATTTGATTGATAATTTGAACCCCACGATTAACGGAGTCTAACCAATCTGTTTTATCTTTATATAAATGAATTGCCTTTTGGGCAAATTCAACAGGCTCATCTGTAATGTATCCGCCCCATTTTAATTCACCATGCATGGCTTCCGCACCTATAGTTGTGGTAATACTTGGTGTGCCTTGTGTCATGGCATCAATTAATTTACCTTTCATACCAGCGCCAAAGCGTAAAGGTGCTAAGCATATTCGAGCATTTAACATCACTACTTGTGCATTTTCAGCTCTGCCTTTAATCAAAAATCCTGTTTTAGGCTGATGTAGCTGATTGACTTTAGGAGAAGGATAAGCACCGTAAATATGTAATTCGGCATGTGGTAATTCTTTTCTGATTAATGGCCATATTGATTCTTTTAAATACAAAACAGAATTCCAGTTTGGTTCGTGTAAAAAATTACCAATTGTAACGAAATGCGCTCTTTCTTCGAAAGAAGGCCAGTTAGTCGTGTCATTTTCCTGAATGGGATCTAATAAAAAAGGTGTGTAATGAAGTAGCGCTTTATCAATCTTGAAAACATCTTGGAGTAAATTCATTTCATAAGAAGAAATCATCAAGGAACAATCACATCGGTGAATACTAGCTATTTCCCGTTTGGCAACCTCAGAGGTTAATATATCTTCGTTTGAAAAAGGCCTATTTTCCTTAAAGGCATTTTGTCTGGCTAACCTGAGGCAATGAAGATCTATGGTGTCTAAAATTCTGAGTGCATTTGGGCAATGCTCAGCCACTCGCCACCCAAATTGTTCTTCAATCATGAAACGATCAAACACCACAATGGTTGGTTGCAATTGTTTGATGAATTCATCAAACGAACTACTGTTTAATTCTATGGTTATTTTTTCAATACCTAGTTCTTGAAAATCAATACTAAATGGACTGTCGGCAGCGGCGCATGCAAAGGTGATATTCCAATTTTGATGTTTAAATTGTTCGATTAATTGCATGGTTCTGCTGCCGGCTGCCGATGAATTAGGTTCGGGCCACACCGCACCAATCATTAATATGTGTTGTGATACTTGCATGTTTTAGTTTATATAAAGCCGTTTAACAAAAAGGCCCAATTACAAACGAATTGGGCCTTGCTTAAAAATTAAAAATGAGTAATTTACATTTTACGAATATCCAATTCGTTGATAATATTGGTAGCACCTCCTAATTTTTCAACTACCCATAATAAGTAGCGTACATCTAAATTAATAGTGCGATTTAAATCTTTGTCAAATTTTATTTTATGGCTCAATGCTTCGTAATTTCCGTCAAAAGCTAATCCAATTAATTCTCCTTTGGCATTTAGTACGGGAGACCCAGAGTTACCGCCTGTAATATCATTTGAGCTAATGAATGACACAACAATGTCCTTTGCATTTGCATCCGCATATTGACCAAAATCTTTGTTTTTAGCTAAGTCTAATAATTTTGCAGGCACGTCAAATTCATAATCGCCTGGTTTATATTTTTCAAGAATACCTGATAAAGTACAAATGTGACTGTATTTTACAGCATCTCTTGGAGAATAGGATTTGACGTTACCGAAACTAACTCTCATCGTGAAATTAGCATCCGGATACATTTTTTTTCCTTTATTCATTTCTAAAATACCTTTCAAGTAAGTTTTACCTAAAACAAAATTTTGGGCGTTGAAATCAGCATATAGTTTCGCGTATTTTGTATTAAAATTGCTGGTAAATGCATTGGCTATCATAAATGCCGGATCTTTGTGCAAAGAGGCTGTATCTGGATTATTTAAAAAAGCTTGCCATTTAGTATCCTCTAAAATCACCGTGTTATTGAAAACATAATTCGAAAAACCTTCGTAAGTAGTTTTGTTTTTCAAGTCACCAAATTTTGTATTGATGAATGCATAAAAACCTGCTGGATGTTGTTCGGAAGAAATATCATTGTAAAATGCCTGAGTTACAAATGCTAAAATATTTTTGTCAGAAACTACATTTTCTTCTTTTATAAATGCTTCACGATCTGTTTTAGTAGCATCAATTACTTTCGCAATTTCTTCTTTGGTGACATCTTTTTTACTAAGTGTAGCCTCTAATCTTTGTAAAGAAGTAGCAAATTTAATTAATGGAGATCCAAACATACCTTCTGTCATGTATATGCGTTGTTTAGCATAAGGACGCCAAGTATCGTAATTTTTTTGATATTCATTAAATAAGGTTTCGTATTCAGGTTTGCCTTTGGCCCAATTAGCAAATAACACTTCGTTAGATTGTTTTTCTTCGAACGTTTTGAATTTTAATAACTGTTTGGATTCACCATCAAAAAATTTCCAATAATTTGCTACGCCAGCATAATAACCAGCTAATTGAATTTTTACAGCTGGGTCTTTTTTCATTTCCTCCAACATAAATTTTAGTCTAGCATCTCTTAAGCTTACAACTGATGGGTTTTCGATGTCTGTTTTTAATTTCACACCAAAAGACGTTTCGTAACGGTTGGTTGAGCCGGGATAGCCCCAAATCATCGTGTAGTCACCGTCTTTTACACCTTTTACTGAAACAGGTAAAGCATATTTTGCTTTTAAAGGAATGTTTTCTGCTGAATAGTCAGTCGCTTTGCCATCTTTATTGGTATAAACACGGAAAATAGAAAAATCTCCTGTATGACGAGGCCATTCCCAATTATCGGAATCTCCACCAAATTTCCCTATACTTTCCGGAGGTGTTCCAACCAAACGAACATCTTTATAACGCTCGTAAACAAATAGTAAAAACTGATTGGCTTTAAACATAGATGAGATTCGCCCCTCATAGCCCGAACCTTCTGTTTCTTTGGTTGCCATTTCATTTAAAATACCCGGCAATTTGGAAGATAATTCCAAAGAAGGTATGTTTTTTATTTTTTCATTGACTTTATCGGTAACATCTACAATTTTGATTAAAAATTGTGCGTGAACTCCCGGCGCATAAATTTCTTCTGATTTTGATTTTGCCCAAAAGCCATCTTTTAAATAATTATGATCTACCGTACTAGCCGCGGCAATGGCACTGTAGCCACAGTGGTGGTTTGTAAAGATTAATCCTTCTTTACTCACAATTTCACCGGTGCAACCACCACCAAAAATAATGATGGCATCCTTGATGCAAGCCTGGTTCATGCTATATAATTGTTCTTTTGAAACTTTGAGTCCTTTTTTCACCATGTCGGCATACACTTGTTCGCCTAATAACATAGGTAACCACATACCTTCATCGGCTTTGGCTATTTGATTGAATACTAAGACGCAGGTAATAATAAATTGTACGGCTTTTTTCATAAAATTGGGTTAAAATTAGGCCCTAAATTTAATGTAAAATACCTTATAAATAACAGATTTTAATTAACTATCATAATTGCCTTGGTTTTATAATGTTGGTTTGAATAACGTTACTTGTTTATGTTAATTAAAAATAAAAATTAGGAATTTTAATTGTTGTTCGATTGTTCAATCGAGATTGAAAAACCAATAACAATATGTAAGTATGTTTACCTAAAAGATTATAATTATAAATTCATGATTTTGAATATTTGTAGATTATTGAGAATAATACTATAAATTAGTTCATAAATTGATGGAGGTGATTTTTAAAATAGGCATTACTACTTTGCTTATATCTTCAATTTTAAAATTTAATAACTGATAGCCTAAAAAATAAATTATGGAACTTAATAGTAAAAAACTAGAACGGACATCACGAATTGTTTATTATTCAATTTCCATTATTCTTTGCTTGTTTCTCATTCTTTTATCAAATAAAATTATTGACGATCTCGATACAATAGTCGTTAGACCAGAAGTTGAAAATTTCGAAAATAAGTTTGTGATGGCCGACCTTGACAAAAAAATAAACCTTTTAACAAATGAATTAGAAAATCTTAATACTCAAAAAAGTACAATTGAAAAAACCATTTCAACGGCCAAAGAAAATTATAAAAATGAAAAACAGTCGTTTGAAAATTGGGTTCAAACACGAAAAACATTAGGCTCACCTGATAAAGACCAAGAGGTAACAGACAGAGCGAAAAAACTAGATGAATGTTATAAAATTGAGCAAGATTGGCGATTACAGCTCAATGCTAAAGAAAGAGAATCTGAAAAAATTGGTAAAAAACAAGAAGAAATTCAAGTTTTAATTGATAAAGAAACAGAAATAGCCGAAACAAAATATGATAAAGAATTACAGTATTACGATCTTAAGGTGTTTCTCATTCGGTTACTATTTGTAGCTCCTATTTTAGCTTTGGGCATTTTCTTTTTTGTTCGTTATAGGCGACATCAATTTTGGCCTTTATATTTTGGCTTTTCCTTATTTTCATTTTACGCATTCTTTTTTGGTTTGGTGCCATATCTTCCTAGTTACGGTGGATATGTTCGTTATGCTGTTGGCATCACTTTATCTGCCGGATTAGGCTATTATGTTATTAAAACTATAAGGCAATTTATTGAAACGAAACAAGCAGAACTGCAAGTATCTACTCAAGAGAGATCTAGAAACATTCAAGCCGAAGCGGCTGAAAAGGCCCTTGAAAATCATTTTTGTCCTTCTTGCGGAAAAGATTTTATCATTAAGAAATGGGAAATTCCATTTAAAAATAATGAACTTGACGCCTATAAGCTAGTAGCCGATTTTTGCAGGCATTGTGGACTCCAATTGTTTAAGAATTGTAATCAATGCGGAAATAAAAATTTTGCTCATTTGCCTTTTTGCGCTTCCTGTGGGACAAAATCAGTGATTGATAAATAAAGCATTCACAATATATATTGTAATTTACGGTGGAATGATGATAGTATCCATCAGTTCAGGTTTATGAAACACCAGGTTTAAAAACCCGAATAATGAATATTGACTGAAAATAGTACTGTTTTTTGGTGTGTTGAGTCTATCAAAAATCAAATAGGCTGCCCTTTTGAGACAGCCTATTTTGAAATGAAAAAAGTAAATTATATTAAGCCTTTGTTTCTTGAGCCGCTTTTGCTTCTTGAGCTGCTTTTATTTTAGCTTTTATATTTTCAGTTGTGGTAGAGTTTGGTCTTTCAATAGCTGAACCTGTCGCTCTATCCCAAATTAAACTTGCTAATACACCTAAAGCACGAGATACTCCAAATAATACTGTATAGAAATCGTATTCATGCATGCCATAATGCACCAATAACGCACCTGAGTGAGCATCTACGTTAGGCCAAGGATTTTTAATTTTTCCTGTAGATTCTAAGATTGGAGGCGCTACTTCGTAAACCATTTGTACGATTTCACAGATGTTATCATGTTTAATGTAAGTTCTGTAGAAATCTTGTTGAGCCGTGAAACGAGGATCTGTTTTACGTAATACCGCGTGACCATATCCTGGAACTACTTTTCCTTCAGATAGTGTTTTTTTAATGTATTCAGCAATTTGTTCTTTAGTTGGTAAACCACCTCCTAAGTTCTCTTTCAATTCCATAATCCAGCTTAACACTTCTTGGTTAGCTAAACCATGTAATGGACCTGCTAAGCCGTTCATGCCGGCTGCAAATGCTAAATAAGGATCGCTTAGAGCAGAACCAACTAAGTGGGTAGCATGAGCAGAAACGTTACCACCTTCGTGATCAACGTGAATCGTTAAATATAAACGCATTAAACGTTTCATGTCAAATTCTTCGTAACCTAACATGTGAGCAAAATTTGCTGCCCAATCTAATTTATGATCTGGTTCAATGTGAGCACCACCTTTATATTTACGACGGTAAATATATGCTGCTACACGAGGTAAACGTGCAATTAAATTCATTGAATCTTCGTACACATAGTCCCAGTAATCCTTTTTATTGATACCTTTTGCATAAGCTTTTGCAAATAAACTTTCAGTTTGCATAGCCATTACACCAATCACAAATTGAGTCATCGGATGGGTATCTAAAGGCAATTTTTCAATAACATCAAACACATGTTTAGGTACATTACTGCGTTTTTGCCATTCGTTGGTAATAAAATTAACGTCTTCCTGAGTTGGAAGTTCTCCTACCAACATTAAATAAAAAATACCTTCCGGTAATGGTTCTGTACCACCCGGTGCTTTTGGTAAGTGTTTGCGTAATTCAGGAATAGAATATCCTCTAAAACGAATTCCTTCTTCGGCATCTAATTTAGATGTTTCAGTAACCATTCCAACCATACCTTTCATTCCTTGATATACTTGAGCTACCGTAATTTCACCTAATTTCAAATCGCCGTGATTTTTGATAATATCTTTAATCTCAGCTGCTAAAGGCACTGCTTTTTCGCGAAACTTATCTTTTAATCTATCCATTTTTTTGTCGTTTTAAAAACCTCGTAAATTTATACAGTGTATTGATTTAAACAAATTTAATTTATATTATTTTTTTATCAATTTTACATATTTTGCTTGAGTTTTTAACAATTTTACTTGATAAGGCTAATTGACATTATTACAGTTAAAATAAAAATAAGTTTATTTTTTAAGTAAAGAAGTGAATTATCACTTTAGTTTTCGAAAATTGTTTCAATAAAGGATAAAATCAAAGTCTCGCTTCTCAACTTATTTTAAGCCTTATAAGTTAGCGGTATGTGGCTAATTATTCTTTAACTTTTTTTTGAGTCACAAGTTCTGTAAAACTTCTTGCTGCATTAGTAAATTCGGAAGGTACGAGAACGATCGTCGTCGTATTATTATCGATGCCAATTTCCGCCAACATTTGCATACGTCTTAATTCAAGAGCCATTGGACTTTTTTCCATTTCTTTCGATCCTTGAGTAAGTTTGATGGATGCCTCCAATTCTGCTTCAGCCTTTACAATGCGGGCTCTTTTTTCTCTCATTGCTTCCGCTTCTCTTGCCATTGCTCTTTGCATTGCTTCCGGAATTTCAACATCTTTCATTTCTACCATTTCAATTTTTATTCCCCAAGCTTCAGTAACACCGTCTACAATTTTTTGAAGTGTTCCATTAATTTGTTCCCTTTCTCTCAATACTTCGTCAAGGGTGTGTTGTCCTATTATATTTCTCAAAGCCGTTACAGAAAATTGATAGACGGCTTTATTATAATCAGCGACTTTAATAATTGCATCTTGTGGGTTTGTTATTTTAAACCAAAGAACAGCATTTACTTTGATTGTCACACTGTCTTTGGTTATTGTTTCTTGTTGTTCAAGGTCTACAGTTTTAGTTCTTATGTCAACTTTTTGCTGCTTTTCTATTAAAGGTATAATCCAGTAAAGTCCTGGTCCTTTAGTAGATTGAAAACGCCCAAGTCTAAATACCACGGCTCTTTGATATTCTTGTGCAATTCTAAGGCCTGATAATAATATTGCAATTGTAAATACTAAAATTGGTAAGAGTGTCATAATTATTTATTTGTTAATGTTTGTTTTTTTTATTGCCATTACAGACCATGGATTTGATGCTTGGTGAAGGTAGTTATTTTCACCATAAATCTTGATGAGGAGAACAAAACTACCACTTTTGCCAAACCGATATTAGCGACTGCTCATTTTCTGCCGCACTGTTAATTTATTTGATGATGAACTCGGCGAATCTTGTTCCATTGAATTTACATATACCATTGCTGTCAGTCCCAAACCACAGTTCTCCGTTTTTGTCCTTATAAATTGTGTTTACTGCATTGCTTGTAAGTCCGTCTTTGGTTGTGTAATTAGTCAAGTTGTTTCTGTCATATTTCCAAACTCCTGCATCAACTGTTCCAATCCAGATGTTACCATTATTGTCTTCGTTGATAGAATATACAAGAGCCAAAGTTCCTAAACCAGATTTTCCAGAAGTTCTAAAGTCGACATTATTAAGTCCTTTTTCTTCTGTGAAATTTGTCAAAGTATTTCCTTCATATAAGAATAATCCAGCTCCATTATTTCCAAACCAAAGTCTGCCCATACTGTCTTCAAATAAACCAAGAACGGCAGGACCAGCAAGCCCTTTTTCTTTAAACTAAGTTAGTTTTTTTCCATCATATCTGCATACACCTTCTGCTTGTGTTCCGAACCAAACATTGCCTTTCTTGTCTTTGAGGATAGAGTAAACACCATAACGACTAAGTAAAAAAGGAGCGTTGGTTTTTATGTTTGAACTTGATGGGTCAAGAGGTAAATAATTAAGTGAAGAATTGCTGTACCTAAACACGCCACCACCAGCGTAAAACCATAAATCGTTATTTGTGGATTGCCAATTTGTTTTGGCACCGTGAGTTATTTTGACCTTTTTGGTATGAATTGTGAATTTTTTACCATCAAATTTACTAATGCCGAATTTGCCTGTTCCGAACCAAATATTTCCCAAATCATCCTCTTGAATGTTTAGTACTTGATTGTCTGCAAGGCCTTCTTTAACAGTAAATTGTGTCAATGTTTTTGTGTCGTAACGATATACTCCTGCACCATTTGTCCCAATCCAATAATTACCATTCTTGTCTTGAAAAATACTTCTTATATTTTTGTCCATACTATTGGATATTGCATTAAAGCTGTTGAGTTGATGAGTTAAGTTAGCTTTGCCGTCTTCGTTGGTTTTGTTTTTATTTTGAATTTTTCCGTTGCAGGAATTTAAACAAATAATTATAAAAGCGACTATGGTCGATTGAACCAGAATTATTTTTAAATGATTCATTTATATCACTTTGTAAATTTTTTGTGCATGGTTTAAATGAGTTTTCTATCAAGTACTTTAAAGGTTAATTAGTATCTTATTTATTTTATCCATTTTATTGACTCTTTCAATAGAGTATGTTGAACTGTTATTATTGACAAATGAATAAATTGTCAGACTTTTCTCAAATAAGTTTTTTTTGTATTCAGAGTGGTGTTCTTTACCTAATTCAAAAAGAATTTCTGCTAGTTTTTCCAAATGATTATTGTTTAATTTTTTATCTTGTTGAAGAAAGGTCACGATTTCGTCATTATTTTTATTTAGTAAGTCATTAAAATTAATGCCAACTTCATGCTTAAGTGCTTGGGAAGCTGCCTCAAACCCTTCCATAACATCATCTGTACTATTAGTTTTCAAAATGTCACTTACAATTTTGCCTAATATTTTTCCTAAAAGGTCAATTTGTTTTAGGTAATAGTCGTCTTGTCTCATAAATACTTTCTTTTATTTTTAATTTTTTCCGAAGTGTTAATCCCTATTTTTTTGTTTCATTTTTCCGAAGTATTCATTTTCGTGCAGTGTGGGCTGCCAGAATAGGCTAGTGGCATTGGTGGTATCAAGACGTGTTATATGCACCTTTCTTATTGTCTCAATATTCACGTTATAGTCCGCCGTTTTTAAGGTCAGGGAAACATTGATTGCCAATTGCTCCACCGCCCCATTCTAAAACAATATTGTCCTTAAATAGAATGTATGTGCAACTATCATTGTAAGTTGTTTTTAGACTGTCTGCAATGGGTTTGCTAAATACGTTGTAATAATATTTTCCCATTCCGTTTCTGTGAAATCCTATCTTACAAGGGTCGCCATTTGAAACTGAAATGCAATTTGCCTTGTCCAATTTGTCTTTTAGTGTTTTTAGTGTTTCAGTTGTCCAACCAATTTTTTGGAACAAAGTGTCTGCCTTACCCGAATTAGTTTCTACGTCCCAATTGCTGTCGTAATTACCGCCCTCTGTTACGTGGAAAATTCCTAATGTATTATTGTCTTCAAACTCTATGTCAACTGATTTGTTTGATGGAACAATTGAATTAATAAAAGTCTTGAGTTCAAATATTTCTTTTGATTTTAGTTCATAGTTTTCAGTCAGGTCTTTGTAGCTTGAAGAGTCAAACTGTGAAAAAATGAAAATAACATAAATGGTTGCGCTTATAATACAAAGAGCAAACCCACCACCTCCAATTATCAATGCCCACTTCAATATTTTCTTTAAAACTGTCATAGTTGCATGTTTGTCCAAAACGTCAGCCTTTAAAAAACTAAGTTAAACATTTTTTACTTGAATACTTAACCGAAAAAAATTTCAATTAAGCGATTCTAAGTGATTTCATTTTAGTTTTTTTACCACCTGACGGTTGGTAGCTAGAACTTGTGTGGCTTTGAAACAATGTCTACCGAAACGTTTGAATAAAGATATGTTATTGCCACAATTTTTTACATAACAATTCCGTTCGTTAGCAATGAAAAAGCTTTTCATTTTTTTTGTCATGTCAATTATTTGCCTTGATGTTTGGTCTCAAGGTAAATTAAAAACTCAAAGTAAAATTGGGCTTAAATTAGGTTTAGGAATGCACACTATTACAGGTTGGCCCATGAAAACTCATCCAAAACCTGCCTTGATGGGAGGAATGTGGGTTCAGATAAAAATAAGTAAAAGTTGGACTATGCAGGCTGAATTATATGAAATTGGCAAAGGAACCGCTGGAGACAATCCAACTAAATCCAATTATGGCGATTATTTTTTACGTCTATCTTACTTTGAAATCCCAATTCTCTTTCAATATAACAAGAAAAAGGCTTACTTTGAATTTGGTCCGGCATTAGCAGCATTAATCAATACTGGAGAATATACAGACAGAGGAGCGTTTCCTTTCCAAACAGACCTTTATCCCTTTAGTAATAAAGACTTTACTTTTAATCTAGGTACTGGTTGCGTATTTAACGAAAAATGGCTTGTAGGGTTGCGATTAACCCACTCACTTCTTCCTGTTAGAAAGCAATTACCGGGAGCTTCTCATCAAGTTTACAATAGAGGTATAGTTCTTGCTATTAGCCGTCGAATAAGCTTTAAAGCTTCAAGAACCAAGCAATCGGAAGACATCGATTAAAATGGTCAGTATGTGTAAGTATCTTGTCTAACAAAGCGTTTTTCATTTTACGCAATTGTTCTGCTATTTATTACTAATGTTTTGGAGTTAAAAGAAGTTAGTGATTTCGAAACACAAAGCTTCATTTAACCACTGAAACACCAAATTCTTGTAGGTGCTGTTATTACTAGTGTTTTATCTTTTCGTCATTGTTTTGTAATGAATGATTTAATCAGAAAATAAATCGTTGGAATAAAAATCAGCCCCAGTGTTAGGGGTAAACACCATACTCCAAGACCGTCTGTTTCAAATTAATTTATTGTCTCTCGATTTAGTTTAAGTTTTAAATACGTGTTTGATTTAGATTTAATATACTAGTGAATTTTTTAAAAATCAAGTTAATTGCCTTGTAAAAAAATAAACGCAGAAATACAAACCGAACAAATCCAATAAATATCATTAATGGGATTAACATTCCTAAGGCTGCTGGAAACCCAATTATAAAGCCATTATAAGCGATGCTTGCTATTACTAGAATAAATAAAACTGAGATTAATTTTTTGAAGGGAGGATTAATTTCTGCAACAATGTTAATGGCATCATTTAAAAAATTACCTCGTAATACTATAAATGCACCAATACCAATTTCAGAACCAATTATTTCAAAATAGGATCCATTGATTCGCCCTATAAATTCTTTATTGGTCGATTTGGTTGAAAGGCTATTAGATTCTAAGGTTTTAGATTTTAATAATTCGATGTATTTTTCAGGATTATTACCATTCAATGTAAATTTAAAATGCTTGGTAGGAAATATTTTCATGTATATTTTCACTTAAAATACTTAAAATGTAGTTTGTTTGAAAACTTCATAAATGATGCCTAGAAATTTTCTTGTAATTCAAAGATATGTTTTTAAGGCTTAAATATTAGATTTCGAGATATTTCTAATTATTTACTTTTTTAAAATCAGTCACATAATCAAAACCAAATTTTCCTTTTAACATACAAAGTTCAATTTGTTCTCCTTCTTCAAAATGGTTGTATCGATTCTTTCCAACCGAAAATCTTTCTTCATTATTACCATCCATAGTTAAAAAGAAAAAATACTCAGTTGACTTTCCACTATTTATACTTTTGCTCTTTAGTTGATACTTCTTACAAAAATTGATTGGGTCTGCATAATGGTGATTAATAAATCCGGTTAAGGCAGCTGTTAAAAGAAAAAATCCAATGAATAAACCAAAATGTACAGTATATCGTCTTTTACTTTCATCATACACACTTGGTTGAAATAATTTAAGCATTATAGTTGAAATTATTGCCAGTCCTATACCAACGAAACCCCCAATCCAAAAAAGGCGTAATCCATTGATTGTATTGTCAAAGTATCTTATTTCAAAGGTTAAGAGAATTAGTCCTACAAAGAATAGGGTTGAAGCAAAATAATAAAGAAATTTATCAAAATATTTTGTCTTTTTTTCGAAAACTGTTTTTGGTGGAAAAAAGTCATCGATTATAAAGATCGACTGTTGAATAATAGAGATAAGTTGATATATCCCAAAAAGAAAAAATGGCAATGGAACAAGCCTAAATTTACCATTGTTGTCAGCAAAAATTACTATTGGAATAATGCAAATCCCAATATATAATAGTCTTTTATAAAAGTTCTTCCGTATTTCAGAGATTTGCTTCTTACTGCTCTGTTTTTTAAATTTTCTATGACTCATGATTTGTTCAGGTTTATTAAAGACCTGGTCTTAAAATATGTCTGTGAAAAACCTTTACGAAACCAACACAAGCTATTCATTAATACTGAATAAAAATACAAATAAATTAACGAGGCAATATTTGTATCCTTTATTAAAAGATGACTATTGTATACCTTCACATAATTATTAGGAATTCCAGTGTCGTATCTTTTCGTCATTATTTTGTCTTAAATGAATTAATTAAAAAGTAAATCGTTGGAATAAAAATCAGCCCCAGTGTCAGGGGTAAACACCATACTCCAAGTCCGTCTGTTTCTCCGTTTGCAATTTGAATTGTCTTGAATGCAATAAATCCGAAAATAAAAACGATAATAAGTTTAAGATATCTTATAAGTCTTGTTGCGTTTGTATATTGTCTAAAAGCGTTGGCTTGCGTAATGTTGGTGGGATAATTGAATACGTGTGGAAACTTATTTAATACTGTCAGTCCAATGAATAAAACTGTTGACATTAGAGGCAAAGTCAAAATAGTTGTCTTTGCGCCAAACCCGTCAGCTTGTCCTGCTCCATTATAATGTGTCGGAATTGTTTCAGGTAAGTTTGAGTAGTTTTTAATTGTCAAACCCCAAATCACTGCTATTAAAAGCCAACCAACTATTTCGAATAGCTTGTCGGCTATCGTAAGTTCTAATATCATTTTTGGTCTTTCTTCCATTGTTAATATATTTTATTTAGTATCGTCTTTTTAGCACTGGCTATAACGTTTGGCAGCTCTGTTAAGGCGGGTATTATTCTCATTAAGCTTCATTAGATGGACAAAGCTTGAATTTAGCACTTAACTTTCATAGAAGTACGAAACCCCTGATTTTTCAAAACGGCTGTTAGTGGCTGCCATTATTTTTGTTGTCTGCATTGGTTTACGATTGCTGTTGTCATCGAGTCAAAGTATTGTTGGCTTTTATAATCGTTTCTATCAATAGTGTCTTTGTTGTAAACGTAAAAATCTGTATAGGTAATTCCTTTTTCTTCTTGATTTGTTCTGTTGGCTTCTATTGGTAGTTCGATTGTCCCTGAACCACTAAATAAAACACAAGGTAGTTTTTGAACTTTCTCACGAAAAGAAAGTATTTGTGGAATTTCAGTTCGGTTGCCTACTTCGTCAATCAGGTAGTAATTGTAATTAACGTGACTGTCGAAATCTTCGCTTAAAATCAATAATCCGTTTTCGGGAAAAGTCAATGTTTTTACTCCATCTGTTTGGTCATAATTACGCCCGCATTTTTCTTCGTATACAACTCGTAAAGTTCCTTCAAATTCACTTGGTATTAAAATCGTTTTAGGCGTTGAATAATTGTAAACATAGAGGAAAAGATATGTTGAAGGTAGATATGCAATCAGAGGAACTATTGTTGTTAAAAGCTTTGTCTTTGTCGACTGGTCAGAAAGAAAAACTAATATTACTCCAACGATAAATGCCGGTAAGCTAAAAACTAAAAGATAGAAACTTACAACGCAACCAATAAAGCTAATGGCGATTAATGTTAGTCCAATGTAAAATGCTATTTTTCTCATTTTGTCTCTGTTGGTTATGTGTCTTTCTATGGTTGCTGCCAAAGTTTTTGGCTTTGCGCAGTGAACCTAGGGTATTGGGTATAGGTTTTGTTGTAAAACGTTCAAATAAAATTATACAAATAAAAATTCAACCACTAAAATTCATTACTTATGGCTCTTTATCGTTTTTGCTAAATGAGTAGTTTAAACTGGCAAAAATATAATGAAGTTGAATGAAATTATATCGATACGTTCCGTTTGCTCCACCTTCAAGCAGTCTGTAGCCAATGTTTCCTTGTAGGTTTTTAGTGAAACAATATCTTCCAGATAATGAAAGGTCAATTGCTCTGCCATTACTTGCAGCTATACCTTCTCCCAAAAAATCAATACCCATTTTTTGAGATATATCCCAATTGGCTAATAGGTTGAAGAGAGGAGCGAAACCAATACTAAAATTTTCAATTAAAAGTTCTCTATTCTTCAGCGAGACTCCCGCATCTCTAATTTTTAAAGACAAGCCAAGACCAAATTTAAAATTGTCTTCATTTATGATTCTTCGATTATAGGTAAAGCGATACGAATTAAACTTGTAAACAACTTCTATTGGTATGTTAGCTTTAAAATTATTTCCATCAAATAGTATATCCTTTGCTATTGTTCCAGTTTTTACAATTTTTAAGGGAGCGTAAAGAAATGAAAAGTGATTTCTTCCATTTGATAAATAACCAACGCGTAACCTCAAAAAAGGACTTACTGGAGTCTGAAAATCATTTTTCAGAGAAAATAAGGTTCCATTACTGCCGTTGCGAATATCATTCATATTTGTGAATAACGCTCCTGATTCTAGATTAAGAAAAGTCTGAGCATTCGAAGACAAATTGAAATTCAAACAAATAAAAAGAATCCAATATCTTGACTGGAAAACAAGCTTAGAAGTCAAATGATTCATATGGAGTTCTTATTTTTCTGAAGTGTGTTGTTTAATGTTTTATAACGGCATCCTGCGAAAAAACTAAAGCTATTAATACAAGCTATATGTTATTTTTTGAAATAAAAGTACGAGTAATAATTGATGCAAAATACAAAAGACGGTTTTTAGCAATCTTTTAATCCGCTTCATTTGTCGATTTATCATTGTCTTTAACGAATAAAGATGAAACATAAGCCGTAAAAGTTCCGAAGAGTCCAACGCCAACTGTCATTAAAATTGCTGCAATTATTCGGCCTTCTGTTGTCACTGGATATTTGTCGCCGTAACCTACGGTGGTTATTGTAACGTATGACCACCAAATTGCATCACCCGCAGTTTTAATATTAGAATTAGGGTCTGATGCCTCAAATTGAAGAATTGCAATAGAAGAGAAAAGGAGCATTAACACTGCAATAATAGAAACTGAAGTTAATGTACCTTGAATTTTATTTTTAAAAATATGGTTAACGATATGTTTTGTCGAACGAAATGCTCGGAATATTCTTATTAATCGTATTAGTCGTAAAAGTCTTCCTGCACGCATTATGTCTAGTGTCGGAATGCTTGCAAGTAAATCAATCCATCCCCATTTCATGAAATGCAATTTGTTTTCGGCTTGTTTAAACTTAATTACAAAATCAAGAAGAAAAATTAAACAGATGAAGTTGTCAACGTAATTGAGGACTTTTGTAATTTCTGGAGGCAATGTAAAAAAAGTATCAACAACTAAAGAGCCAAGAACATAAAATGAAAGAATAATGATTAATAGATTAAAGAAATTTAAATTTTCTTCTTTCGTTTCATGGTTTTTCATAGCAGAAAATTACTTTTTCTTTTTTGTTTTTGTAGGTTTTGGTGTCAACGTTTTTTTTACATAGTATTCGGTAGAGTGACTATGCGTTTTTCCTTTATCACTCCGTGTTTTTCTTGAATGCGTTTGGCTGAACGTTAAACCTGCAATTAATACGAATAGAGTGAGGAATAATTTTTTCATAATCATTTTGATTTGTTTAAATTATCTTGATAATCTGTCAATGTAATTAATGTTTCTTTATTGTTAACGTTGTTTTTTTGTTCAATTAGGATTCGTTTGATTGAGCTTATTAAAACAGGTAAATAAAAAATAGAACCAATAACAATAATTGTAATTCCAAGATTTTTTACTTTAGTTAGATCAGCATCATTATTAATAAGTAAATTGCCATGATGACCTATGGGGTCAATATATATGATATAACCATAATAGAAGCAAATGATGCCAACAACTGTGCCGAATAAATGACTAAATATTTTACCAAAATTTAGTTTGTAAAAAATTGGATTGAAGCCTAATAAAGAGATAGTAAAGGCAAGAATTGGATTCCTTTTTTCGTGGTTAGCTATTTCCAACTTGATGTTTTCTATTGTTTGGCCAATAAAAGTTTTATGTCTTTCCTTTGCAACTGAAAAATTCATAGAATTCCGTTGGTCTAATGATTCCAATTTGTCAAGATGTTCTTTGTCAAGGTGTTCTTTACAAAAATCTATTTTATTGTCGAGTTCAATATAACAGTCTTGCCAATTAAATGAACGAGGATTAATGTTTTCAGATTTTTCAATTAGATTTATCAAATTTCTAACGCTAATTTTATCATATGTGGCTAATTCAAAACTCTTTATTTCATTAGAAAAATCTTTATTGAAGTCAGTGTATGATAAGGACGGGATGTGTTTTGAAGATCGAACTCTTGCATTTCGATAAACTTCGCGCCCAATTTCTCGTCCGATTTGATTGATAAAAGCATTTACTAAACTCATATGTTATGTCTTAATTTAGTTATTTGTAAAGGGTTGCTAGTAACATTTTTGTCGCTACAAACATTCGCTTAGTCCACTATTTTTTGTTGGCTTTGCGAATGTTTGTAGCAATTTATAATAACGAATTAGGCTTCTACCTCGGTCACAATACTTGGGAAAATACGCACGTTGTTATTTTCTTCTCTTCTAAATTGGTAAGTGTATTTGTAGTGCGCTTCTAAGCCCGATTTATTTGGTAATCCATTAATCATCATAATATTTCTGTTTTTGGCAAAGCGCAATAATTCTCGTAGGTAATGAGCCGAAATTTGACCTACTTCATCGATGATGCAATGTACTTTGAAATCTGAGCTTCCACGATGCGACGATTCTTTAATAAATACATGAAGCAAGGTGATGTAAATAATGGCTTTTACTAGAATGTCGGTACCTGTACTTCCAATGCTATCAATTTTATGAGTCCAGCCTGTTTCGTTTAATCCTTCTTTGATGTTGAACTTCAATTCAAATAAATCTTGCAAACGAATTTCTTCTTGCTCTTGTTCTTTAATAGCAGTGCGTAATTGATCTAAAAGTTTAACCGCACGGTTACTAATTTCTCTGTGTTTGTGGGTGGCAAAGTCGGTATTAAATAATCCTTCGTTATACACTAAGCCATTTTCTTCACGGAATTCCTGAATACGTTTTAATAGTTTGTAAACCTTATTATCCGAATCTTCTAAACGAATTTTAATAAACTCAATTAATTTTGATTCTTCAAATTCTGCTTTCTTAAAGTCTTCTGCAATGAGCGTAATGATGTGTTGTATTTTGTCTTTTTGTCCGCTTAGTTCGCGCACTTTAGTGGCAATACTATCGGTTACTAAGCCAATTTGCGTCGCTGTTTCGGCAATCGATAACTCTATTTTGTTTTCGTTTACAAATGATCTTAAATTTTGAGCAAAGCGTTCATACTCGCCTTGAGTGGCATCATTTCGAATAATAAAGTTAAAGTGATTGTCTAATCTGAATTTGCCAGCAAATTCATTCACATAGCGTTGAAAAGCACCATATTCTTCATTAAAGTGAGAGTCGTTTTTAAGTAATTGCGTACATAAATCCATCACACTGTAATTTGTTTTTTTAGGTTCTGCACGGTCAATAATATCAGCATATTTATTGAAGACAGGTGTTTCGCGGAAATTTTTGGTGAAATAATTAATCCCATTATTAAATTCGATTAATTCTTCTTCTAAGGCCCGTTTTTGCTTGTTCAATTCCATCCGTTTGATGTTGTATTTACGTGAAATCTCCTCAAGTTCGGCAGTTAAATCGTTAGCCGATTTTACGTATTCATCTTTCTTTTGAATTAAGTCAGGAAGTTTATCAAAAATCTCCCGTTTATCTTTTAAATAGTCGCTTACAATTTGCGCGTATTGATCTATCTCTTTAAGTACTTCTTGCAGCTCTTTAATTCGCGCATCTATTTTACCGATTTCTTTACTGTCAACACCTTTTGCTTTAAAATTCGATTCTTTTTCAGAACTTAATTCTCTTTCTTTTTCTTCGTATTCTTTAACCTGATTTTTTTTCTCTACTTCCAGCTCGCTTATTTCACTTTCCTGACGAGATTTTAAATCGGCTAATCGTTCATTGTTAAAAGCTTTTAATTGATCAAATTGAAGATTGAAATCATTTAATAAGTTATTTTTCTTTTTATTTAAGATAGATAACTCTTCTTCAATAATATTTAATTTTTGGCGGTTACCTGAAAGCGATTGTTCAATTTCGGTACTAGCTCGTTGTCTCCAATCTTCTAATTCTAAAATTAATTTTTTCTCGCGTTTTTCGGCTAATTCTAAAGAGTAGGTTAATACTTTTAAATCTTCTTTTAATTCGCCTAATTGTTTACCGTATTTATCAGCGGCTAACATTTTTTCTTCGTTGTTGGCCGTTTGAAATTGATTTAATGATTCTTCTAAATCTCGGATAATCGCTAATCGTTCATTTTTTTCGAATTGGTATTCTTCAATACTTTTAGAAACGATTTTTACATCGTCTAATTTCAAAGAAACACCATATAGGGAAAGTCCTTGTTCTTCTGTTAAAGATGGATTTAAATCGGTTCGGAATAATAACTCCTCATTAACGACCTTACCAATGGTATGTTGCCAATCCTTGACATTTTTTTCTAAATATCCGTATAACGCATTGTGTTGAACATTTAGTTTTTCTTCAATGTTTTTGATCTCCGTTTTTATACGGATGATTTCGTTATTGGTTTTTTGTATTTGGTTAGATAAGGAGCTTTTTAATTTCGTTTCCAAAGCTTCCCAGTCTTTTTGGTTTGATTGAACCAAATTTGTTTTAATAGCCAGCTCCGATTTATTTTTGTAATTAATGGCTCTTAAATCGGCTAGTTCTGTTTCATGAGCTTTAATTTCTGTTTCATAAAAACGCGTATTTCGAATGACCTTTTCTTCAGCTTTTAATTCGTTGAATTCAATTTGTTTTTCGGTCATTTCAGAATTAATCTCTAATAACGCATCTTCACGTTTTTGTTTTAATTCTGCTTCTTTTTTGTTGAATTCGTTTTTTTGTAATAATTGTAACTCGTTGTAGTGATTGAAAATTTCACTGGTACGCGAATTGATTTTATTGACATAAGCGGTTTTATCGTTGCGTAATTGTTCAATCAACGATGAAAATTTCATTTCAATGCTTTGCACATTAGATGTTAACGATTCGTACTCACGTCGAGCAATGTTTAATTCAACTTGAATTTTTTCTCTTTCGGCATTTTTATCAACGGCTTGTTCAATATTTTTTTCTTTATAGTCTTTTAATTTTTTGTTTGCCTCACGTATTGTGCGGTCATAATAACCAATTTCTTCCCTCACATCTTTTTGTTTTTCTTCCAAAAGTGTTTTTTGCTCATCATTGATTTCGGTTATTCGATCAAGTTCAGCTTGTTTGTCTTGCGAGGCTTTAATAACGGTTTCATTTTGAGTTTCGGCATAGCGTAAACTACTTCCCAACTTATCAGCCATTTCCATTTGCGCACCTTTTAGCATGTGCACTTGGTCATATTTTTTGTCGATAAATTCTATGAGTTGTTGGGTGTCTTTTTTGATGTAAGTTTCGATATCAGAATACTTTTCATTAAACTGACGTAATTGTCTTTCAACTTGTTCTAGTTTAATGCTGCTGTTTTCTGTGGTTAAAGAGTTTGCAATAAAATCTTTGATAAAACGGCTATCAATACTACTCTTGGAGCTTAGGAACACATTTGTGATTGATTTCGGAATGTTTTGGTATTTTTCATTTCCTTTCAGGATATGAAATTTTGATAAGACCTTATCAGTTTCTGTTCCGTAAATAATATTTCTGTAACGTTCAAAGGTGTCAATTTGTTGAGACACAAAAACTCCACGTTTATCTAAACCAGATATAACTTCTTTAATTTTGATGGCTTCATCATTTTCGTTGAAGAAAAAATCAGGGTTGTATTCGGCATCTACAAAACGAAATACCAATTTATTGTGACGATAAATGATAACAAAAAATGGTTTGTTTTCTGTTTGAATTTCATAAATCAAATAAGAATTTTCGAATTTGAAATAATGTTCTTCAAATGGTTTTTGAGAGGATGAAATACCTAAGCCTCTTGTATTGGCGCTGTAAAAAAATAAAATGGCACGTTGCAAAGAGGTTTTACCAAAGTTGTTTGTTCCAACAAAACAAGTGTTTCCACTCAATTCTAAATCGGAATATTTGACATTGGCAATATTTATTTGAACGATTCTATTTAATATCCTGCAGTTATTTTCCATATTCTTTTTTATTTATGCTTTAGTCACAGTAAAGACAAATGTGTGTAATTTTTTTAGTTGTAAATAATAGCTTGGTTATCATCCGAAGCGGAAGTACCTTCTTCATAAATGGCTATTGAATTAATAACATCTAATAGGTAATTATAGGAATCTAAAACTTTGTAAGATTCCGATTTTTCGTCTTCTAATTCTAAGTAAGAGTCGCGACTCATCAGTTCGCAAATTTCTCGCACCTTATTGTGGAGTGTTTCAGAGCGATACAATGGAATTTTTTGAAGTTTTTGTTTTAAACGCACGTTAGCGTTACATTCTTCGGCAATTTCACTTGGTCTAAAACGACTACCAATTCCAATTTTATTGTCCATGCTTGCAAACAAGTCAATAATGTCGATATAACGTTCAAAACGTTCTAATTTTTTTTCCAATTCGCTATTTGGTTCGTTAAGTTTTGAAAAGTAAAAAAAATTGTTTCCCCTTTCAATATTATAGCGGATCACATTAAAATACGCCTGAAGTCTATCAAAATTTTCAGGATTATTAATGACATCATACAAACGATTCATTCCGTCGCGGCTTCCGTTACTTGATATAAAAGCACCGCGTGCCATGATGGCAAAAATTTCATGCGTTTGTTTCGGTAAATTAAAATTGGTTTCTTCCATGCTGTTTCTATTTGTTCTCGGTTATTTTTTTTTTTGAGCTATAAACCGATGATATGATTATTATTATGTTTAGAACTGATTCGTTTACTACTCGTTTAGGCTTGTTGCTTTTTGTTTTTTTCCTTCAAAGGCCATATGAGCGTATACCCTAATCGTTTCTTTACCTTATTCTCCGCTTCGTAATCATGATATTGGAGCCTGTATTTAAAGTCTAATTTATTTTGATATTCCATGGCTATTTCAACAAAAAGAGATAAGCGTTCTTCAAAAGTCACATTGCCGATTGCTTTCGGAAATTTGTAATCCATTAAGTATTCAAACAAATTTAATTTCGATTGATTTAAGAAACGTTCTACTAGTTTTTCAGTATCTAATTTAATTTGTTGCTCAAGTCCTTTGTCTTTAAAATTACCTGCCATTTTATCGGCAAGTCCACGAACCATCAAACGGGTAATTTTATATTTTTCAGCAATTCGTTTACATAATACATGCCCGTCGTCGCTATACAAAAAGTCAATCGGAATTTTTGTTTTAGGCGTTTTGTGACCATTGTATTTCAGGGTATTAATATTAGAAACAACCTCTCTGAAATTTGTTTTGTAATGAAGCGTACCGTGGTCTTTTACCTCTTTTAAACGTTGGGCTTTTTTGTAAACATCTAGTTGATATTGAATTTTATTGATGAAATCTGTAATATCTGTTTGTATTTCAATCAAGAAATCGAGGTTTTCAATCAAGCTGGCTTTTAGGGCTGATACAATTCCAAATAATTCAGTATCGTTGGTAATATTGAACAAATTTCTTGTTTCATCAACAATACTGGTTGTTTGTCTGATAAATTCGATAATTGTATCGCGCTTTTCACGATAGTCTTCCAGTTTTTGTAATTTAATTCGGTAGTTACTTTCGTTTTTGTAAGTATCATCTACGTTTTTTTGTAGCTTGATAATTTCGCGTGTTAAGGTTGTATTAATGCGTTTCAGGTATTTTTTTATACTACGCAAGAAACGCATTTCGCGTGCTTCTTGGTAAAAACGAATATGACGCTTTAGTTCATTGATGTAGTCGTTGATGAAACCCGGTGTTACTTCTCCAATTTCCATGAAATCTTCAAACATAGCAACAACAGCATCATTGAGGCTTACCACATTTTCGTATTCATACAAAATATCGAGTGACACTAATTTGCGGTACTGTTCTTCCGTGATATCATCACGCCCTAATAGTTCGTTAACCGTAACGTGGTCACGTTGCCCAAATAACAACTCAACTACACCACGGTTGTGATATAGATTTGACAGTAAATCTTTGACATTAACTTGTAAACTCATTAAAATGATTTTGTTAAACACATAAAGTTACGAAGGCTTTGTAGCCCTGTAAATTCGGGTTATCAACAAAAACAGAGGTAATTAACTAAAACGAGGGCGGTTATTTTTTAAAATGCTGAAATTCAAAGTTTTACATGTTAATTATTCGTTGATAAGCCACTTGATTTAAATGATTTCCTAAATAATTACCCATGCTAAAACAAGCTTGTAGCAAGTAACCACCTGTAGGAGCGTCCCAATTGAGCATTTCTCCTATTACATAATGGTTGGGAAGTTGTTTTAATTGAAAATTGTTATCAGTTTCTGATAAGTCTATGCCGCCAACCGAAGAGATGGCTTCTTCTATAGGTACCATGCCATATATGCTTAATGGTAAAGCTTTAATTAACGTGGCTAGTTTTTCAGTGTTGGTGTAATCATCTTTAGATACTATTGATTTTAGAAGCGAAATTTGAAGTTCAGTGAAGTTCAGTTGTTTTTTGAGTCGTTCTGTTACAGATTGATGACCGGGGGCTTGGAGTTTACTCAGTATGACCTCTATAGTTGAGGAGGGTTTTAAATCAATAAAAACGGTGGCCGTGTTAGAGGCCGTTAACTGTTCTCTGATTTGAGGACTTAATGCATAAATGGCTCCGCCTTCAATGCCAAATTTGGTGATAATGATTTCTCCTTTTTTTTGTTTCCCATTGCATGAAACCGTGATGTTTTTTAAGGGCTTACCCTCGGCTTGATGGATGAATGTTTCTTGCCATTTAATGAGATAACCGCAATTAGAAGGTTGGAAAGGAAGAATTTGAATGGATTGATTTTCAAAATAGCGAGTCCAAGTTCCGTCGGTTCCGGTTTTACTCCAACTGGCACCCCCTAACCCAAACACAATAATGTCAGCTTTTATGTTTACAGGATGTGTGTTGTGTTCAAAAATAAGTTCATGGTGTTGGTTCCATCCTTTCCATTCATGTTTGGTTTTAATTTGAACATGTTTTGTTTTAAGTTCATTTAAAAAAGCATTTAAAACTTGTATGGGCTTAATATGTTTTAATGGAAATACGCGTTTGCTTGAACCTACAAACGTGTCGATACCGATGCGCTTTAACCAAGTTTGTAAATCATTATTATTAAAAAAACGGAAGCACTTTTCCAAATAGTCGGAAGGTGTATAACGAGTTATAAATGTTTCAACGTCTTCCGAATGAGTGAGGTTAAAACCACCATCACCCGCCACTAAAAATTTTCTTCCAAGCGCTGAATTATGATCGTAAATAGTAACATCAAAAAAGCTTTCGTTAAGCGCAGAAGCAAGCATCAAGGATGATGGTCCGCCACCAATAATTGCAATGCTTGTTTTCATATGTCTTAATTGTTTGTTTTTTATTTGCCATATGTTATACGCCATGTATCTTCATTTGTGCTTGTGTTTCGGAAAACATGGTTATTTCATGAGTTTAAAATCAGAATATGGTTTTGATGTAAAATCAGATAGGTTGGTTATCTGATTTCTGAACCATTATTGAATCCTGTTTTTGTAGGACTAACAAAACTCAACTCCCCCTTACTATTTGAAGCCATTAAGATCATTCCCTGACTTTCAATACCTTTTATTTTACGTGGCGCCAAATTGATTAAAATACTCACTTGTTGGCCTATAATGTCCTCTGGTTTGTACCATTCGGCAATACCACTCACAACAGTTCTTTGGTCTATTCCGGTATCTATTTTTAATTTGAGTAATTTGTCTGTTTTAGCAACGCGTTCAGCTTCTAAAATGGTTCCGGTTCGGATATCCATTTTGTTGAAATCATCAAAACTAGTTTCCGGTTTAGCTGGTTCAATAACCGTAGTTGCATTTGTTTGTTTACTAGCAGTGAGTTTGTCAATTTGAGCTTGTATTTCGGTATCTTCTATTTTAGCAAATAAAAGTTCTTCTTTGTTTATGGTATGACCTGCGGCCATATTGGATGTTTGTTTGGCAGCATGCCATTTTAATTTTGGCATGTTCAACATATCAAACAGTTTGGTTGAAGTGAACGGAATGAATGGTTCGGATACTATTGCCAAATTACAAGTAATTTGAAGGGCAATATTTAAAATTGTTTTTACACGTTTTTCATCGGTTTTAATTAATTTCCAAGGCTCTGTTTCTGCCAGATACTTGTTACCTAAACGCGCCAAATTCATCATTTCAGCCAATGCTTCTCTGAACTTAAATTGCTCTATCGAAGCCGCTATTTTGTCTGGAAATGTAGAGAGTTGTTCTAAAATTAATAAATCTTCTTTTGTATAGGTTTCGGGCGAAGGCACCGTTCCATTGTAATATTTATGTGTTAATACAAGTGTTCTGTTGACGAAATTTCCTAGTATAGCTACTAATTCGCTGTTGTTTTTTGTTTGGAAATCTGCCCAAGTGAAATCGTTATCTTTTGTTTCAGGAGCATTAGAACATAAGGTATAACGCAATACATCTTGTTTGTCTTTAAAATCAATGAGATATTCATGCAGCCAAACAGCCCAATTACGTGAGGTAGATATTTTATCTCCTTCCAAATTCAAAAATTCGTTAGCAGGCACATTATCCGCCAAAATAAAATCGCCGTGTTCCATGAGCATGGCCGGAAAAATAATGCAATGAAATACGATATTGTCTTTCCCGATAAAATGAATCAATCGACTTTCTTTATCTTTCCAATACAATTCCCAATCATTTGGCCTTAGTTCTTTGGTAGCAGATATATATCCAATAGGCGCGTCAAACCATACGTATAACACTTTCCCTTCAGCATCCTTTATCGGTACAGGAACTCCCCAATCTAAATCCCTTGTCATTGCTCTTGGTTGCAAGCCGTCTCCACTGTCTAACCAACTTTTGCATTGTCCGAATACATTAGTTTTCCAATCTTTGTGCTGATTGATGTATGCTTGTATTTTAGGTTGTAATTTATCTAATGGTAAAAACCAGTTTTTGGTTTCTTTTAGTACCGGTTTACTCCCGCTTAACGTTGATTTTGCATCAATCAATTCGGTGGCATTGAGTGTGCTCCCACATTTTTCGCATTGATCGCCATAGGCATTAGGATTTGAACATTTAGGGCAAGTGCCTGTAATGTATCTGTCGGCTAAAAACTGCTTGGCTTCTTCATCGTAATATTGTTCGGTAATCTCTTCTGTAAAAACGCCTTTTTCGTAAAGTACTTTAAAAAAATCGGATGCGGTTTGGTGATGTATCTTATTTGAAGTTCTCGAATAAATATCAAACGAAATTCCAAATTCTTTAAACGCATCCCCCATCATTTTATGGTATTTATCCACGACATCCTGCGGACTTATTCCTTCTTTTTTTGCTTTGATGGTAATAGGTACCCCATGCTCATCACTACCACAAATAAATACAATGTCTTCGCCTTTACTTCGCTTATACCTAACAAAAATATCGGATGGTAAATAACAACCGGCTAAATGCCCAATATGAACCGGTCCGTTGGCATAAGGAAGAGCAGAAGTAACAAGTGTGCGTTTATAAGTAGTTGACATAGTGTTTATTGAATGAATAAATTACTGTAAAATTGCGTAAAGATAACATTTAACTCTATTCATTAAAATACAAATCCATAGGGCAGTTTGTCATCAGTCTAAGCTTTTTTATGTTAAAAAAGAAAGGTTAAACTACATTAATAATGACCGTTTATAATATAAAACGAACACTCAATATACTAGGTTTTGAAGAATTGATGCGAAAACTCGATTTCTGGAATCCAGCATACAAAAAGGATTGGCTTTGTGTCGAAAAAAACAAGCAAAAAAGAAGCCATTATAAGAACTTTATATTTTGATAGAGAAAAAGCGGTCTAAAATTTTGAGACCCAGGAAAACAAATGTTGATGCGGAGAACCAAACTTTGATTAACCACAAATGTGGCTGCGGAGCGCTGAACCGCCACTTTTATTAAACCCGTGTTATGCAACGTTATCATTAATTAAATTATCAATAACTGGAATTTCTGTTGGAATAAAGAATATCTCACTTTCGGATTTTTCAATGAACCAATCTTCTGTTAGATATTTTTCTAGTCTAAACCGTCTGAGTATTTCGTTCTTTAATGATAAAATTTTGTCTCGTCTTAGAGCAGCTTCTTCATACTTACCTTGGTTTGTAAGTAAATCGATCTCTCCATTCGCTAATTCAACATTCCATTCTGGGTAATTACTAGCTGTGTATGATGCAAATTCATGAAAATAATTTTGGTCGGTAGAAAATCTAATTCCAGCTTTCAAAAATAAATCAATAATCACTGCAATTTGACTTATTCCCGAATTTGCATTTTCCTTAGAAAAGCTTCTAATAATTTCATTTAATTGTTTAGACGAATTTATCATTGCTTGAGTTTTAGTAAGGTTGAATAACGGTTTGCAGGCTTGCGCCACGCTATACGAATATAAAATTATTTTTTGGCGAAGGCAATACTAAAACAAAAAAGCGAAGCTCTTTTTATTTTGCGAAGCGTTAGCATTTTGTCTGTTCGTTTGTTGTCGGTTGTGTCGTCTTTTACGCTAGTCTATAACGTTTGGCGGCTATAAGAAGTTGGCGATTTCGGAGACGAAAAATATCCACCACCACGGAACTTGATACGAACAATAAAGCTTCATTTAACCAATGAACCGCCAATTTTTTGTAGGTGCTGTTATGCCTTCGTTCTTCTTTCGTCAGTATCATCGTCAGTTAAGGTTAGCTTTATATTGCATTTATTCGCTTTTGCAATTCAGTCAGTCTGTTTATAAGTTGATCAAAATCTAATGGGTTACCGTAAATCATACTCCCTTTCATTTCTTCATAGTCAGCTTTCCACATTTTTATGATGGATTCGGGCGGAATAAATTTAATGTTTTCAGGATTATGTTTTGCATAATCAATTCCTGAAATAGCTGTGAATTTATTACGATGTCTTACGATTGTGTTGTATAGTTCCCTATCTTGCAATGCAATTTCTGCGTATTCAGTTTGGCAAAGTTTTTCAATGTCGTAAAGGTGTCTACTAAGACGTTCAACTCGTATTTCTTGTAAATGTGTGAACTTATTCATTGTCTGTCATCAATTTTCGAATCCAAACAGGTGCTAATTGCAAATCGTGTTGTAAATGTTTTAGATTTTCATTTTTCAAAATCTTCTTTATCTGTTTTATTTCTTCGGTTGTTGCTTGGTCTTTGCCGATTGACCGCAATGCCTGAATTGCCAATGTGCTGATTTCGCCAACAAATGCCAAGTTTTTAGAGCTCGCTTTTTTAAATGTAATGGTTTGTTTCCCGATTTTGATTTTTCGTGCCGAAGTGTCGGAATAATAAACAATATTCAAAGGAACTTGCATTGTCAAACCCAATTTATACATTGCATAACTGCCTGTAGGTATTACGGTAGCTCTTTCCCTTTTCGCAATGGCAAACGCAATTTGCTCAATGCTCGGAAATACTTTTCCAATGTAATTATCAATTACAGGTCGAACATAAATACCTTGTGCAATTCGTTCTATTTCTCCCGATTTTACTAAGCGCTCCAATGACTTATTTGCTGATTTAGTGTTGGCGATTTTGGTAAAACTGTCCACAAAGAAAACCGTTCCTCTTGGGCTTCGCTTTATCTTGTCTAATACGCGTATTTCAATGCTTTTTGACATTATTACGGTTTAATATTGTCGCAAATTTAGTAAATATTTGCGACAAATAAACAAATTGAGAATGATAATTGGGTCAGGTTAATTTTCTGAATAGTCATAAATGCTTTTTTTGCCTGATTTTAAAAATTCAAAGAAATTTAGCCTTGATATTTACAGGTTTGAAGTATAGAAAGTAAAATCAAGTGATGTTCTATATTTTTCTTTGTAAGGCTTTTACTGGAGTTACTACCTTTGAGTGGACAAAAAAGTTAAGCGTTTAAGCTTTAACTTTAAGAGATGAAAAAAGAAAAGAGACATTACAGTTTAGAATTTAAAATTAAAGCTGTAGAATTAAGTAATCAAAGAGGCTCTATTATGTCAGTTGCCGAAGAATTAAATATACCACATGATAATTTGAGAAGATGGATGCAGAAATACGGCATCGTTAATTAAAAATTTACTGTTGTAAACCGCAACAAAATTATTCAAACCCGTGTTATGCAACATTATCATTAATTAAACTATCAAGAACTGGAATTTCTGTTGGAATAAAAAATATCTCACTCTCGGATTTTTCAATGAACCAATCTTCTGTTCCGTATTTTTTCAATCTTAACTGTCTGTGTAGTTCATTATTGATTGATATTATTTTGTCACGCATTACTGCCGCTTCTTGATACTTATTTTGCATCGCTAGGGATTCAATTTCTTGATTAGCTTTTTGAAGGATAAATTCAGGGACATTTTCTTTTGTAAATGAAAGAATAGTTTCCTCATAATTAGTGTCAGAGGAAAATTTAATTCCTGCATTTTTACAGGTTTGAATTATTGATCTAAATTGGCTTATGCTGCTATTTGCGTTCTCTTTAGAGAAGTTTCTTATAATTTCATTTAATTGTTTAGTAGAATTTATCATTGTTTTCGTTTTTATAATGTTGCATAACGGTTTGCAGTCTTGCGCTACGCCATACTAGTATAAAACTATTTTTTGGCGGAGACAATACGAAAACAAAAATGCGACGCATTTACCTTAATGTAGCTGAAGCAAAAAAATAATCACCCGGCGCGGCGCAAATGTATCCTGTTATAGCTAGTTGTTTCTAAATATTTAAAACGATTATTTTAATGCCTTATCTATTTGTTTTTTTATGTCATCAAGTATTTGAATTTCGTTTTCTTTTTTATAAGAATATGAAGGATGTTTAACATAAATTATTTTACAATTAAAATCGACATTAATTTTCTTATTCAGATGTTTCTCAACTTCTCTACCTAAAGCTAAAATTACTTTTGGTTTAAATAAATTTATTTCATTTAATAAATACTTATCATAACATTCATTTATAGTTTTACTGTTTAATACATCCTGTTCTCTTTTTTTGTTTGAACATTTAACTAAATTAGTTTCTGCAATATGATCAAAGATGTTTTTATTCTTTCCGATAAAATGATTTAAATATTTGTAAAGATTTTTGTGAAATCTAGATGATCTTGCTTTATTAGATTTATGATCTTTAAAATAATCTTTTCTAAATTTTATCCAAGTATCAAATAATTCGTGAGATTTTTTATTACTGTATAATTTGTGTTCATCACTATTTTCTAGTAAATGACCTGGGTTTTTTCCTACTACTAAAATGTCAACTTTACCTTTCTCAAAATAAAATCCACGAGGTGGAAATCCTGTTTTAATATTTTTTTTGTATTCGGACACTGTTTCCCGGTGTTTTTACAATTCATGCATTCCGTATAAAGCTGTTTTAATTGTTTCATATTTATTTGTTTTTTTGGTTTTTTACAATTAGCTATAACGCAGCATTGGTGTCTGCATACACTGAAGCGGATTATATTGCTGCACTGAACTAAATTTTGTTGATTTTATACACAGTCAATTATACCGTTGGCATGTTTATTTATCAAAAAATAATTTATAGCCCATGCGACAAATTAACCATCCGATAAAGATAATAGTAAGAGCTGCAAAATTAATTCCACCGAAAGTGGCTAAAATCCAGGCATTTAATTTAATTCCCAAAATGATAATGGCAAGACCAATAACAAAAAGAATCAGGCAAAAAAGAAAATTCTTCATACGTATTTTAATGAATGTTTAGGTTTAATAAATTGTCGTTTAGTTGTCTATTTAAACACATTTTTATATTAGCCATAGTTATAGCTGCTAGTCAACACTGCCGTACAACGTTTTGCAGGCTTGCGCCGCGCCACACGAATATAAAACTATTTTTTGGCGGAGGCAATACCAAAACAAAAATGCGAAGCATTTACATTAATGTAGCCGAAGCCAAAAAATATTCTTCCGGCGTGGCGCAAATGCCTGCTGTTAGCTGCTGTTTAATTATTCAATTGTTCTGCATTCGGGTAATATTTGTTTTAATACACGTTTTGAATGATCATCAAGAACTAATCCTTTTACTAACTTTAATCTTGATAAGTTGTGCAAACCAAGCGTATCATTTATGTTTTTTAGCTCAGTAGAAAACACCAATGCGTGGGAATTAAATATATTTTGTAACTCTTCTTTAGTAGGTTTATTTCTATCTTTTATGAGTTTGGAGTCAAGATAGATTTTTTTCCATTGCTCGTTTAACGTTTTCCACCAATCAGTTCTCTTTTGATGGGTGTCAAACCAACTCGCTTTCTTAATATTTTTGTCAACAATTAAATCTTCAACTATTCTGTCTACAAAAATTGGCTTCTCTTTTTCTATTATGATTTCTTTAGGCTTAACAATATGTCGTTCAGCTTTTTTTAAAAACATTTGAAATTCTTGTGAGAAATCTTTCAAAAGAGAATCTTCGTCTTTTATTACTATTATGTTTTCTCTTCCAAACCGGTTCTTTGCGGCATAAGTCCAATTGTAAGATCCTGTTATTACAGTTTTTCCATCGATTACACAGAATTTATGATGATGTTGGTCCCAAAATAATTGACCATCATTTTCTGCCAAATCATCGAAATTAAATCCAGTATTTAGGTTAATTTCATCTTTTACAATTACAATTTTAACAACAACATTGTCATTTAATTTTTGTCGAAGGATACTGAAAATATGTTCGTCCGTGAACCAAGCAACAGCGACATAAATGTAGTGCTCAGCTTTTTTTAATTCTTCAATAATTATTTCTCGAATATCTCCAAAATGTGCCTTTATCATATTGTAACATTTATTCTTGCTATTTACTTAAATTGTCTATTATTCAGTTCTTGTTTTAAATTGCAGCTAACGCGTCGCTATACGCAATTGCGTATATTTTTACTATAAGTTTTTGTTTTAACTGTTTTAAGATTATATAGTTTGATTTCATTCGAATAGGCTATTTTAGAAATACTATTTTTTAAATCTTTGATAATCATATCTTCAAATATTGATACTAATTTAGTTTTCTTTTTTAAATTGACAATTTATCCAAAGGACTTTTTAATTAATCAAATCCTTTAGTAGTCACATGGGTGTATATCTCTGTTGTTTTACTATTCGCATGTCCAAGTATACTTTGTATGAATGGTAAATGAGTCTCTAGCTCCGCTGGATTTTTAATCCTGCGGCATTTCATATTACCTATCATACATCAATTTCAGCACCTAATTATTTCTTAATCTTTATTTTTACTTCGGTAAACTTGATTTTTATTCACTAAAATTATAGTATAGCCGTTTTTTGATATTACATAATAATTTAGTTTTGTTGCGTAACCTTATAGTTTGAGGTAAATTACATAGTATATAACTAAAAATTAATTGAATGATACAACCTGCTTATTTACAAAAAGGAGACACCATTGCAATAATTGCAACTGCCAGAAAAGTGAGTCGTGAAGAAATACAACCATCCGTTGATTTTTTTGAAAGTTGTGGATGGAACGTGACCTTTGGTAAGCATTTGTTTTCAGAAGAAAATCAATTTGCAGGCTCTGACGAACAAAGAGCTTCTGATTTGCAAGTGGCACTGGATGATAAGCATATAAAAGCTATTGTGATTGCAAGAGGCGGATATGGAACAGTGAGACTCATGCCTTCTATTGATTTTAATCAATTTAAACAGTATCCGAAATGGGTAATTGGTTATAGCGACGTGACGGTTTTGCATAATGCTATTCATCAACATGGAGTAGCCACACTGCATGCGACTATGCCAATTAATTTTACTAAAAATATGGAAGCAACCCGAAGTTTGGCAGATGCCTTATGCGGCCATTCTCTAGAGCTAACAGCAGAACCAAATTCATTAAATAGGCTAGGCAACAATAAAGGGTTGTTGGTTGGCGGTAATCTGTCGATTTTATATGCATTATCGGGTACTACATGTGATTTAGATACAAAAAATAAAATATTGTTTATTGAAGATTTAGATGAATATTTATATCACATCGACCGAATGATGATGCAGTTAAAATTGTCAGGTAAATTAAGTCAATTGGCAGGTTTGGTTGTTGGAGGAATGACCGAAATGAAGGATAATACAATTCCTTTTGGCAAAGATGCTAAGCAGATTATTTGGGATGCTGTTAAAGATTATAATTATCCGGTGTTTTTTGATTTACCCGCAGGGCACATAGATAGAAATTTAGCCCTATATTTAGGCAAAGAAGTTGAGCTAATGATTAGCGAAGAAGGGACTAAATTAAAATTCATATAACTATGTTTTGTAAAACAACAGACGATTTAACTATTTATTTTGAAGTACACGGTAATGAAAATGCAAAAGAAACGTTGGTGTTTCTCAATGGGCTTTCTCAATCCACGCTATCTTGGGGACTAACGACGCCTCAGTTCAGAGATGAGTATAAAATCATTTTGATGGATTTTATTTTTCAAGGTCAAAGTGATAAATCAGGAGAATGGCGAAATTTTGATACACATGCGCGTGATGTGGTGAGTGTATTAGATTCCTTAAATATTTCAAAAGCCATTGTTATTGGCTTGTCTTATGGCAGTTTGGTTGCACAACATTTAGCGGTTAATTATCCGCATCGTTTGTCAAAAATTGTTTTAATGGCCACATTTGCCGCTAAAAATCCTTATTATGAAGCCATAGAATTGGCTTGGTGGCGTGCCTTAGAATTTGGAGGATATGGTTTAATGCTTGATATTATGTTGCCGTCGGTGTTAAGTGAAGGTTATTTTAACAATCCCCTTATTCCAATTGATTTAATGAAACAAGCAAGGCGAGAAACCAATGAAGATAAGCAAGCTCTTTTTAAGTTGATGAGAGCAACTAAGGAGCGTTCGAACTATAAATCAGAGTTAAATAAAATTACACTTCCTGCACTTGTTATTCAGGGAGAAAAAGATGCTTTATTTCCTATTCACATGGCTCAAGAAGTTTCTGAATCAATTCATAACAGTCAACTAGTCGTAATTCCTAATGTAGGTCATACCTTAAATTTGGAAGCCGTTCCTCAAATGAGTCATGCAATTCATGAGTTTATAAAGCAGTAAATCCTCAACATTTTTTTCTATTTTTGACTCTTATTTTATCAAAAAGAGGTCGTTTTTTCTTTTTGATAGTTTTTAACTTGGTACGTGAAATAATTGTACCCTAAATTTTTAACAAATGACATTAAATTTTATAGAGGAATTAAAATGGAGAGGCATTTTGCACGATGTGATGCCTGGAACTGAAGAATTATTGACATCTGAAATGGTGACTGGTTATATTGGTTTTGATCCAACGGCTGATAGTTTACATGTTGGTAGTTTGGCTCAAATCATGACTTTGGTTCGTTTTCAAATGTCAGGTCATAAGCCGTTGGCATTAGTAGGGGGTGCTACAGGAATGGTTGGTGATCCAAGTGGCAAATCGGCTGAAAGAAATTTATTGGATGCAGATACGTTATCAAAAAATCTTGAGGGCATTAAAAAACAATTAACTCAGTTTCTTGATTTTGATTGTGGAGCTAATAGTGCTGAATTAGTTAATAATTACGATTGGTTTAAAAATTATTCATTTTTGGATTTTATTCGTGATGCGGGTAAACATATTACCGTCAATTACATGATGGCAAAAGATTCTGTTAAGAATCGTATTAATGGAGAGTCAGGGATGTCATTTACTGAATTTAGTTATCAATTGATTCAAGGATATGATTTTTATTATTTGTGGAAAGAAAAAAACTGTAAAATTCAAATGGGTGGCTCAGATCAATGGGGTAATATTACTACCGGAACGGAGTTTATCAGAAGAAAAGCTAGCGGCGAAGCTTTTGCACTTACTACTCAGTTAATTAAAAAATCTGACGGAACCAAGTTTGGAAAATCAGAAGGTGGTAATGTATGGTTAGATAGAAATAAAACTTCTCCATATAAATTTTATCAATTTTGGTTAAATGTGACCGATGAAGACGCCAAATCGTATATCCGAATTTTTACTTTATTAAATCAATCTGAAATCGAAGCTCTAGAAGCTCAACACCAAATAGCGCCTCACGAACGTCATTTACAAAAAGCATTGGCCAAAGATGTTACAATACGCGTTCATAGTATGGAAGATTATCATCAGGCCGTTGAAACTACCGAGTTTTTATTCAAATCTAAAGCCGACGATGTCGTTAATTTGCATGGAGAAGCCTTTGACAAAATGTTAGGTGGTATTGACACCTTTGAAGTGAGTAAGAACGAGGTTATCAATGGCGTAAATTTGGTTAACTTACTGGTTGATTTGGCTTCAGTATTCCCAAGTAAGACAGAAGCTCGTAAAATGGTGACTGGAAATGCGGTTAGTATCAATAAATCTAAGATGGCAGATGTTAATGCCGTGATTACAAATGAGCATTTTATTGATGACCAATTTTTATTGGTAAGTAAAGGAAAAAAAGAAAACTATTTGATTAAATTGGTTTAATTAAATAGCCTTGACGCTATCATTACATTATGATTACTTATAATCCTAAAGACTGGTTTACACTAATTACCAAGTTTCACAAAAGTGATACGTTTCGAATTTTGTTGCCTTCTTTAATAAGTATAGGTATTTATGCGGCTGTAATTGTGTATGCTGAAGCTCATTTTTTCATGTTGCATACCAAAAACCCAACGGTTATGCATTCTATATTGGGTTTTGTGTTATCGATGTTATTAGTATTCAGAACAAATTCGGCTTACGACAGATGGTGGGAGGGTAGAAAAATTTGGGGAGGTTTTGTCAATAATTCAAGAAATTTATCGCTTAAGTTATCAGCTATGTTGGCTTATGAAAAAGATAAACAAGAACTGAAGCATTTGATTGTTAATTACCTTTACAGTGTCAAAAATCATTTGAGAGGAAAACATGTTCAAACTGAATTTATTTCTACCGAACAACTTAAAACGGTAGATTTTGAAGAAGCTAATCATAAGCCTAATAGAGTAGCAAAATCAATATACGCGAAGATCAATGCGCTTTATACTAATAAAGACCTTACTCGAGAACAATTATTTCTCTTGAATGAAGAATTGAAATCTTTTACGGATAATTGTGGTGCTTGTGAACGTATTAAAAATACTCCAATCCCCTATTCTTACAACATCTTCTTAAAGAAAATGATTTTTTTGTATTGCATCAGTATGCCTATTTTTTTTGGAAGTGAATATGGTTACATTACCGTGCCTATTACCATGATTGTATTGTATGTGTTTGCTAGCATCGAATTGATAGCAGAAGAAATAGAAGATCCATTTGGTGAAGATGAAAATGATTTACCATTGGATGATATTTGCCATCGAATAAAAACTAATCTTAACGAAATTTTAAATTAAATGTATCAAAACGATTTAATACTAAGAGCTGCTAAAGGAGAAAAAGTAGAACGTGTTCCTATTTGGTTAATGAGGCAGGCAGGGCGTATTTTGCCAGAGTATAAAGCTACAAGAGCTAGAGCAAAAAATTTCATTGAATTTGTCAAAAATCCGGAATTAGCGGCCGAAGTGACCATTCAACCGGTTGATATTTTGGGAGTAGATGCTGCTATTATTTTTTCAGATATTTTGGTGATACCTGAAGCTATGGGTTTACCTTATCAAATGATTGAAGCAAAAGGTCCGCACTTTGAAAAAACTATAAAAACGCAGCAGGATATTGAAGCGTTGCATATAGCTGATGCAGGCGATTTGGATTATGTGATACAAGCCATTCAATTAACTAAAAAGGGCTTAAATAATCGAGTGCCGTTAATTGGATTTGGTGGCGCACCTTGGACATTAATGGCTTATATGGTGGAAGGTAGTGGGAGTAAAACATTTAGTCAGGCCAAAAAATTTTTATATCAGCAACCAGAGTTGGCCCATCAATTATTAGACAAAATCACGCAAAGCACTATTCATTATTTGAAAGGTCAAATTGCAGCAGGGGCCGATATGGTTCAGTTATTTGACAGTTGGGCCGGTGTTTTAGGACGCGAACAATATCTTGAATTTTCTTTAAAATATATTTCCAAAATTTGTGATGCTATAGAGCCTTTGGTTCCTGTAACCGTATTTGCAAAAGATGCTCATTTTGCATTGGCCGATATGGCTCAGTTAAATTGCAATACCATTGGGCTAGATTGGACAATTAATCCTCAAGATGCACGTATTATTATTGGTCATGAAAAAACCTTACAAGGAAATGCCGATCCATGTATGTTGTATGCCGATGAAAAATCTATTGAAGCTACAGCGCGTAAAATGGTATCTGCATTCGGAAAACAACGGTATATTGCCAATTTAGGTCATGGTTTATATCCTGATTTAGATAAACATAAAGTGAAATTTTTTATTGATTGTGTAAAAGGATTGTAATCGTCTAGCACGGTTTCTTATAGTAAAAAGGCAGATACGTAGTATCTGCCTTTTTTGTTAAGCGTTTAAGTTGATATTCTAACTATTGTGAATTACCCAATCTTTGCTCCAAAAATAGTGATGTCGTCAATTTGCTCTTCTTTGCCTTTCCATTTTTGGATAGCCTCATCAATGATTTGTTTTTGCTGATTCATTGGAAGATGTTGGCAAGATTGAATTAATTGTTCTAATCTTTTAGACATGAATTTTTTATTCGAAGGACCGCCAAATTGATCAACAATTCCATCCGAGTAAAGGTAAACCTGGGTGTCATCTGAAATAGGTAACTCATTTAATTCGAATTCGAAATTTTCAGAAATAGTGCTACTTACACCTGATGATGTGCTTTTGATTTTACGTACTGTGTTTCCTTGGCTTACAAAAATAGGTCTGCCTGCTCCTGAATAAAGGAGTTTTTTTTCTTTTTTATTATAACTACATACCGCCAATTCCAATCCGTCTTGAAAAGATGTATTCGAAGTATCATTTCGGAAAGCAGTTCTAAACTCTTTCACCATCGCATTTAGTATCAAGCTTGGATTGAGAATTCCCTTGGTCTCTATAATATTATGGATGATGTTAATACTAATCATGCTCATCATCGCCCCCGGAACACCATGTCCGGTGCAATCTCCAACGATAAAGATAAGTTGACCACTAAACTCTTTGATATAATAAAAATCGCCACCAATTGATTCTTTAGGACGGTAAATTAGCAGGTTGTCTCGGAATAATGAATTGATAAATTCAGCTTTTGGTAAAATAGCTTGCTGTATATTTTGCGCGTAGCGCATACTTGCCGAAACATCAGTGGTGAATTCTTTGAGGGTTTGGTGTTCTTCTTTAATAGCCGTTAATGTTTTCTTTCTGGCTTTATTTTTAGCGCTGATGCTGAGGCATAATTTTATTTTTGCTTTCATAAGGGGCGGATCTACAGGTTTTGCCATAAAATCAATGGCTCCTGACTCAATTCCCTGAATAACTTTTTCTTTATCTGATCCTAATGCCGAAAGAAATATAATTGGTATGTTTCTGGTTAATTCACCTTCTCCAAGTATTTTCGCTACTTCAAATCCGTCCATTTCGGGCATCTGAACATCCAGTACAATGCAATCATAGGCGTTTTTAGTGGCCATTTCTATGGCCAACTTTCCTGAATTGGCTTTGTCGATTTTGTAGCCTTCAGATTTTAAAATGGCATTTAGCGAAAATAGATTATCTGCCAAATCATCTACTATTAAAATAGATGGTAACTCTTCTTTAATATCCTGTCCATGTTTTATTTTATTGATAAAGTTTGATATCGTATAATTAACCGTATCCAAAATGATCTCCGTTATTTTCTGTGTATCGGCAATCAAGTCGGGCTCAAATAAATTGATAGCAGACATAGGCATGGTGATAACCGAAGCGGATTCTGGTGATTGCACCACACTCAGCCCACCATGTTCTTTAATTGTTTTTAATCCTTTTGCTCCGTCAGCATTTGCACCCGAAAGTAAAATGCCGATGCAGCGGTTTTTAAATACCTTGGCAAAGGAGTCAAATGTTACGTCAATACTTGGTCTTGAGTAATTGATTTTTTCAGAGTGATCTAAACAAAGCATTCCGTCTTTATCAACCAATAAATGGTAGTCGCCTGGCGCTATGTAAATATGCGAAGGTTTTAGATAAGTTTTATCTTGAATTTCTACAACAGGGACTTTAGATTTTCTACCCAAAACATCCTCCAGATGATGTTCAATAGTATTTTTTCGGTGAAGTAATAGCACTACAGGGAAAGGAAAATTTGCTGGAATGCAAGGGAATATATTCATAATCACCTCAATGCTTCCGGCAGATCCACTGAAAATAATTACGCCTTCTTTTTCCATATTTTCCATTTTGTATTGAGAGGTTCCATTTTATGTTCGATAGGAGAAAACATAATCGTTTCCTGTGAACCAATTGCTAAAACTCCTTTTTCGTTAAGGCTTTTGTGGAACATTTGAAACACATTATCCTGCAATGATTTATTAAAATAAATAACTACGTTTCTGCAAACAATGAGGTCAAATTGATTGAATGGATGGTCGGACACTAAATTGTGGGTACTGAAAATGATTTTTGATTTCAGTTCATCGTTCATAACGATTTTACCGTTGACAATAGAATAGTAATCTGATAATTTTGCTGGACCCTCACTTTCCCAGTAATTACTTTCGTATTCTTTAAGAGCTTCTAAACTGTATTTTCCTGACCTAGCTATATCTAAAACAGATTGATTGATGTCGGTAGCATAAATGATACTTTTGTCGAGTAAATCATTTTCTTTTAATAAGATAGCCATCGAATACACTTCCTCTCCGGTAGAACACCCGGCATGCCATATTTTGATTAAGGGTAATTCTTTTAATATTGGAATTAATTCTTTTCTGGCACAAATAAAGAATCCTGGGTCTCTGAACATCTCCGTGACATTAACCGTAATTTCTTCTATTAGGTTATTAATCATGGCAGAATCGTTCATCAAATCTTGCAGTAATTGCTTAAAATCTGAAATTTTATTCATGTCAACATATCTCTGAAAACGTCTCAGTAAAGATGGCATGGAGTAGTCAGAAAAATCATAACCACTATAGTCGTTAATGAGCATAATTAATTCTTCGGCCTCACTATCTCCTATGGTAATTCGAGTATTGGTAGTCATTACTTATTTATTAGTTCATTTATTTTTTTAATCAATACATCTATGTCTATTGGCTTTGTGCAATAGTCATCAGCTCCGGCTTCCATGCAACGTTCCATATCACCTTTCATGGCCAATGCGGTTAACGCAATGACTTTATTGTTTTGTAATTGCGCATCCTGTCTGATATGTTTTAAGGTTTCGAAGCCATCCATAACAGGCATCATCATATCTAGTAATACCACATCAACTGCAATATGCTTGAGTTTTTCTAAGCATTCTTGACCATCTCTCGCGGTATCTACAATTTTTATTTTTTTGGCTTTGAGGTAGGCTGATAAAGAGAATATATTTCTTTCATCGTCATCTACCAAAAGTATTTTAATTGGTTCTTGCATTTGTTTATTTTTTATAACTATTCAAAATCCATATTCTTATTAATGATACCAATAAATCTGCATCAATTGGTTTTGACACATAATCAGAGGCTCCACTATCAATACATTTTTGTCTTTCATCTGCTTGGGTGCGTGCCGTAATAGAAATAATAGGAACTTGTTTGCCATTTTCTAAGCGACGAATTTCGCTCATAGCATCATAGCCATCCATTTCAGGCATCATTACATCCATCAAAATGAGCGAAATATCCGGATTAGTCTTCCATTGTTCTAAAGCTTCTTTACCATTTGTAGCATATATAATATGAGCTTTTTGTGCTTCTAAAATTTTCCCTATCGAAAATCTATTTTCATAGTCATCATCTACTACTAATATACTTTTGTTTTCTAGTATTTTTGATGTAATGACTGTTGGACGCATGGTGGTGGATTGATGTTTGCTGATATAATGTAAGAACAAAGAAATTTCGTCAATCACACTCGAATAACTTTTTACGATTTTTAAGATGAAGGATTCGTTGTATTGGTTAATTCGTTTTAGGTCAAGAGACGATAAATACGTATTACATAATACAATAACCGGCATGTGTTTATTGGGCATCAGTTTACTCAATTTTTCAAGTAAGTTAGATACTTTAGCTCTTCTGGCATCTATATCGATAACGATAGCGTCAAATGGTTCTGATATAAACACATCATTCAAATCATCCTCTGGGTTAAAAAAGACCACTTCAATGATTTTTTCTTTCAAAAATTCGTTCATCGCCAAGCCATGCTCGAGTCTGTCAGAAAATAAAGCAATTTTTCCATGTTCTTTGGATGCAATTTTTTCGAGCGACTCAAATAGATGCTGTAAATTGTTTTCAGAAATTGGTTTATTTGTAAAATCAAAAGCACCAGATTCTTTGATAGATTTTGTATCTAAATCTTCTGAAGATACAGTGTGAACCGGAATATGTTTTGTAGCGGCAAACTCTTTCAGTTCCTTTAATACTTCCCAACCATTTTTGTACGGAAGATGCATGTCAAGTATCATACCTCCCGGAATATGTTGTTTGGCGAGCGCGATGGCATCATTTCCGTTTGTTGCCACAATAACTTTATAACCTCTACTTTTAGCCGATGTTTGAAGAGCTTTAGCAAAGTGTATATCGTCTTCAACAATTAAAATTGATTTATCGTTTTTGTCAATGTTGTTTCGGTCGTCATTAATGGCAATAGTATTTTCGGCCGATACTTTTGCTGATCCGCCTATTGTTTCGGCGATGGCATGTTTTGCAGAATGGTTTTGCTTTTTTAATTTACTCGGATTTTCTATCGAATAGTTAGCAGGAATGTTGATGGTAAAATTACTTCCTTTTCCGGGTTCACTTTCGAGCGTAATTTCGCCACCCAATAAGTGGGCAATTTCACGACTTATTGATAACCCTAATCCAGTACCTCCATATTGTCTTCTGGTTGATCCATCTGCTTGCTGAAAAGCTTCAAAAACTAAATTTTGTTTGTCTTTAGGAATCCCTATACCGGTATCTACTACCGAAAATGACACCATTTTACTATCTTGATCGATAGAAATATTAAGATGCACTTTGCCTTTTGGACTAAACTTAAATGCATTTGATAATAAATTTTTTACTACCTGGTCTAAGCGCATTTTGTCTGTGTAAATGTTTTCCGGACAATCAGCAGCAACAGAGACCAAAAATTCAATTTCCTTATCTTTGCTAATTGGGCTGAACAAAGAAACAATATCTTCTTTAAATTTTTCTAAAGTGAATGTTTCTGCATTCACATCCATTTTACCTGATTCAATTTTAGAAATATCTAAAATGTCATTAATAAGTTCGAGTAAACTGGTTCCGGCCTTATTTATAACAGTGGCATATTCTATTTGATCTTCATTTAAATTTTCATCCAGGTTATCTTGCATTAACTTGCTCAATAGTAAAATAGAGTTGAGAGGTGTTCTCAGTTCATGACTCATATTAGCCAAGAATTCTGATTTGTATTTACTGCTTAAGGTAAGTTGTTCGGCTTTTTTCTTTAAATCTTCGGATACAATTTCTAGTAAATTATTTTTTTCATTAAAAGCGTGATTTTTTTCTTCTAATAATTTCGATTTTTCCTCCAACTCCTTATTGCTTTGCATCAATTCTTCTTGTTGAACCCTTAATTCCTCGTCAGATGCCTGTAACTTTTGAGTTTGAGCTTCCATTTCGGCATTAGCCTCCTCCAGTTCTTTTTGCGATGCTAATAACAATTCCGTTTGTCGTTTTAAGGCTTCACTTTCTTTTTGCTTAGTAATATCAAAACGGATAGCCACATATTTTTCAATTTCCCCTTCTTTGTTTTTGAAAGGCGTGATGGTGGTTTCAACCCAATATAATTTGCCTGTTTTGCTAACGTTTAATATTTCTCCTTGCCAGGTAAGACCAGAGCTTACGGCTTTCCACATGCCTTTAAATAGACCATCCGGTTGTTTTCCTGATTTTAAAATACGGTGATTTTGGCCAAGGAGTTCTTCTCTTGAATATTCGGAGATTGCACAGAAAAAGTCGTTTACAAAAATAATATTTCCATCCGCATCAGTTTCTGACACAATGGCTGCTTTATTAAGAACATCAATTTGCTGATTGAGTTTTAACGTCATGTTACCTAGTTCCTGACGTTGTTCTTTTAATTCGGTAATGTTATACCCAATTTTAATGATTTTATACACTTTACCCGTTTTGTCAAAAACCGGACTATAGCTTGCCTGTAGCCAAACAGGTTTATTATTTTTAGTAATTCTAGGGAACTCTCCGGTTTCAATATTTCCAGAATTAAGATTTTTCCAAAAATGCGAATATTCAGAGGCGTAGTCTATGTTTTTATCAACAAGGGTTTTGTGATGTTTTCCAACCAACTCTTCTCGCTCAAAGCCCATAATTTGCAAAAACAAATCGTTTACACTTTTGATGTTTCCATCTGTATCAAACTCGATTACTAAAGTTGATTTGTTGATGGCTTTGATTTGATTTTGTAATTCTTGTTCTTTGGCATCTAATTCTTGGAGCATTTTTTCAAGTGCATTTTTTCCAAGAATGGAATTGCTATAAATGCCTATTGGGCTAGCTATGCTTTCTATAAAGCGCTGTTCGATTGGTGTAAACGGATTTAATTTTCCTATTTCAATCAAGCCTATTAATTGCTCGTTTGAATATAGTGGAATGATAGCTGTTGAGACGGCCATGGTTGAACCCAATGAGGTATGAACTTTGAAAAAATCTTTAACCACATCATTTAGAACAATAACCTTTTTTCTCGAAATAGCTTGTCCTATGTATGAATTGTCTTTTTCTATCATACGAGGAACCTCTCCTGCTGTACCTGAATAATAAACTAATACTAGTTGTTGCTCATTATTTACAGTATAAAAAGTGCCTATTTGACCATTCATGAAATCCAAGAGCCCAGTAATGAGTTCATGTGCAAAATACTCCATTGTTTTGTCGCCTCGCAATACTTCCATGATTTGCGTTCGCCCATTTTGAATCCAAATATTTTCTGAATGCTGTTGCGACAAATGCATTAAATTTTCTTGCATTTGGTTAATGGCATTTCCTACTGAGTCTGTCGTTTTCATTAAAAAGGTGCTAATAAATTAATTAGTTCAATGTAAAACCTTTAAAACTCAAAGTATGTTTATATTTTAAAGGTTAAATGGCTAAGTTAATAAAAAATGTAACAATGATATATTATATGATTTTTGCTTTTTTGTTATTAATCAATTATTTTGCTTTTTTAAATCGGTTGTTATGAGAAATTTTTACTATACCATTAGCTTGTCTGTGTTATTTTCTTTTCTTTTTGCTCAAAAAAAATGGACAAATTCAAATGAATTTAAAATTGAAGGATATTCGCAAATTACACATTTGCCTATGCATGTTAGTTTTGATCGGTCTAAAAGAATGTCAAAACTTTCTTTTTCTGATTGGATGAAGCAAAAATTGGTTTCGCAAGAGGATGTTTCTTTTGCTTTGGTCGATGAGGTTAAAACAGATCCATTAGGCTACACACACAGCCGATTACAACAATATTATAAAGGCTATAAAATAGAGGGGGCAGATTTAAGATTGCATGCTAAAAATGATGAGGTTGAGTCTTTTAATGGTGAATGGTATGATGTTGTTGATGTTTCTAATTCTATAATCTTATCAGAAAAACAAGCATTACAATATGCCTTACAAAAAGTAAAGGCAAAGAAATACAAATGGCACAATAAAGCAGAAACAGCTCACATGCAAGCAGTTTTAAATAATCCTAACTTTAATTATAGTCCTATTGGCGAACTTTGCATTTTTCCTTTAGTCGATGCATCAGATAAATTGCAAAAGTTCTCATTTGCGTATAAGTTTAATATTTATGCCGAAGAACCTTTGTATCGGGCCAATGTATACGTAGATGCCACAACCGGAACTATTTTGGCAGAACAATCAACACTTTGTCATTTTGATGAGGTAGGGGTAGCCAATACAAAATACAGCGGCACACAGTCTATCACGACTGACAATTATGGGCAGGGGTATAGGTTACGCGAATCAGGCAGAGGTCTTGGTATTGAAACGTATAACTTGTCAAATGGAACCAATTATGGAAGCGTTTCTGATTTTACAAATTCAGTTAATACATGGACGACAACGAATAATGATCAAGCGGCAACCGATGCCCATTTTGGCGCAGAGGCAACCTACGATTATTTTAAACAACAACATCAGCGCAATAGTTTGGATGGAAATGGTTATAAGCTTTTGAGCTACGTTCATTATGGGACAAGTTTTGCTAACGCTTTTTGGGATGGGCAACGCATGACCTATGGTGATGGTAGTAGCGCTTCCGGTCTTAGTATCATGACGGCCTTAGACGTTTGTGGTCATGAAATTACTCATGGTGTGATTGAACGCACGGCTAATTTGTATAAAAACAGCGAGGCTGGTGCCATCAACGAATCATTTGCCGATATATTTGGAACCTGTGTAGAATGGTTTGCCCGACCTACGCAACACGATTGGATTATGGGAAAGGACATTACCATAAATGGATTAGGTATGAGAAATATGTCGAACCCCAACCAATTTTCTCATCCTGACACCTATAAAGGAACATTTTGGAGCAATACAGCCGTTGTATCTACCAACAGTGGACCTTGTAATTATTGGTTTTATTTGTTGTGTGAAGGTGGCAGTGGGACGAATGATATTTCGCAAGCTTATACTATAACTCCCATTACCATGCAGAAGGCTGCCTCGATAGCTTACAGGGCTCTAACAGTTTATATGACGGCTAGTACAGATTATGCGAATCTTCGCAATTATACGATACAAGCTGCGAAAGATTTATATGGAGAGTGTTCAAATGAAGTGGTTCAGACTACTAATGCCTGGTATGCCGTCGGTGTTGGCAATACATACCCCGCTGCTAATAATGGAACTGATTTCACAGCATATCAATTGTCATCATGTAGTTTACCAGCTCAAATTTATTTTGAAAATAAGACCATAGCCGGCCAATCTTATAAGTGGGATTTTGGTGATGGTACTGTTGGTATTAGTAATTTAAACCCAACTCATACATACACTGCAAACGGTACTTATTCAGTTAAATTGGTATCCATAGGATGTGGGGTATCTGCAAAAGATTCCGTTATAAAAAGTGATTATATTTCTATCAATGCGCCTTCTGCGCCTTTAGTTTCTGATGCGTTTGTTTGTTCCGGTTTACCGGCTACATTTTCGGCAACAGCTTCGGGAAGTATAGCTTGGTATGATGCCTTAACACCTATGAATAATCTTTTGGGAATAGGAACACCATTTGTGACACCAACCCTCACCACAAATACAACTTATTATGCGATTACTACCTCCACATTTTCTTCAATTTATGGCGGACCCGCCAATAATACAATTTTTGGTGGAGGCTCTAATTTTAATACTAATGCCGAAAAGTATTTAATTTTTGATGTTTATCAGCCCTGTTATTTAAAATCTGTATTGGTGTATGCCGGCTCGGCAGGAAATAGAATTATTGAATTAAGAGACTCAAAGAGTAATGCCATACAAAGCGCTACTGTTGCTATTGCGGCAGGCACACAAACGGTTAATTTAAATTTTAAATTATCTCCAGGTTCAAATTATAGATTGGGGGTAAATGGTTCAACCATTAATATGTTCAGAAATAATAGTGGTTCAGGCTATCCGTATGATATAGGAGGAATTGTTTCTATTAAATCGTCTGATGTTGGAAATAATTATTATTTCTTCTTTTATAATTGGCAAATTCAACAAGATAATTGTCAAAGTCTGCCGTCAGCAGTTACCGCTAACGTGAGCGTTTGTTCTGGTGTAGATGAACAAGATTTAAATTCTAGTATCAAGATGTTTCCCAATCCGGCTAGAGAGGAGTTAGAAATAGAGTTGGCTAATAACTTGGAAGCTTTGGGGATGGTTGAAATTTATGACACAATGGGTAAATTGGTAATGAAACAAACCATCCATTCTTCCCATATTTTTTTAGATGTGGCTAATTTGTCGAGTGGTGTTTATACATGTTTTGTTTTAGTCGGAGAGAATACAAGAGTTGTAAAACGATTTGTGAAAGAATAGTTAAATCTTTTATCTGTTAACTTCCGAGATGGTATTGCCTTCATTCCAATAAACAAAATAAACCTTATCATCGTCAATGACGAGTTTGCTAAAGCTGCTTAATATAACAGCTAGTACTAGAACCGTTATGTAAAATAGTTGTTTTGTTTTACTAATCATGTTATTACTATTTTGGAAAATTAAATGATAACCAAATCATGAATACGATGATTGATAGTAAGGATGCAATTGAGCCATAAAACAAGCCCCAACCGATTTCTTTTTTTGGAGATGTTGATGAAGTATTGGTTCTGAAAATATATCCGGTTATGATACAAGCAATAAAAATCAGAATAATTAAAGAGAAATTATCTAATAGTTTTAGTTTTAAGATGGACAAAAACTGTATTAACAGCGTTGCAAGAAATGATGTAATTTTTGTTATTATTTTTCCCATATATGCTTTACTCTTAACCTGTGCCTTTGTTTGATGCATGTTGTTAATTTAAAAGTTGTTCGTAAAAAGCCCCAATTTTATTCTTCTTATCTATGAAGTGTAATTCCAATATCCAGTATCTTTTTTCACCTTTCATATCTGGTTCAAACAAGTTGAGGTTGTTGTTAGGATGAATGTAATATTGTTGGTTTTCAAGTTCTATTGTTTCATGAGGAAATTCTCCAATTAAGTGCCCCGCTATTTCTCCTCCAAATTCCCACCCGTATTCTTTAGCTTTATTTATGGCAAAATCAAACAATTCAGAAGCTTTTAGTGTGGTGTGTTTGTGAAACCATTCTTGTGTTTCCAGCCAAGCCTTTTCAATATCGGATTTTAATTTATTTTTGAGTGGGTCATTGCCCACAACATAGGTGCGCCCTAAATCAGCTTCCCAGTTATTTATTATGGGGCCGAAGTCAAAAAACAAAATATCATTTTCTTGAATAATCCTATTCGTTGGATTATTTTTATAAGGATACAGGGTGTTTTCGCCGCATCTTACAATTCTTTTATGCCAATGTTTTTCTATATTAAATAGCTGTTTTGCTAAATTGAATATTTCATGATTGAGAGTTGCTTCATCTTTTCCAGAAACGATTAAGCCTCTGTTTTCAATTTCATGAAATAATTCAATCGCCATTTTTTCAGCCTTGAGTAAATTCAATTTTATAGTACTCATCTCTTTGTTTTTGTCTCAGTGTATTTTAGATATTTGTATTTGCGTTTTTACTTTGATAAGTATCAATAAAAAATAGTTTATGAAATAGCCATGTGCTGCGCGCACAAACACAAATGAAGATATATGGCGTATAACATATGACAACTAAAAAGCAATAAAGATCTACATATGAAATTTGTATCTAGTTAATCTAAAATAGCGTATTAGTTATTCTTTCTCGCAACTATTGAATAAACCATAGGTATTTTATTTCCCAAATGTTCTATTCTATATTTTTTTGGTTCAAATTCAATCGTTTTTTCAAAACAATCATAAGGTGAATAATCATATTCTTGAAAATCCATTATCGAAAGTCCGCATTTAATAAGCGGATTAATGACTTCACATAAACCATGATTCCATGTAACAGATTCTAAGGTTATTTTTGCATTTCGGTCAGCATAAGTGCCACTTTGTGATTCTACAATAGGCTTTGAGTTAAAATAATTATAACCAATTTTACCAAATTCGTCATCAAACATCCAAACAACAGGATGAAACTCAACGAAGATAAATTGTCCATTGGGTTTTAAAAAATTAGATACGATTTTTGCCCACTTGTCTAGGTTTGGTAACCAATTAATTGTTCCATAGCTAGTAAAAACAATATCAAATTGTTTCTCTAAATGATTTGGTAAGTCATATATATCGCAGCAAATAAAATTGGCATTAGAATTCGTTTTTTTAACTAATTGTTTTGCTTTTTCAATGGCTTTATCTGATAAATCAATACCAGTTACTTCTGCGTCTAATCTGTTTAAAGAAATGGAGTCTTGTCCGAAATGGCATTGCAGATGTAAAATGGATTTCCCTCTTATATCTCCAAGTAAATTCAATTCAATACTCTTTAATGAAGTATTGCCTTTGACAAAATTATCAAGATCGTAAAATTCTGATTTTAAATGTGTGTCTATTCTATTGTTCCAAGATTTTCTATTAATTTCAATGTAATTGATTTCTTTACTCATCTTTTATTATGGGTTGTGTTAAGCAACCATAAGTTGCCACAAGTGTTAATATTTTTTTTATAAAAGACGACTTCACAGCTTTTTGTTTTCGGCTCTGGAGATAGTGATTTATTTCTTAAATAATACTAATTCGGCATGAACGTTTACTTTTATGATTTCGGCAATTTTTTTTCTATAAAGTTTTGGTACTTTGATTTTATGGTCAATTACTTTCACTTCAAAATCAGAATCCATAATAATACGACCTTGTTTAATCGTAATGGTACCTTTCATTGTTCGTGGCATTTCAACGCCGTGCATTGTTAGTGTGCCAGACATCATGACGTTATTTACGCCGTCTTTCGTGCAATCTATACTTTCTAGTACTTTGCCTTTAAAGGTGGCGTATGGAAATTTTTCACTTTCCATATAATTTTCATGATAATGTTCCTGCATTAATGCTGATTTAAAAATAAAGGCATTTTGTTGTGCCTGAATTACAAAGTCGCCAGTAGTTGCATTGTATACCGGTTTGGTAATAGTGTTAGTAGCCTCTATGTTTTCAAGTGGTGTTTCACTAAAAAATGTGATCTTACACTTATCGCCAATATAAATTTGCGAAAATCCATTTAATCCAAGAGCTAGAGCGGTTATCGTTAAAAACTTTTTCATTTTTCGTAGTATATGTTTTTTTGTTTTTACTATTCTTCATTTCTTCCCTGAAGGCTAAATACCCGAGAGATATTAAATCCCAAACGTATTCCCCAGTTATTCCAATCGGTGTTTGTGTACATAAAATACTGGTCTTCTGTTAAGCCAAACGAATTGGTTAAATGCATTTGAAATACGTGTCCTCCAGTTTCTAAATCATAGCCAATACCAAAGCTATTAAAAAATTTGTTTTGACTGTATTTATTTATGCGATGCCCATATTCTAATGTAATGGCCTGACGCTTCGTGAATTTATAACGGGTAACTGCTCCGGCAATAAAACAATCATTTTTATCGGTTATACTTTCTACCAAATTCACATGTACCATAGCGGCTGTCAACTGGAATGAAAAGTTAGAATTAAATTTTCGGCCAATCATTACCTGATGGCAATAGGATAATCTATCCGGAATTTTTTGGTATTTATTAATGCCATTAATTACCACGTTTTGCATAAATGTGTGGTAAATTCCGGAGAACAATGTAACGCTAACAGGCATTTCGCTGTTGTTGGCGGTTTGACGTAATAAACGGTATTTTAAAAAACCATCGGCCATTTTTTGACTGGAGGTTCTTCCAATTCCTACCATAAAGCGACCATCATGACTGTATTCAAGTCCTAGTCTTATATTCGCACCTCCATCTACTCCCCACGCATTGTAAGCTCCTGAGTTAAAATTGCCAAAACGATGCGCAATTCTGAAATCTAAACTTTTATGACCTAGTACTTCAATGGTATGAAAATTAATTAAGCGGGTTGTTTTATACGTAGCACTGATGTATTCTTTTTTTGGAGTTTCAGCCACTAAATTTAATAGTTCATCGGGGGTTTGCGAGAAAGCTGGAGCGCTACTAACCAAAAGGATGAGTATGGATAAAAATGTTTTTTTCATAAAATAGAGTAATATGAGAATTAATTATTTGGAGCACTAGCCGCTACCCATTTTTTAATTTTTGCGATGTCGCAATCAGGTATTTTACTGGTAGCACCCTGAGGCATTTGTTGAGCGTTACCATCCCAAATAATACTACTCACTAACCGTCCAGATGCAGCTTCTTCTAAAATGAGGCTATAGTTTATTAATTCTCTACCGCCGCCACCACCCGAACCACCATGACATTGGGTATTGCAACTTCTGTTTAATACGGGCACTATTTGAGCCGAATAGCTAATAACGCCGGCAGTATCGCATCCCGATGCTCCACTTAATGCGCTTTCAGGATGTAATTCTTTAAAGTTATCGTAATAGCAACTATTTAACATTAATAAAGCTATTGCGAATACAAATATTGTCAGACTTTTTTCCATACGTCTAAATTATTGTTTTTTAATTGTCATATGGTTTAGCCAGTTTGTCTTCATTTGTGCTTGTGTTTCGGAAAACATGGCTATTTCATATTCATATATGATTGCTTATACATTTGACTTTGTTACTTAATTAATTGTTTTTGGCGCCTTGCCCAATCCATACATATATCAGTTGAATTTGGGTATCTGACAATCGGTTATAAGGTTTTCGTGGCATGACTTTGTTATCATTTAAACTGACCAACGTGGCATATAATTCACTTTTTTCGGGATATCCGGGGTCAATACCAGCTCTAGTTAGATCAGAATAAGTGTTTAATCCGAATTCATCGTCATGATGGTGACTATTACCGCTTTCATGACAACCACTAAATGTGCAGTTTGCACTAACAATGGGAGCTATTTCTTTTGAGTAACTCACTTCTCTTAATGAATTAAAATTTGGTTTGCTCTTGCAAGACACTATAAATAGTGAAATAGCAGTAATAAAAAATAGTATTAATAATTTTTTAGTTGAATTCAATTTACATCTCATTTTAATAAAAGTAATATTTATTTTGCAATTAATTCTGTTTTATGAATTTTGCAGTAAGTGTTTTATTTTTAGTTTTAATATTCAAAAAATAGCTTCCATAATCAAGATTAGCAACTGAAATTGTTTTTGAAATTAATTCTTGCTCAGAAATTATTTTTATTAATTTCCCATCCATTGAAAAAATGCTACCTTGATTAAATAGTTCATCTGATGTAATATTTAATACTTCTGTGGTTGGATTTGGAAATAAAGATAGTTTAGTTTCATTTACATCTTTTTCATTAATATTTGTTGTATTGGCTAAATACGTAACTGATGATGTTTTTATTATATCACCTGTTGAAGAATTATTATTATTGGCATAATTAAATGCACCGTAAAATGTAACCGTTGTTTCGTTTAATGGAGCTATCCATTGAAAAGTCCAGGTGGCATTTGGCCCCGTTTTTTTTGTTGATTGTTTTATATATTTATTCGATACTGCAGAACCAATTCCTGCAATCCATGACCCTAATCCTGTGTTTGATGTGGCTGTTTGTGCAGTCAATTCAAAACCATAAGCACTGGCGCCACTCATCGTTACTGTAAAATTATAAGTTGTCCCACCTATGTATCCATTTGCCGGAATATCAGAAAAAATAACACCCGTAGTTTGTGTTGCAACGCTACCTCCATGGCAGCTGGTACATGTTCTACCTGAATTATCCATTGGTGCTCCTGCATTACCATCATTTGGTAATGATGAACTTGCATTGCTTGTTGAAGTTGTTGATAAAATTACTAAACCAATAATAGTTAAGATAGAGGATAGAAGTATAGTTTTTTTCATGTTTAGTGTTTTAATTATTTTCAAGTATAGGTTAAATTGTCTTTGATTGAGAATTTTTTTTGAACGATTAATTTTGTAATGTTCAGAAAAATTATTTGAATAGTTTAGTTTGTATATTATCGGTGAGAGCTTCTTTGTATGTGGCCAATGCTCTTAGTCTTGCAGCTGCATGGTCAACAATAGGTTTTACATATTTTGGAGTATTGTATTCAGGCACCCATTTTTTAATGTAATGAAATTGAGCGTCAAATTTTTTGGTTTGTTCAGTTGGATTAAAAACTCTGAAATAAGGCGCTGCATCACACCCGCTACCCGCCGCCCATTGCCAACCACCATTATTGGCACTTAAATCAAAATCCAATAATTTTTGCGCAAAGTACGCTTCGCCCCATCTCCAGTCAATTAGTAAGTCTTTAGTTAAAAAGCTAGCCACAATCATTCGTACTCTATTATGCATAAAACCAGTTGCATTTAATTCCCTCATCCCGGCATCCACTATCGGGAAACCAGTTTGTCCGTTGCACCAAGCTTTAAATTCTTGTTCATTATTGCGCCAATTGAAGCGATCGTATTGTGGTTTAAACGCTTGTGTGGCAACCTGCGGGAAATGATATAAAATCATCATATAAAAATCTCGCCAAATCAGTTCATTAAGCCAAGTTTCACTCAATGCAACGGCTTCTTTAGCCAAGGCCCTCACACTAACAGTTCCAAACCGTAAATGTACACTCAGTCTGCTAGTGCCTCCGATAGATGGAAAATCTCGCTGTTCTTTGTATTGCGATATGATGGCTTGATTAACCGTATTAGCCGGCATGTCCACATTTGATTTTTCAAATCCTAATTCTTTGAGAGTTGGTATTGGAAATGGAGTGGTCTGAAAAAAATTGCTAAAATATTGATGATTGGGATAGGCTTCAAGATGGTGATTTTTTAAATGAGCTTTCCATTTGCGACTATATGGTGTAAAAACAGTATAAGGTTTCCCATCATCTTTAGTAATTTCATGTTTTTCAAAAACACATTGGTCTTTGTAGGTTTTGAATTCGATTTGATGTTTTTCTGAAATTTGTTTAATGTTGGCATCTCTTTCGTTGGCATAAGTTTCGTAATCGTGGTTTGTATACACGCATTCAATTTCATACTGATTGATGAGTTCAGAAAATACAGTTTCGGCTGTGGAGTGAAAAATTTTTAAAGCAGAGCCTAGTTTATTTAGTTCATGATTTAAGTTACTAATGGCAGTGTGTATAAATTCTACACGCGCATCTTTTTTATCAGTTAGTTTATTTAAAATATGTGTGTCAAAAATAAAAATGGGCAATACCGGCACGTTGTTTTTTAAAGCATAATACAAGCCGGCGTTGTCGTGTAATCTTAAATCTCTTCTAAACCAAAATAGCGTTATTTTCTTCATAGTATTTAAAACAAATGTTTGAACATTAAGTTTAGATGTTTTAGGCTCCAATAATTCAAAACATATCTAGCAAAAGTAACTTAAAAACATGATTTATTGTGAGATTTTGAAGATTGATTGGAGTGCTATGTTTGCTAAATTCTTATATATTTACTTGTCTGTTAATGACGGCTAGATTGATTCAAAATAGAACCATATTAATTGCTCCTTTAGATTGGGGTTTGGGTCATGCCACACGCTGTGTGCCTTTGGTTAGGAAATTGAGTAAGCATAACAGAATGATATTAGGGGTTACTGAAACAACACGTTTTATTTTTGATGATGAATTTCCGGATCTCGAAAAAATATCCTTGCCACCTTATGCCATTCGCTATTCTAAATATTGGCCGGTTAGTGTGAAGTTGTTGTTTGATGCTCCTAGGATATTTGGTATTATTAAAAATGAAAACACTCAACTAAAACAAATCATACAAAAATTTAATATTGATTGCATTATCAGCGATAACCGATTTGGCCTATATCATCAAGATGTAGAATCGATATACATGACACATCAATTACAAATTCAGGCAGGCTTATTTTCGAGGTTGGCGAATGTAATTCATGAAAAATTTATACAGAATTTTGATAAAATATGGGTGCCCGATTTTGAGGATTCAACACAAGCTCTTGCAGGGAATCTTTCAAGAAATTTTCAGTTTAAAAACGTTGAATACATAGAGCCTTTGAGCCGTTTGAATAGGTTAGATGACTCCAAAGATGATTTTGATTATCTATGTTTATTATCCGGTCCGGAACCTTTACGAACTCAAATAGAAGAAAATTTGATTTTAAGGGCTAATGCAACTAATAAAAGAATAGTTTTCGTTAGAGGGAGCGCCAAATTAATAAGTATTCCTGTGAACGCTAACATAACCATAATTAATATGCCTAATTCCGACGAGTTAAGTCGTTTAATTTGTAGTTCAAAAACGGTATTGTGTCGCAGTGGTTATAGCACGTTGATGGACTTATATGCTTTGAAAAAAAAACGGATGGTTCTCATTCCTACTCCGGGGCAGTCCGAACAACTCTATTTGGCTCAATATTGGCATCAGAAATTTGGAGCCAAAATTCTTTTTGAACATCAATTAGCAAGTTTTCAGTTTTAGTCAATCAATTCACAAGGTAGGTTTCATAACTCACACACGAAATAGGGCAAAGCAATCACAATCCCATTACATTCGGGGTAGGTGAATATCGTAAAAAAAATAGGGTTTTATTTATTTATTCTGACTTCTGTAGCAATAGCTATTTGGGCTTATTTGCGATTAAAGGAAAGTAAGGAGCCGAATATATCTGCACTCGAACATATTCCGGCAAATGCAGTTTGTGTCGTCGAAACAAAAACTAGCACAGAATTAATTACTCAATTAACGCGTCAAAATTTAATATGGAATTCTTTGCTTAATCAGGAAGCGGTGGAGGTAGCTCAACAAGGCTTTCATTATATGGATTCATTGGTAATGAGTAAGCCCGACATTGAACGCTTACTGTCCAAAAATTCGCTGTATTGGAGTTTTTTTAAAGAAAAAAGTACATTTAATCATTTAATTTTATTTAAATTAAAAGAGAAGCAAGACGAAGCCTTATTGATTGATTTTTTTGATAAAACATGGGCCAAAGAATCTCAAGAACCAGCGTTAAACTTACATTATTTTATACATCATCATCAAAAATGGTTTATCTGCTTTAAAGATGGATTGGTTTATTTAACAACGGATGTCAAGTTATTGAAGCAAAGTATCACATTAAATAAAATGCAATCTTTGGCTTATCAAAATGATTATCTCAACTTGTTAAAATTGAATGGAGAGCAATTAACCCAAGTATATTTTAATCATCATTTGATTCAACTATTGCCAAAAGAGTTATTCTCAGGAAAATCTTTATTTACAACTCAGATTCAACCTACAGAAATTACATTGACTGGTTACTCTTCGGCAGATTCTGTATCATTATTTAGTTGTTTAAAAAATCAAGAATCTAAAATTATTTCAGGATTTGAATATTTGCCGGATAATGCTGTTACCATTGAGGCCGTGGCATTAACGGATGCTAATTTGTTTTATCAATTATTCAATCAACGTCGCTCAGCCGATGAGCAACATCGGTTTCAGTCGGCATGGCAACAATTGAATGATAGCGCATTGTATAATATGCAAAAGGAGCAGTATGAAAATATTGACCAAGAAGTAGTATCAGCTAAGTATATGCTTCAAAATGAGTTACATCAAATTGTAACTGTTAAAATACATGATATACTCAAGAGCGAACAATTATTGAGTTTAGTCAGCGATAGTGTTTTTAAGACATCAAATTTCACAGGGTACAAATTACAAAGTTTATTTCGCCATTTGTTTTCATTTTCAGCATCTGATTCAGAAAAAATGGTGGCTTGTTTGCATCAAAATCAGTTACTGTTTTTTTCAAGTAAAGAGGCTTATCTCTTTTACATATCGTCTATTGAAAATAATAAATTATTAAGAAAGAATGCTTCGTTTATGAGTTATGCCAATAATCATTTAAAGGTGGATTGTCATTATCTCTATTATGAAAACACAGATTTAATGAAACAGCATCAACTTCATTCAATCGTTGACTTAGAAGCTTTAAAATTTGCAGAAAATGCAACCGATCATATTTCTTTAACAGCCAGAAATCATAAAAATAGTGTTCGTGTTAGGCTTAATTTAAGCCATATTCAGCCTAGTAATAATTCAACAGATGCGCAACAGGCGATTTGGGATTTTGAAGCAGATTCGGCTCTGATTACACCACCATACTTTTTCACGAATCATTTAACTCAAGAAACAGAATTATGCGTACAAGATGCTTCAAAAAATTTGTATTTGATAAATTCAATGGGTAATCTAATCTGGAAGAAAAAGTTAAATGAACCCATACAGTCGAGTATTTATACCGTAGACATCTTTAAAAATGGGAAGTTTCAACTATTATTTAATACCGAACATTATTTACATTTAATGGATAGAACCGGTAATTATGTTCAGGGGTTTCCGGTAAAAATGCCCTCTAAAATAACTTCCAACATCACTCTGCTAGATTATAAAGGGGAAAAAGATTTTAGAATTTTTTTGGCTTGTTCTGATAAATATATATATAATTATTCATTATATGGCGTTAAAATGGAAGGATTTACGCCTGTGAAAACAGACAAGGAAGTGGTTTTACCCATATATCATCTCCCTGTAGGAGCTAGTGAATATTTAATGACGGCCGATGTGTCGGGTAAACTGTATGCTTTTAGTAGAAAAGGAGAAGGGCGCATCGATTTCAAACATAAAACCATCACTCATCTGAAGCATTTATATCCTTTGGTTGGCAATAATTTAGAAAATACTAAGGTGGTTTATGTGGATAATGAAAGCAATGCCTTAATTAAAATATCTCTGTCTGATAAAAAAGAAGAATTGAAAATAGGGGATGACTTACGAAATTTTAAAACGAGCTTTGCCTTGTTAGATGATGATAGGCAAATGGATTTATTGACTTATGGAAATGGAGCACTATACGGCTACAACATGTTTGGAGGCAAGTTAATAGAATATTTCAATGATTTGTCCGTGTTTGATGACGTTCAATTGATTAATAGCAGTCATCATTATTTGTTGTTGGCTTATGATGATGTAAGTGATAAAGTAGAGGTGCTTAATCATCAAGGTAAGCACCTCCTTACTCATAATCATGTCACTCAAAAGCCTTTAGTTGGCAATTTATTTAAGAACGGGAAAATGTATCTACTACTCATAAACGATCGTAATGTCACTTGTCAGGAAATTAATTAATCATTTCTTGATGAAGTGCGACTCATTTGAGCAAAAAGTATTAATCCTGAAGTTCTAACCAACGCATTGTTTTTTCATCAAGGTCTTTAGCAACAGCATTAAATTCTGAAGATATTTTTTGAATCTCATCCGCATCCGTTAAGCCACTGGCCAAAAGAGCTTCTATATCAGATTTACGTTTTTCAAGTTTGTCAATATCAGTCTCTAAAGTTTCTAATTCTTTTTGCTCTTTGAAAGATAGTTTTCTTTTTTCAGGATTATTGGATTGGGTTACCTCTTTTGCGGGTTCAGGAATAGCGATAACTTGTTCAGCTACTTTTTGTTCTTTAGCCAATTTTTCGGCTTCATCTTCCGTATCATATTTCCATTGACGATATTCGCTATAGTTGCCCGGAAAATCTTTTATAATCCCATTTCCCTCAAAGGCAAACACATGGTCAACTAACCGATCAAGGAAATAACGATCATGTGAAACAATTAATACACACCCCTGGAAATCTAATAAAAATTGCTCTAATGTTTGTAAGGTGATAATATCCAAATCATTTGTAGGCTCATCCAATATTAAGAAATTAGGATTTTTTACTAAAACCGTTAGCAAGTATAAACGACGTCTTTCGCCTCCGCTTAGTTTGCTCACATGGCCATACTGAACTTCGGGCGGAAAATTAAAGCGGGTTAGTAGAGCAGAAGCACTCAGAGTCGTGCCATTGGCAAGAGGAATGAATTCGGCAATATCTTTTACTACTTCAATCACTCGCTTATCGCCGGCTACTTGAATACCTTTTTGAGAATAATAACCAAATACAATGGTGTCACCAACAGTTACTTTTCCGGAGTCAGGTTGTTCAATACCTTGAAGCATGTTAATGAAGGTGCTTTTCCCAATTCCATTAGGTCCAACAATGCCAATTTTTTCTCCTTTAATAAAGGTGTATGAAAATGACTCTAATATTTTCTTGTCGCCAAAAGCTTTTTTAAGATGATGTACCTCAATAATTTTACTGCCGATACGTTCAACTTTTACACTGAGTTCTATCTTTTTTTCAATACTTTTTTTACGAGCTTTGGCTTCAATATCGTAAAAAGCGTCAACGCGTGATTTTGATTTGGTGGTTCGGGCACGTGGTTGTTTTCTTACCCATTCCAATTCACGTTTATATAAATTTTTAGCCTTTTCCAATTCCGAAGCCTCCATCATCAGGCGTTCGGCTTTTTTTTCCATATAATAATCAAATTTACCTTTGTATTCGTAGAGTGCATGATTATCTATTTCAATAATTCTGTCGCATACTTCATCCAAAAAATACCTATCATGGGTTACTAATAATATACTTTTTTTGTAGCTACGTAAATACTCTTCTAACCATTCAATAACGGTTACATCTAAATGGTTGGTAGGCTCATCCATAATGAGCAAATCGGGCTCGTTCAAAATTACCTGAGCTAAAGCCAATCGTTTTTTTTGCCCCCCACTTAATGTTTTAACTTGTTGTTTTAAATCGTTCAAGCCTAAATTGGCACACACCAATGTAATTTGAGTTTCAACATTCCAAGCCTCTAAATCATTCATTCGGTTGGTAAGAATATCTAATTGGTTTTCTGTTTTTTCAGTAGGATTGGCATAATGCGATTCAACTAAATGGCCATAATCAATGGCTGTTTTTACCATTTCACTATCGCCTGCATAAATAGCTTGTTCGATGGTTTGATTGTCATCCAAATTAGGTTCCTGACCCAAAAAAGAAATACGTAATTCCTTTCGAAATGTCACGTCTCCGTTATCCGGTATCTCTATGCCTTGAAGAATTTTGAATAAGGTAGATTTTCCGGATCCATTTTTTGCAATCAGGGCTACTTTATCACCGTAGTTAATGCCGAAATTAATGTTTTTAAAAAGGACTTTGTCTCCAAAACTTTTACTTAGTTGATTAACGGAAAGAAGGTTCATGTTTAGTTTTTAAGGTTTTTTTCTATCAAGTATCTTAATTTTTCTCTGTTGAGGTTTGTGTTTATGTCTCCATTAACGGTAAGCGAAATATGACCTGTTTGCTCTGATACCGTAATGGCTATAGCATCTGTGGTTTCTGTGAGCCCAACAGCGGCTCGGTGCCTCATGCCAAAGTGCGAAGGGAAGTTTTCCCTCTCGGTTACCGGTAACACGCATCTAGCGGCTATAATTCGATTGTCTTTAATAATGACGGCACCATCATGCATGGGACTATTTTTATAAAAAATATTTTCAAGCATTTTTTCGGTTAGGGCAGAATCAACGTGCTCTCCAGTATTGACGTAAAACTTTAAATCAGATTTACGGGAAACAATAATCAGCGCTCCGGTTTTTGTTTCACTCATGTTAAAACAAGCATTAATAATGGCATCAGCATCTAATGAAAAACGGGAAGAATTTATATCTTCCGTATTGAACATTAAAATGGACTTCCAATTTTTATTTTTAATAAATTCATTAGAACCTATGTAAAGTAAAAATTTTCGTATTTCTTGCTGAAACACTACCATCACTGCAATCACTCCCACATTGACGAATTTCCCTAATATGGATCCAAGTAATTTCAGTTCAAACGCTCTAACAATAATCCAAATGATATAGATTAAAGCTAAACCAATAAAAACATTGACGGCCGCAGTACCCTTTACCATTTTGTATAATTGATAAAGCATGATAGCCACTAAAAAAATATCTATAGCATCGGTAATACCGAAAGTGATAAACAGGATATAGAGATGGCTCAACATAGTCATAAAGATATCCGTTTCTTTTTTAGTTAAATAATTTTTGTAAATCGCCCGAAGATGGTCTTGGGGCTAACGCATCAACTATTTTTAAATTAGCATCTACAACTATGTAACGAGGAATATATCTTATATCATATTCTTTCAACTGTTTTTCGCCTTCTTTGGCTATGTAAAGGTTGTTTTTCAATCCAAAGTCTGTAGCCATTTTAGTCCAATCCTTTTTTTCGCAATATAAACCTACACTTACAAAGTTAATATTAGACCCATATTTTTCTTCTAGCGCTTTAAAGCTAGGTATTTCGGCTTTGCAAGGGCCGCACCAGGTTGCCCAAAAATCAATAACAGTTGTTTTTCCTTTAAATGATGAGATATTGATGTTATTGCCTTTTAAATCTACACCGGCAAAGTCTGTTAGGTTAGTTCCTTTCAGTCCCTCCATTTTACTGTTAAACAATAAACGACTCTTAGTTTGTTCAATCTCCTTATCAATCATCTTATATTCTGATTGCAAATAGCCTTCTAACTCTGGAATATCTTTTTTGTAATCTTCCATAAGGCCTTTTAGTTCGCCATACGATTTTCGGATAAAAGAAAAAATAGTTGCGGTGTCTTTTTTGCTTTCCATCCCATAAACATCATTGCCTAAAGTTTCTTGTATAAGCATAAAATTTTTGATGGCATTATTTTTTTCGGAGCCTTTACCGGTATAGGTAATGGTTTCATCAAACATTTTGGTATTTAATGTCAGGTAAAGATCATCGCCCTGGTTCAATAACAAAGTAGTTTGTTCGTTACCATCGTCAAATGAGGCTTGGGTCAATTCTTTTACCTGAAAACTCATGGCAAAACGTCCGTCGGCAGTAACTTCTGATGAATCGAGGGTTTCTCGTTTTCTTTGACCTGTTTTTTCATCCGTTTTTACAACATACAAATAACATTTTCCGTTGCTCGGATTCGAAATTTTACCTTTTAGGGAGGCATTATCTTGGGCATAAAGCGAAGAAAGGCTCAATAGGGCAATCGTGAATAATTGTTTCATAAGTCTAAGTTGTTTGTTTTTTATTTATCATATGGTATAACCATGTTTAGTCATTTGTATTTGTGCTGGTCGCAACATGGTTATTTCATAAAGGCAATTATATTAATGGTTATGTGATTAAAATTAATAGGATACGTTGTTAATACTTGTTGCATAAACATAATACAAATATTAGTATTGTTTGATAAAAGTTATTAAAAAGTGTTTTACAGAGGTAGTTCCATAATTATAATTAAGGTCTTTCATCAATTGTTTTGAAAAACAATAGGCTGCCTTTTTTGAGACAGCCTATTGCTAGAAGAAATGTTGCCGAAAAGCTACTGCAACACAATTTTTTTGATGTCTATGGTGTTGCCCTGGGCATCAATAATATGCACAAAATAAATACCATTTCCTGCCCAGGTTTTTAAATCTATAAACGAGGATTGTTGCGTAATAGCGGTTTGAAACATTTGCTGACCTAACGAATTGGTAATTTTGAGTTGATAACCACTTAAGTTGGCATAGTTGCCGTAATGTATGGTTATATGGTCGTTGCTAGGATTTGGAAATACCTTAATGGTATTTTGATAAGTTACCGGATTAAACCCTGTAATATTGGTATTAATAACCAAAGTATCGGTTACGGTTACATGGTCATAACAAATATTAGCATTGTATAAATTACTGATTTTTTGTTGAATTAAAGCTCTGTTCCAAATACCGATGTCGTCAAGTTTACCTTTATAAAAATGCATATTATTGGAATTGCATCCAAAAAATAAATTAATTGAATTTATTATAGAACCATTAAATGGGAATGTTACTGTTGAATCTATAATGCCATCAACATAAAATTTTATGGCATTTCCCATTTTCAAAGCTGATATAATATGATGCTCTTGTGTTTTATAAAATTAATTATTGGATAGATATTCGTTTTACCACTTGTTTATTTTCAGCTGTAATTTTTACCAAGTAAACGCCACTGATTATATTACTTGTATTTATTTTTATATTAGTTGAAGTAAATAACTCAGATAATATTACTTGACCTAAGGTGTTTATAATTTGAATCATTCCCTTCTCAATAGTCGAACTTTGTAAATCCATATTTAAAATATCTGAAACAGGGTTTGGGTAAATTGTTATAGAAAAAGAGTCGTTTTTTAAATCTTGCATACTTGTGCAAGAGTTCACAGTTTGGGTTATTGTTGATGAATTTGAGCAGCCATTTATATCAGTTCCTGATACGGTGTAAGTAGTTGTAACAGTAGGAGAAACAGAAATAGCTGCGGTAGTTGCAGATGTATTCCAAGTATAACTCATCGCACCACTTGCCGTTAAATTTGCTGATTGACCTATACAAATTAAAGAATTACTTGTGGATGAAATTATAGTAGGAATTGGGTTAACCATAATTGTTGACGATGAAGTTGAACAATTTGTTCCTTGACAGGCATCTAGAAATACGGTATAACTACCAGGCGCAGTAAAAGAAATATTTGTGGTGCCGCTACTGGCAGCACTAAACACTATATTAGCACTTGAAGCGCTCCATGTAAATGTTGTGGGAGAAGATGTAGAAGAATAAGTAGAGTTAAGTGAAGTTGTTTGACAAATAGGAGAAGGTAACGATATTGTAAAAGTTAATGGAGATAATGCAGTTAAAGTAAGATCATCAACTGCAAACGAAGGATCAGTTCCTACGCCATCATCATTATTTGTCCAATTAAATGCAATTTTTACAGAGGGGTTATTGTTGGCAGATTCTGGAAGGGCAACAGTTCTTGAAGCCCACTGTCCTTGGCCGCCACCACAAACTGTTGTTTTTGGCATATTATCAATTAAAGCCCAAGTTAAACCGTCAAAATACCATAAAGTTGCATCATCCAGTATTCCACTGCCACCTTCAATATAATTAAAACTGACTGATACAGTTGTACGAGCCGTACAGTTTATTGTTGGAGATTCTGTTCTTTGGTTGGTTAGTGGGCAAAATAAAATTCCACACAACCCTCCAGCATCATAACTAGCGCCGCCAGTTGGGTTAAAAAAACTGGTAACGTGTAATGTTTTATTTCCATTACTTGCAACCCCACAGCCAGGAGGCAGTACACCGCCTTCATTATCACTTATCTTAAAAAAGTTAAAATCAGCGCCATTAGCACCAGTGCTTACATTTAAAGTCCAACCTGTACCGCCTGATGCGAAGTTTTCGGTATAAAAAACGGTTTGAGATAATGTAGAATTGCAAATTAATAATGAAGTAAGTAAAAAAGCAAATAGTAGATTTTTTTTCATAGTTAAATATATTTTAATCAATTTTTAGGAATAGTTTTCACAAAATTGAAAACAAAGATATTATAAATCCACTTTACTTTAAAGATAAATGACAAGCCCGCACTTTTATGTTAAAAGTAAAATTCTTTAAAACTAAAACAGTCTGTTTTTCCATTGTTTACTAAACTAGTATTTGATTTTAAAGTTTAAAAATATCTAAAAAATCATGTAATTTCGACACTTCTAAATTAATTTATTTATCATGGAAATTAATCAATTTCAAAAACACATATTGCAAGGTATTCCTTCAGAATTACCTCAACCAAAAGTTTACGAAAGCACCATTAATCATGCGCCTAAACGCAAGGATATTTTAAATAGCGAAGAAAAAAAATTAGCCATTCAAAATGCCTTGCGTTATTTTGAACCTAAGCATCATGCCGAGTTGGCTAAAGAGTTTGCAGAAGAGCTAAAAACTTACGGACGTATTTATATGTACCGTTTTCGTCCCGATTATAAAATGTTTGCACGTCCCATACATGAGTATCCTTATAAGAGTATACAAGCGGCGGCCATTATGCACATGTTGAGTAATAATTTAGATTATGCCGTAGCTCAACATCCGCATGAGCTAATTACCTATGGAGGGAACGGCTCGGTATTTCAAAATTGGGCTCAGTATTTACTTACTATGCAGTATTTATCAACTATGACAGATGAGCAAACTCTCGTGCTCTATAGCGGGCATCCTATGGGTTTGTTCCCATCTCATAAAGATGCACCACGAGTTGTAGTAACCAATGGAATGATGATTCCTAACTATAGTAAACCTGATGATTGGGAAAAATTTAATGCTTTAGGAGTTACTCAATACGGACAAATGACGGCTGGTTCATTTATGTATATTGGCCCACAAGGCATTGTTCATGGAACTACAATTACTGTGATGAATGCGGCGAGGAGAGTGGCCCCCGCTACCCCTCAAGAGGGAGGAGGATCAGGTTCAGGTCTACTCTTTGTTACCTGTGGTTTAGGAGGCATGAGCGGTGCACAACCAAAAGCTGCTAAAATTGCAGGTATGGTTTCTATTACTTCTGAAATTAATCCCAAAGCCGTTCATACGCGTCATTCACAAGGGTGGGTTGACGAAGTATATGATAATTTGGATGCATTGATTCCTCGTGTAAAAGAGGCGCAAGCTCAAAAAGAAGCTTTATCCTTTGCTTATTTAGGAAATATCGTTGATTTATGGGAACGTATTGTAACAGAAGGCCTGAAAGTCGATGTTGGTTCTGATCAAAGTTCATTGCATAATCCTTGGGCTGGAGGTTATTATCCGGCAGGATTTTCATTAGAGGAAAGCAACGAGATGATGGCCAATAATCCTGATCAGTTTAAAGCAGAGGTTCAAAAAACGTTAGTCAGACATATTAATGCCATCAATACTTTAACTTCTCAGGGGATGTATTTTTTTGATTATGGAAATGCATTTTTATTGGAAGTTGGGCGTGCCGGTGGAGATGTTTATAAAAACGCTATTCCACAAAAGGGTGGCCATGTTGGCGCTACTTTTCGTTACAACTCCTATGTGCAAGATATCTTAGGGCCAATGTGTTTTGATTATGGTTTTGGACCTTTCCGTTGGGTTTGCACAAGTGCAGATACAAAAGACTTACAAAAAACAGATGAAATTGCCTTACATGTTTTAGAGGAAATTTATAAAACAGCCCCAGAGGAAATTAAGCCACAGCTAAATGATAATATCGTTTGGATTCGTGATGCTATGAAAAATAATTTAGTGGTTGGCTCTCAAGCCCGAATTTTATACGCTGACAGCGAAGGTCGTGTTAAAATAGCCGAAGCAATCAATAAAGCCATAGCAAATGGAGAAATCTCTGCACCAGTTGTTTTAGGACGCGATCATCATGATGTGAGTGGAACGGATTCACCTTATCGGGAAACTTCTAATATTTATGATGGCTCAAAATTTACGGCCGATATGGCGGTACAAAATTTTGTAGGTGATGGATTTAGGGGAGCTACTTGGATTAGTTTACATAATGGAGGTGGAGTAGGTTGGGGCGAAGTGATAAACGGTGGTTTTGGTTTGGTTTTAGATGGAAGTGCAGATGCCGATAGACGCTTAAAATCGATGTTGTTTTGGGATGTTAATAATGGTATTGCGCGTCGCTCATGGGCAAGAAATAAAGAAGCCAATTTTGCTATCAAGCGCGAAATGGAACGTACTCCAAACTTAAAAGTTACTTTACCAAATGTTGTAGATGAAACTATTTTAAATAATTTATTTTAATTCAAAAACTAAGTTTTCCTAAGGTTGTCACTTCGAGCTAAGTTGAGAAGCAAACGAAAACGAACGTTTTTTATAATCAACTCATAATACCTATTCAAGTATTCTTGTAGTTCGTAATCCTTTATATTCGTATATTTTTACTCAATTCCTAATAAATCATGTTTACAATAGACACACATACACATATTATTCCGAAGCATTTACCTGATTTTACTAAAAAATTTGGATACGGAAACTTTATACAATTAAATCATCATGCTCCTGGAAGAGCTTGGATGATGCAAGGCGACAAACGCTTTAGAGAAATAGTTGAAAATTGTTGGGATCCTGAAGTTCGTATCAAAGAAATGTCTGAACACAAGGCCGATATGCAAGTTATCTGTACTATTCCGGTGATGTTTAGTTATGATGCTAAACCTCACGATTGTTTAGAGATTTCTCAGTTTTTAAATGACGATATCGCTAATACAGTAAACCAATATCCAGATAAATTTATAGGCTTAGCCACTGTTCCTATGCAAGATACGCAATTAGCAGTTCAAGAATTAGAACGATCTATGAGTATAGGATTCAAAGGCGTTCAAATAGGAAGTAACGTTAATAATATTAATTTAGGAGAACCTCAATTTCATGATTTTTGGGCCGCTTGCGAAAAAACAAATGCTGCCGTTTTAGTTCATCCATGGCAAATGATGGGACAAGAACACATGACTAAATATTGGCTCCCATGGTTAGTGGGTATGCCGGCAGAAATTAGTCGTGCAATTTGTTCTATGATTTTTGGCGGCTTATTCGAAAAATTCCCAAAACTAAAAGTGTGTTTTGCACATGGAGGAGGTTCATTTTTGCCAACTATTAGTCGAATTGAACATGGATGGGAATGCCGTCCGGATTTAGTGGCGATTGATAATGAATTTAATCCTAAAAACTATTTAGGTAAATTTTGGGTTGATTCACATGTTTGTGACCACAAAATGTTGCAGTATATCATTGATTTAGTAGGAGCGGATAAAGTTGTTCAAGGTTCCGACTATCCTTTTCCTTTGGGTGAAGCTGTCCCAGGAACATTAGTGCGTGAAGCTCCACTTTCTGATACTATAAAAACAACCATTATGGGAACCGCAGCTAAAGCTTGGTTGTCGCTTTAATTTTATTTTTAGTCTCTTTATCAAACAGTCTTTTTAATGTCTTAAATTATGTCTCATTTCACCGACCATCAGCTAAAATCACTAACTTCTGTCGAAGGAAAAACTTTAAAAAAGGTTGTTATCTATTTTTGGGTGAATCGTTTTAATAAAGATGCTCAAATAGATTTAATAGATAATGTAGAATTAGTATTTACAGACGATACTACTTTTGTAATCACTTGCAATGATGAAAGCACGGGAATTTTTATTTTGGATGACTTTAATTTTGAACACGAAAAAGAGGCGCTTAAACAAGAATTTGGCGATAAGATTAAAATGATTCCGATTGACGCATCCACTACTTCGATGTGGAAAGATGTGATTGGAGAAACAATCGAATCATTTCAATTAAGTAAAGAAGACGAACAATTTTTAAATGACGCCTTAATTATCAACTTTGGTACTGAAAAAAGAAGCATTGGAATTAGTCCAAATGATGGATTAATAATTGATTATTGGGAAGATATTTAAAATTGTATGAATATCAGTTAAACTTAATTTTAGTTATTTATCGATTAAAATAAACATTTTAAAGATAAAATGTTACCATTTATTGTATTCAAAGTGAAAATCTCATTAAAATTAGTCACATTTCCTTATTTAGAAAGATTATAAATTGCGAAATGCTTTAACAAAATTTAAAAAATAGGTTTTAAATATATAACATTCTGTTAATTTTGCACGATAATTTTTGTCATTAAACTGTCATCAAATAGCCTAACATACACAATTAGATATAATTCTATGCATAATAATATGTCTCATTTCTCTTTAAAATCATTATTTGGCGCTGTTTTTCTATTCTTTGCTTTCTCTTTCGGATTGAAAGCTCAAGATGGAGCTAAGTTATTTAAGCAAAATTGTGCCGTTTGTCATGCTGTAACAGACCAAAAACTAACTGGTCCGGGATTAGCAGGAATATTCGATAGAGCTCCAAAAGGCGATTGGTTGAAAAACTGGATTTTGAACAATGAAAAGTTGATCAAATCTGGCGACGCATACGCTAATAAGATTTATAATGAAAACGGTAAAGCTGCCATGACTGTGTTTGAAGGTCAATTGACTGACAAAGACGTTGATGCGATTTTAGCGTATGTTAAAAATCCACCAGCAGATAATGCGGCAGCAGCTGGCGCTCCTGCTCCTGGTGCCGAAGTGGAAAAAGAAGAGGTTAAAGGTGGAATTGACCCACTTTACCTATTGTTAGGTGCTATTGCGGTTTTAGCGATTATTATTGGTTCTTTACGCAGTGTTCGTCATTCTTTACAAAATTCATATAATCGTAAAGAAGGTAAAGAAGAAACAGAAGAGTTAAGTTTCTTTGATGAGGTGAAACAGTGGATTACAGGTAATCGTCGCTTAGTAGGTGTTTTTGTTATCATTATCGTATTTGGTGGAATGAAATCATGCTGGGATGCTTGTTATGATTTAGGTGTATATTACGATTGGGAAACACAAAAAGGTTATAAACCAGAACAACCGATTAAGTTTTCTCACAAGTTGCATGCTGGAGATAATGAAATTGCTTGTCAGTATTGTCATAATTCAGTTGAAAAATCTCGTCACGCAGGTATTCCATCCGTCAATATTTGTATGAACTGTCACAAGGGAATTCAAAAAGGACCTCAGTATGGCGAAAAAGAAATTGCTAAAATTTATGAAGCTTCAGGTTTTGATCCTAAAACAGGTAATTATACAAATCCTCAAAATCCTATTAAATGGATTAAAGTTCATACTTTACCTGATCACGTTTATTTTAATCACAAGCAACACGTTGTTGTTGGAAAACAAGAGTGTGCGACTTGTCACGGAGATTTGAAAAAAATGACAGTAGCAGAACAAAAAACGCCATTAACTATGAAATGGTGTATCGAATGTCATCGTAAAACTGAAGTTGCAATGGAAGGAAATGCTTATTACGATAGAATGCACAAAGCTTTAAAAGAAAAATATAAAGGACAGTACGATGTTAAGTTTACGGTTGATAAAATCGGAGGACTTGAATGTGCTAAATGTCACTATTAATTGTTAGAAACCGGTAATTACAAGAAATATCACACATGACTATGTCGAAAAAATACTGGAAAGGTTTACCTGAAATAAATAACAGCGAGGACTTTTTACAACACAAAAACAATGAATTTGTAGAGCCATTACCAATGGAAGAATTTCTTACTGGTGATGAGGCAAATTCTAAAGGTACTAGCCGTAGGGACTTTTTGAAAATAATGGGATTCTCAACTGCAGCCGTTGCTTTAGCAGCTTGTGAAACGCCTGTTAATAAATCTATTCCTTACGTAGTAAAACCGGAAGAAGTAACTCCTGGTGTTGCTAATTTTTATGCTTCTACATTTTATGATGGGCATGATTATGCATCTGTATTAGTCAAAACTCGCGAAGGACGTCCTATCAAAATTGAAGGGAATGATTTTTCAAAAGTAAGTCATGGTGCTACAAGCGCGCGCGTTCAATCTTCTGTATTAAGCTTATACGATGGAGCTCGTTTAAATGGTCCATTAGCTAAAGGAAATCCAACAACTTGGAGTAATATTGATTCATTAGTAGGTAAATCACTATCTGCCGGAAGAAATGTTATTTTAAGTTCTACAATAATTAGTCCCTCTACCAAAGCTGTTATTGCAGAATTTACAGCAAAATATCCTAATACAAAACATGTTACTTATGATGCTATTTCTTATTCAGCTTTAATTAAAGCGAATAAAAATGTATTTGATAAATCAGTTGTATCTTCTTATGATTTCTCAAAAGCAAAAACGGTTGTAGCGATTGCATGTGACTTTTTAGGAACTTGGTTAAATCCAATTGAATTTGCAAATCAATATAGTAGAGCACGTAAGGTTAATCGTGAAAACTTAGAAATGAGTAAACATTATCATTTCGAGGCTAATTTATCTTTAACTGGTGCTAATGCAGATGAGCGTTACATGGTTAAGCCTTCTGAATTTGGTAAAGTTGTTACTTTATTGTTTAATGAAGTAGCTGCTGCAACTGGACATTCAAAAGCTATTGATGCAAAAATTTCTAATTCTGATGCTACTAAAGCAATAGCTAAAGCTGCTAAAGAATTAGTGTCTCATAAAGGAAAATCTTTAGTTGTTTGCGGTTTTAACGATGAAGGTTGCCAAACTTTGGTGAATGGTATTAATAAAATGTTAGACAACTATGGTAAGACTGTGGATGTTGATATGCATTTTAATTTGAAGCAAGGTGACGATAAGGAATTTATTGATTTAGTAGCTGATTTAAATGCTGGAAAAGTTAACACTTTAATGACGTATAACTGTAATCCGGTTTACACAGCACCTTCTAGTTTGAAATTTGATGCCGCATATAAAAAAGCAGCATTAAAAATTTCTTTCTCACAAACACTAGATGAAACATCATTATTAGCTGATTATGTTTGTCCAGATAATAATTTCTTAGAGTCTTGGGGAGATGCTAATCCAAAAAGAGGACATTATTCTTTACAACAACCTACTATAAGTCCTATTTATTCGGCTCCTCGTTATGAGGGAACACGTCAGGTACAAGATACTTTATTAAAATGGTCTGGAATAAAAGCTGATTATTTAACATATTTACAAGGTTATTGGAATAATCACATTTTCCCGCAACAAGGAAAATACGGTGATTTTGCTTCTTTTTGGGCACACACATTGCATGATGGTGTCTTAAAAGTTTCTGTCTTAAAAGACACTGTAATTGCTCCAATGGCTAAAGATTCGTCTGGAAAGCCTTTAATGGCTGGTGTTGCTGCTATTATTAATGAAGTTGTTTCGGATTCTTTAAACATAAATTCTACAATATCTCATGATGAGCCTGTAGAAAAATTAATTTTACCTGAAATTCCTAATAATTTACCAACTCCTGATTATCATAAGGCCGCAGTAATAGCATCTTCTCTTAAAGGAGGAGGTCAATTCGAATTAGCAATTTACGAAAAAGTAGGTTTAGGAAATGGTAATCAAAGTAATAATCCATGGTTAATGGAACTTCCTGATCCTATTTCAAAAGTGACTTGGGATAATTACATTACCATGAATCCTGCAGATGTAGCTTCTTTAGGATTAAATGAAATGAAGCGTCAGGATATTATAGGATCTATCGTTGATTTAACGGTAAATGGATTAACCATTAAAGTTCCTGTTTATCCTCAACCAGGTCAGACTGCAGGTACTATTGGTTTGGCTTTGGGATATGGGCGTACCGCTGAATCTATGAAAGTTGCTTTTGGTGTTGGTGTTAACGCTTACCCTTTTGTAACAGTTACAAATAATGCGTTATCAAATGTTAGTTTATCAGTTTCAGTAGCTAAAACAGATGAGGAACACAAATTTGCAGCAACTCAAATTCATCACACTATTATGGGTCGTGAGGAGTATTTATTGCGCGAAGTTTCCTTAAACGAGTACAAAACTAAAGATAAAGAAGTTTGGAATCCTGCTGCGATGTTACCAATGCACGGAGGAGGTAAAAAGCATGTTAACGAGATTGATTTATGGGATTCTCATCCGAGGTTAAACCATAAATGGGGTTTAACAATCGATATGACATCTTGTATTGGTTGCGCAGCTTGTGTAGTAGCTTGTACTGTAGAAAACAACGTACATGTTGTGGGTAAAAAAGAGGTTGCGAAAACTCGTGATATGCATTGGTTACGTATCGATCGTTATTATTCTTCGGACATGAGTGTTAAAAAAGCCGAAGAAGAACATATTGGTGCAAAACAAATGTATTTAGATATGGAAAATCCTTCATTAAATCCGAAGGTTACTTTCCAACCAATGATGTGTCAACATTGTAATCATGCACCTTGTGAAACTGTTTGTCCTGTGTTAGCAACTAGTCATAGTACAGAAGGTTTAAATATGATGACTTACAATCGTTGTATTGGTACACGTTACTGTGCTAATAACTGTCCTTTTAAAGTACGTCGTTTCAATTGGTTTAATTATATTGAAAATGACATGTTTACTGATATTAACCCTGCACAACAAGACTTAGGACGTATGGTTTTAAATCCTGATGTTGTAGTTCGTTCTCGTGGGGTAATGGAAAAATGTTCAATGTGTCAGCAACGCTTACAAGCAGGTAAATTAGTAGCTAAGTCTGCTAAAGCTCCTATTGTAGACGGTTCAATTAAAACAGCTTGTCAACAAGCTTGTCCTACCAATGCGATTATGTTTGGTGATTTGAACGATGAGTCAGCAGCTATAAACGTTTGGAGAAATGATGATAAAAATTACTTCTTATTGGAAGAAGTAGGTGTTAAGCCAACAGTTTCTTACTTAGTAAAAGTTAGAAATCAAGCAGAAGCGATTCATCACTCTGAACATGCATCTTCTGCATCTAGTCATCATGGAGAAGCTCATAAAGAAGAAAAACATTCTTAATAATAAAAAAATAAAGTATTAATTCTGAATTAAAATAATATGCACGCAGAATCACAGATAAGAGAGCCTTTAATTTTAGGTAATAAAACTTACCGAAATATTACTGACGATATTATTGCTCCTATAGAAGGTAAGGCTAATAGGTTATGGTATATTTTGTTCACCATTTCCGTTTTAGGTTTTATGTGGGGTATTGGATGTTTATCTTACACTATAGGTGTGGGTATTGGAGCTTGGGGATCTAACAATGGTGTAGATTGGGCATGGGATATTACGAATTTCGTTTGGTGGATTGGTATTGGTCATGCCGGCACGTTAATCTCAGCTGTATTATTGTTATTTCGTCAAAAATGGCGTATGGCTATTAATCGTTCAGCCGAAGCTATGACTATTTTTGCCGTATTATGTGCTGCTATATTCGTAACCTTGCATACTGGTCGTCCATGGTTAGATTATATGTTATTTCCTTTACCTAACCAATTTGGTTCTTTGTGGCCTAACTTTAACTCTCCGTTGTTATGGGACGTGTTCGCGGTGTCTACTTATGCAACTGTTTCAATCGTTTTTTGGTATATTGGTTTAATTCCTGATTTTGCTATGATTCGCGATAGAGTTGTGAAACCAAAAATGAAAAAAGCTTATGCTTTACTATCTTTTGGTTGGGGTGGTAACGTAAGACATTGGAGTCGTTTTGAAGAAGTATCTTTAGTTCTGGCGGGTTTATCTACACCTTTGGTTTTCTCTGTACACTCTATTGTATCTTTTGACTTCGCAACTTCAGTTGTTCCAGGATGGCATACAACTATTTTCCCTCCTTATTTCGTATCGGGTGCAGTATTCTCTGGTTTCGCCATGGTATTAACGTTAATGTTAGTAGTTAGAAAAGTTTATAAATTGGAAGCTTATATTACTATCAAACATGTCGAGTATATGAATATCGTTATCATTGTTACTGGTTCTATAGTTGGTGTAGCGTATTTAACAGAGTTATTTGTGGCTTGGTATTCTGGTGTAGAATGGGAACAATATGCATTTTTGAATAGAGCTACAGGTCCTATGGCTTGGTCTTACTGGGCAATGATGACTTGTAACGTTATTTCTCCTCAATTATTCTGGTTCAAAAAATTACGTACTAATTTAGTTTTTACTTTTGTTTTATCAATTGTTGTAAATATTGGGATGTGGTTTGAACGTTTTGTAATTATCGTTCCAACGTTATGTCGTACTTATTTACCATCTACGTGGAATACATATTCTCCAACATTTATTGATGTGGGTATATTTGTAGGTACAATTGGTATGTTCTTTACGTTATTTTTGTTGTACTCTCGTACATTCCCTGTAATTGCTCAAGCTGAATTAAAATCAATCTTGAAATCTTCAGGAGAAGAACATAAAAAAGCAGCTGCTAATCACGCTCACCATTAATTAAGAACTAGGATTTAGAAATTAGAATAATAGTATGGCAACTAAACAAATTATACACGGTATTTTTTCTGACGAAGTTCCTTTGTTGGAAGCTTGTAAGAAATTACGCACCTCTGGTATTCGTATAAAAGATGTATTTACCCCTTTTCCAGTGCATGGAATTGATCCTATCGTTGGTGTTCCTCGTACAAGAATTGCAATTTGTGCATTTATTTATGGAATAACAGGTTTATCATTGGCTACATTAATGATGTGGTATATGATGATTAGCGATTGGCCTAATGATATTGGAGGTAAGCCTAATTGGAATTATTATGTTAATATTCCTGCTTTCATTCCCATTAGTTTCGAAGCTACCGTTTTCTGTGCAGCTCACGGAATGTCTTTAACTTATTTGTTACGTTGCTGGTTAGTACCTGGTGCAAAAGCTAAAAACCCAGATCCTCGAACAACTGATGATAAATTTATGATTTATCTAGAGTTAAACGAAGAGCAATCTAAAAAAGCTGATGAAATTTTACGTTCTACAGGAGCTGAAGAAGTAAATTACAAAGGCACTATCACAATTGAACCTAAATATTAATTAGATAAACATAAAAATATGAACTTATCATACAAAAATCTTAAGCTTATAACATGCGGTACTGTAGCAGTTATGTTAGTAGCGGGGTTTACATCATGTGGTAAAAAAGATGCGAACAGTCCGGGTTTTGAATTTATGCCTGATATGTATCGTTCTCCTTCAGTAGAATATTATGGCACACACATAGTAAATGGTGACACAGTAAATAGCGCTAAATTACCAGTACAGGGGTCTATTGCTAGAGGTTATGTACCTTATGTATATCCAAATACTCCAGAAGGCTATGAACAAGCAGGGTTATATTTGAAAAATCCACTTGCCTATTCTGAATCTTTAGAAAAAGAAGGTGAAGTTTTATATGGTAAATTTTGTATACATTGTCATGGAGCAAATGGCGGTGGTGATGGTAAAGTTGGTGCTAAGTTACCTGGTCCTCCTCCAGCTTATGATGGTCCATTAAAAAATTTACCTGAAGGTAAAATTTTCCACTCAATTACTTATGGAAAAAATTCTATGGGTTCTCATGCAAGTCAATTAACTCAAGAGGAACGTTGGAAATTGGTTTATTTTGTTCAAAAGTTGCAAGGTCCTAAAACTGTAGTTTCGGACAGTGTAAAAGTAAATGCAGCAACAGAACCAAAAAAACTTTAATTTCAACGAATTTTTTAAATAGAACAGATTTTTTAATATGAACACAGATAAATTGAATTTCGTAATACCATCTAAAGCAAGAATGATATCCTATGCATTCATGGCTATTGGCTTAGTATCTATCATTTGTATGTTTATGTTTGATAAGCAACCAGATGATCATCATTACCATTCTACTAGGGCTTGGGCAAACGTTTTCGCAGGTTCTTTTTTCTTTATGGCAATTGCATTGGCAGCTGCTTTCTTTTTAGGTTTGCAATATGCTGCAGAAGCTGGTTGGTCTACTACTATTAAAAGAATTATTGAGGCTGTCACTTGGTATTTGCCTGTAGGTCTTTCCTTTTTATTGTTGTTTTTTATCTGTGGTCAAATTCATTTACACAGTATTTACCCATGGATGACTGAGGGTATTGCAACTCAAGGTTCTGAAAATTACGATGAAGTTATAGCTGGAAAAATTGGATATTTTGGTGCTTTTTGGTGGATTCGTACTTTATTGTACATGGTTGCTTGGGTTATGTTTACATGGAAATTAAGAAAAAATTCTATTGATGCTGATGCGCTAAGCCTTGAAGAATCAAAAGGTTTTCATTGGAAAAATGTAAAATTAAGTGCTTGGTTCATGGTTGTTTTCGCGGTTTCTTCATCAACATCTGCTTGGGATTGGATTATGAGTATTGATACTCATTGGTTTTCTACAATGATGGGTTGGTATATTTTTGCCGGTATGTGGGTTAGTGCTTTAATTACAATAACAATTTTAATCGTTTGGTTAAAGAAAATAGGATATTTAGAATTTGTTACAGAGAGTACTGTGCATGATATTGGAAAATGGATGTTTGCTATTTCTTTCTTGTGGACATATTTATATTTTTCACAGTTTATGTTAATATGGTATGCGGATATTCCGGAAGAGGTTGTTTATTTTCAGACACGTTGGGAATCTTATAAAGCATTAATGTGGACTGTATTGTTTGTTAATTTTGCATTCCCAATGATAATGTTAATGAGCCGTGATTCAAAAAGAAATTATTTCTTCTTAATATTTGTTGGTATTATCATTTTTATAGGTCATTACTTAGATATTATTATGGTTGTTATGCCTGGTACAGTTGGACATCATTGGACAGGTTTAGGTTGGATGGAACTTGGAAATTTCTTATTCTTCCTAGGATTATTTATGTATGTAGTATTAACTAATCTATCTAAACGTCCTTTATTAGTTAAGAATCATCCATTCTTAGACGAAAGTGCTCACCATTCTTACTAATTTAACCCAATATAAAAATTACGAACTATAAATTTATTTAATATGAAATTGTTAATTTTAATAGGACTTGTACTTTTAATTATAGCTGTCCACCAATTAATGCGTGTGGTTGAACTGTCTCGACAGTTTAAGAAAGGTAATGAATGGACTGTTACAGATAAAGATAATTCATTTAATGGAAAAGCCATGTTGTTATTTGGTTTTGCATTTATTGGTTTTTTCTTTTGGCAAATTAATCGCTGGGGTGATAACTCTCTTCCAGGTGCCGCATCTGAGCATGGTTTGAAAATCGATGCATTATGGGACTATAATATGTACTTAGTTTCTTTTGTGTTTGTTTTAACTAATGCGGTCTTATTTTATTATGCATATAAATACAAAGGTAAAAAAGGTATTCAAGCTACCTTTCTAGCTCATGATAATCGTTTAGAAATGATTTGGACTATTGTTCCCGCGGTAGTTTTAGCTTTCATTATTATTTTTGGTTTAAAATATTGGAATGATATTACTACTAGATCTACTGATTCAAATAAAGTAACAATTGAACTTTATGCTAAACAGTTTGACTGGACAGCTCGTTATCCTGGTAAAGATAAGGTTTTAGGTTCTACAGACTATCGTCAGATAGATGGAGGTAATTCAGTTGGACTAGATACTTTAGACGCGACTGGTCATGACGACATTCTTATTAAGAATGAATTTCATATTCCTGTAAATAGAGAAATTGAATTTAAAATGCGTTCTCGAGATGTAATTCACTCTGCTTTTATGCCTCATTTCCGTGCCCAGATGAACTGTGTTCCTGGTATGGTGACAACATTCAAGTTTACACCAAATAAAACAACTTCAGAAATGCGTAAAGATCCTTATGTCATTCAATTAATGGCTGGAATTAATGAGGTTCGAACAAAAAAAGGTGAAGAGCCAGTAGAATTTGATTATACTTTATTATGTAATAAAATTTGTGGAGCATCTCATTATAATATGCAAATGACCATCATTGTTGATACGGAAAAAGATTACAAAGAATGGTTATCAAAACAAAAACAATTTAAGACTCTAGCTTCTAAATAAACTATATTAATAAAATATTGTTATAATAAATAAATTGAATAATATGGCAAACACACAAACTATAAATTTATCAGAACACGTTGGACACCACGACCACGCTCATGATCATGATGAACATGAAGAGAGTTTCGTGAGTAAATACATTTTCAGTATGGATCATAAAATGATCTCACGTCAGTTTTTGATTACTGCTATCGTGATGGCTGTGGTTGCGATGACCATGTCTATTATCTTTCGTATGCAGTTGGCTTGGCCAGGTGAAAAATTTGCCTTCATCAACTCCGTTTTAGGCGATAAATGGGGTAAAGATGGTGTATTAGATCCAAATATGTATTTAGCATTAGTTACTATACATGGTACTATTATGGTATTCTTTGTTTTAACAGGTGGTTTAAGTGGTACTTTTGCTAACTTGTTAATTCCTTATCAAGTAGGTGCACGTGATATGGCTTCTGGTTTCTTAAATATGTTATCATATTGGTTTTTCTTTCTCTCTAGTATTATTATGATAGGGTCTTTGTTTATTGAAGATGGACCTGCTTCAGGAGGTTGGACTATTTATCCTCCATTATCTGCTTTACCTGAGGCTATGCCAGGTTCTAAATTGGGTATGACATTATGGTTAATTTCAATGACATTTTTTATAGTTTCTTCGTTATTAGGTGGTATTAACTATATCGTTACCATCATTAATTTACGTACTAAAGGCATGAAAATGACACGTATGCCTTTAACTATGTGGGCTATTTTAATTACTGCTATTCTTGGTGTGTTGTCATTCCCTGTTTTAGTTTCTTGTGTGGTATTGTTAATTTGTGATAGAAGTTTAGGTACAAGTTTTTATTTATCTGATATTTACATTGGTGGTCGTCCTTTAGATAATGTTGGTGGTAGTCCGGTTTTATTTGAACATTTGTTTTGGTTTTTAGGACATCCTGAGGTATATATCGTTTTATTACCAGCTTTAGGGATTACTTCAGAAATTATATCTACTAGTTCTAGAAAACCTATCTTTGGTTATCGCGCTATGATTGGCTCTATGTTAGCTATTGGATTTTTATCTTTTATAGTTTGGGGTCATCACATGTTCTTGACAGGTATGAATCCTTTTTTAGGATCTGTATTCGTATTTACTACCTTATTAATTGCTATACCTTCTGCGGTTAAAGCATTTAATTACATTACAACTTTATGGAAAGGTAATATTCAGTATACACCTGCGATGCTTTTTTCTATTGGTTTAGTTTCTTCTTTTGTTACTGGTGGTGTTACAGGCATCATTTTAGCAGATTCAACTTTAGATATTAATGTACACGATACTTATTTTGTTGTTGCGCATTTTCACATTGTAATGGGTTTATCAGCTATTTTCGGGATGTTTGCTGGTATTTATCATTGGTTCCCTAAAATGTTTTTACGTATGATGAATAAGAAACTTGGATATTTACATTTTTGGTTGACTTTTGTTTGTGCTTATGGTGTCTTTTTCCCAATGCACTTTATAGGATTAGCTGGTGTACCTCGTAGATATTATACTAATAGTGCTTTCCCGATGTTCGATAATTTAGTTGATATTAATGAAATAGTAACTGTTTTTGCTATTCTAGCTGCATTAGCACAGTTCGTTTTCATTTTTAATTTCTTTTACAGCATTTTCCGTGGAGAAAAAGCGCCTCAAAATCCTTGGAATTCTAATACATTAGAATGGACTAATCCTATGGCTAATATTCATGGTAACTGGCCAGGTCCTTTGCCTGTGGTTCATCGTTGGGCTTATGATTACAGTAAACCAGGTGCTGAAAATGACTTTATCCCACAAACTGTACCTTTATTAGAAGGTGAACATGATGGCGGAGGTCATTAGAAATTTTTTCTTAATCAAGAAAAGCTCTTACTTGTAAGGGCTTTTTTTTTTTTATGATATACCTACTTAATAATATATTTTGTGATTTTTTAGTTTAAGAATCTGTATGACGGATGTTTGTTAATGGCTTTTATCACTAACTTTGTTTTTTAATTTTATTTATAATGATTCACTTAAAATCTTTTATTTCATTCGGTTTGGCTTTTGCATTTAGTGCTTCTATCGCTCAAACTAAAAACACTAATTCTAAAGTTCAGAGTAATACTAGAACTGAAACAGCTTTAAAAACAACAACACTTAGCTTTGAATCTATAGTTAATGATCCGTCTAAAGCTAAAATTTACACACTTAAAAATGGATTGAAAGTGTATTTAAGTGTATATAAAAATGCACCTAGAATTCAAACATATATTGCTGTAAAAGCGGGTAGTAAAAATGACCCATCTACAGCAACTGGGTTGGCTCATTATCTAGAGCACATGGTGTTTAAAGGCACAGATAAATTTGGTACTAAAGATTATGGAAAGGAATCTGCAGAGATTTCTAAAATTGAAGATTTATATGAAACATATCGTCGTACAAAAGATGAGCTTCAACGAAAACATATTTATCATCAAATCGATAGTATATCTGGTGTAGCAGCTAAATATGCAATTGCTAATGAATATGATAAAATGTTAGCTTCCATAGGAGGTCAGGGTACTAATGCATTTACTTCTTTTGATCAAACAGTTTATGTGAATGATATTCCTTCTAATCAACTTGATAATTGGTTGAAAATTGAAGCTGAACGTTATAGAAAACCTGTATTACGTTTATTTCATACAGAATTGGAAGCCGTGTATGAAGAAAAAAACAGGAGTTTGGATGATGATCAAAGTAAATTGTGGGAGGCTATTTTTTCTGGATTGTTTAGTAAACATAATTATGGAAAACAAACTACAATTGGAACTATTGACCATTTGAAAAATCCGTCAATGAAGGAAATTATGAAATATTTCAACGCTAATTATGTTCCAAATAATATGGCTATTTGTTTAAGTGGTGATTTTGACCCTGATGCTACAATTAAATTAATTGACAAATATTTTGGGTCAATGGCTCCAAAACCAATAGAGTCATATCAGTTTGAACAAGAAAACCCTATTACTAAAAAAATAGTTAAGGAAGTTGTAGGTCCTGATGCTGCTAATTTAGCGATGGCATGGAGATTTGCGGGTTCTGGTAGCAAGGATGCAGATATGATTACTTTAATAAATTCATTATTAAGTAATGGAAGAGCTGGTTTGTTAGATTTGAATTTAAACCAGCAACAAAAAGTTTTGAGTAGTGGAGCTTATTCTTATGTTTTAAAAGATTATTCTATGCAAATTTTATTTGCTGAACCTAAAGAAGGCCAAACTTTAGAAGAAGTTGAAAAATGTATTTTAGGACAATTAGATTTATTGAAAAAAGGTGATTTTCCGGATTGGTTGCCCAATGCCGTTGTAACTGATTTAAAGTTGCAAAAAACCAAGGAATTGGAAAATAATCAATCAAGGGCAATGGCTTTTGTAAATGCTTTTGTAAATGATATAAAATGGAAAGATGCAGTAACTGAAATGGATCGTTTAGCAAAGATTACAAAACAAGATATTATGGATTTTGTGATAAATAATTTTAATGAAAATAATTATGTGATTGTTTATAAACGTTTGGGGCAAGATTCTACGATTCAAAAAGTTGTTAAACCTCAAATAACTCCTGTAGAAGTAAACAGAGATGAACAATCTCCTTTTGTTAAAAATATTTTATCTAGTAAATACTCTGACATTAAACCAAAATTCATTGATTACGATAAAGACTTAGTTAAAACTACAATGAATGGAAACATACCGGTTTTATACAGTCAAAATAAGGAAAATCAATTATTTGATTTGTATTATGCTTTTGATATGGGAAGTAATCATGATAAATTATTACCTATTGCTATTGAATATATCCCTTATTTAGGAACTAGTAAGTTAACCCCAGCTGAGGTGCAACAAGAATTTTATAAATTAGGTTGTTCATTTAATGTGTTTAATTCTGAAAATCAAACATGGGTCAGTCTTTCTGGGTTAAATGAGAATTTTGACAAGGCAACTCGTTTGTTCGAGAATTTACTTTCTGATCCAAAAATAGATGAAGCAACTCTTAAAAATTTGGTTTCAGACATTTTAAAGAAACGCGAGGATGCTAAACAAGATAAACGCACCATTTTAAATAAGATGATGGTGAGTTACGCAAAATATGGTTCTTTAAATCCGACAACTAATTTTTTAAATGAAGACGAATTAAATAAGTTACAGTCTCAACAAGTATCTGAATTCATTAGATCTTTAAAAAATTATCAGCATCGCATTTTGTATTATGGACCAAAATTAGTTGGAGATGTGAAAGAAGTTTTAAATAAAGAACATGTTCTTCCATCATCAGGTTTGAAATCGATTCCTACAGAATTGAAATTTCAGACTCAATCATTTACAAACTCAGTATATGTAGTTGATTTTGATATGAAACAAGCTGAAATTATTATCTTGACTGAAGGAGAAAAATATGACTCCAAAAATATACCATTAATTAATTTATATAATGAATATTTTGGAGGTGGAATGAGCTCTGTTGTATTTCAAGACTTACGAGAATCAAAAGCTCTAGCTTATTCATGTTACTCTTCATACAGAATGCCCAAAGAACCTCAACTACCATTTTATAATTTGTCTTATATAGGATCTCAGGCCGATAAATTACCTGAAGCTTTGGCGGGAATGATGAATTTATTAAATGATGTGCCTAAATCAGAAATATCTTTTGGTGCTGCTAAAGAAGCCATACTTCAAAACATAAAAACTGAACGTATTAATAAATCCGAAATATTATTTAATTACATCAATGCAGATAAATTTGGATTGAAAACGGATATACGAAAAGATATCTATTCAAAGATAGCGACTTTAACTTTTTCTGATGTGAAACAATTTCAAGACTCTAGAATTAAAAATAAACCAGTTTCAATTTTAGTTTTGGGTAAAAAAGAATTGTTAGATTTAAAAACTTTAGAAAAATATGGAACGGTTAAGTTTTTGAGTTTAAAAGATGTATTTGGATATTAGTGCTTTGGTACTTGTTAAAAGTGAAAGCCATCTCAGGTATGAGATGGCTTTTTAAATTTTGGTGTATAGGTCGTTTGCGGTATTCAGTTATATTATTTTCTATTCTTTAGGTAAGTGATTAAAACTGGAATTGTAGTAATAACAATTAAACTTAGCACGATATAACCAATATAATTTTCGATAGTGGGAAATTTTTTACCAAGAAAGTAGGCGATGCTGCCAATGCTTCCTATCCAACTAATAGCACCAATAATATTATGCATCATAAATAGTTTAAAGTCTATTTTTATAACTCCAGCCAGTATTGGAGCAAAGGTTCTGATGATTGGTAAAAAACGGCCTAAAATTAATGTTTTGCCACCATGCTTATCGTAAAATGCCTTTGTTGCAGTCAGATGTTTTTTTCTGAATAAAAAACTATCTTTTCGATTAAATAATTTTTCTCCCGTTTTTTTTCCAAACCAGTAGCCAAACACATTACCAATGATGGCTGCTATTATTAACAACATCATTAATACACCAAATGAGGTATTTAATAAATGAGGCTTGGTGGCGCATAGTAATCCGGAAATAAAAATTAAAGAATCGCCTGGTAAAAAAAAACCAATTAATAATCCGGTTTCTGCAAAAACCACAAACAACAACAGCCATAATCCACCGTATTGAATAATGCTTTGTGGATCAGTAAGTTGTTTAAGAAAATCGAACATGTTAATTTACCGTTAGACTCTTTTTATTCATACTATTCTGAATATCAGATAGCTGACCTTTAGGGATCGAACTAATTAATTTTTTTGTGTAATCGGAGGTAGGATTAAGATATATGGTGTCGGCGTCGCCCATTTCTACAATTTTACCTTTATTCATCACCACCATTCGATCACTCATAAATTTAACGACCGACAGATCATGTGAAATGAATATGTATGTGAATTTAAATTCTCTTTTTAAATCATTAAGAAGATTCAATACTTGTGCTTGAACTGAAACATCGAGTGCGCTAACACTTTCATCACAAATAATAAATTTGGGATTGAGAGCTAAGGCTCTAGCTATACAAACACGCTGACGTTGGCCACCGCTAAATTCGTGTGGGTAACGTCCGAATTGTTTTTCTGTTAATCCAACTTTTTGTAATAGTTCAAATACTTTTTCTTTACGTTGGTTATTATTTGATAAAATCGAATGTACTTGCATTGGCTCCATAATTGATTCGCCAACTTTAATTCGTGGATTTAGAGAAGAATATGGATCTTGAAAAATTATTTGCATATCCTTTCTTAATAACCTCATTTCTTCAGATGGAAGTTGAGTGATGTCTTTTCCTTGAAATATAATTTTTCCATGAGTAGGTTCATTTAATCTTAAAATAGTTCTACCCAAGCTTGTTTTTCCACATCCACTTTCTCCAACTAATCCAAGTGTTTCTCCCTCATAAACATCAAAAGAAACATCATCTACCGCTTTAATATAGTCAATTGTTTTTCCAAAAAAAGTTTTGTTTTTAGGAAAGTATGTTTTAATATTTTGTAGTTCTAAAATTTTATTTCGACTATATAGTTCTTTATGTTCTAAGGTTCGCTGCTCATTTGTAATAATAACGCTATTAATGGCTTCATGAATAGTTTTGTGCACTTCAACCATATTGCCATTAGCATCTGTTTTCATAAAATCAGACGAAATAGGCAAGCGAACTAATCGTTTGTCTAGTGGGGGCCTACAAGCTAATAAACTTTTAGTATAAGGATGTTGTGGGTTATTAAAAATATCTAAAACAGGGCCTTGTTCTACTACTTTGCCTCTATACATAACAATTACTTGATCTGCGAGCTCTGCGATAACTCCTAAATCATGCGTAATAAACATAATACCCATTTGATGCTCTTTTTGTAATTGCAACATCAACTCCAGAATATTTTTTTGAACTGTCACATCTAAAGCCGTGGTTGGTTCATCCGCAATTAATACACTCGGATTACAACTCATAGCCATTGCAATCATCACCCGCTGTTTTTGTCCGCCCGAAATTTGATGAGGGTATACATTGAAAATTCTTTCAGGATCAGGTAATTGAACTTGTTCAAATAATTTTAGTGTTTTTGCTTTAGCTTCGTTTCTAGCTATTTTTTGATGAAGAATAATGGCCTCCATGATTTGATTACCACATGTATAAACAGGATTAAGACTAGTCATGGGTTCCTGAAAGATCATGGCGATTTCATTTCCACGAAACGAACGCATTTCTTCGTTTGATAATTTACAAAGGTCAACTAATCCTTGCTTTTTAGAATGATAAAGTAATTGTCCTCCTGAAATTCTACCGGGAGGATTAGGAATTAATTGCATGATAGAAAGAGAAGTGACTGATTTTCCGGATCCGCTTTCTCCAACAATACCAATCGTTTCTCCCTTGTGAAGCGTAAAGGATACATCGTTAACTGCCTTTATAAACTCGCCATCTGATTTGAATTCAGTAACCAAATTTTTAACTTCTAGTAAAGCTTCTTTTTTCATCATATATCATACGAATATAGCAAATTTGAATGAAATAATTTTGGGATAGATAGATGGTATTTTGAGAATAATGTTTGATAAGCTATAACTTATCTAAAAATAAAATCCCCCTTCAAGAAATAACCTGAGGGGGGATTTTTAGAAGTAAACTTTTTATACTGCAAGTTTTTTATAACGCGGACGTTTTGGTTCTATATTACCTAAACGTTTTTTACGATTTTCTTCATACTCGGAATAACCACCTTCAAACCAATAAACCGAACTATCGCCTTCAAATGCTAAGATATGTGTACACACACGATCTAAAAACCATCTATCGTGACTAATAATTACTGCACATCCTGCAAAGTTTTCCAATCCTTCTTCTAATGCTCGTAATGTATTTACATCTAAATCGTTGGTAGGCTCATCCAACAACAATACGTTGCCTTCATTTTTTAAAGCCATTGCTAAATGCAAACGGTTACGTTCTCCACCTGATAATACGGATACTTTTTTTCCTTGATCGCTTCCTCCAAAGTTGAAACGAGAAATATATGCTCTTGCATTCATAGGCTTACCACCCATTGTAATGTTATCTAAACCACCACTTAATACATCGTATACTGTTTTATTAGGGTCTAACTCTTTGTGATTTTGATCCACATATGAAACTTTAACAGTTGGCCCAACTTTAAATTCGCCGCTCGTTGGTTTTTCTTCTCCCATAATCATACGGAATAATGTTGTTTTACCTGCACCATTTGGGCCAATAATACCTACAATTCCAGCAGGAGGTAATTTAAAGTTTAAGTGTTCATATAATAATCTATCGCCAAATGCTTTTGACACTTCTAATACCTCAATAACTTCGTTACCTAAACGAGGGCCATTAGGAATGAAGATTTCTAATTTTTCTTCTTTATCCTTAATGTCTTCGCTCATCATTTTATCATAGTTGTTTAAACGAGCTTTTTGTTTCACACCACGTCCTTTAACTCCTTGACGAACCCAGTCTAACTCACGTGCTAATGTTTTTTGACGTTTACTTTCTGTTTTTTCTTCTTGTTTTAAACGATTGCCTTTTTGCTCTAACCATGATGAATAGTTTCCTTTCCACGGAATACCTTCTCCACGATCTAACTCTAAAATCCATCCGGCAACATTATCTAGGAAATAACGGTCATGGGTTACTGCAATAACTGTTCCTTTGTATTGTTGTAAATGTTGTTCTAACCAATCAACAGATTCAGCATCTAAATGGTTGGTAGGCTCATCTAATAATAAAATATCAGGCTCTTGTAATAGCAAACGACATAACGCCACCCTGCGACGCTCACCACCCGATAATACTTTAATAGGCGTATTACTTTCGGCGCAACGTAATGCATCCATAGCGCGCTCTAAACGAGAATCTAAGTTCCATAAATCATGTTGATCGATCAATTCTTGCAATTGCGCCTGACGATTAATTAACTTATCCATTTTATCCGGATCGTTTAAAATTTCTTCGTCCATGAATTTGTTATTGACTTCTTCAAACTCATTTAAAATATCAACATGTTTTTGAGCCCCTTCACGAACTACTTCAATAACCGTTTTGTTTTCGTCAAGTTTAGGCTCTTGTTCTAATAACCCAATGCTGTATCCCGGTGATTGGTGAATTTCTCCTAAATAATCTTTATCAATACCGGCCATAATGCGCAATAAAGATGATTTACCCGAGCCGTTTAAACCTAAAACACCAATTTTGGCTCCGTAATAAAACGAGATATAAATATCCTTTAACACTTGCTTTTGAGGTGGATGTATCTTTGATACATTCACCATACTATAGATGATTTGTCTTCCTACTTCTGACATAATTAAAATTTTTTAAGCAATAAATTTATGGAAAAAATGGGATGAAAATTTAAAAAAACAATTAAACAAAAAATAAACAGTTCGTTGTCTATTTTATTTAGGAATAATTTAGCTTTTGTAGATTAAAATGAATAAATTTATAGTAAACCAAAATCAGATTTTTATGGCCAGAAAGTCAGTTTCAAAAAGCAACGAACGAAAAATTTTTGTTTTAGATACATCTGTAATCATTTATGATCATACAGCTATTCGAAATTTTCAGGAACATGATGTGGTTATTCCTATTACCGTATTAGAGGAACTCGATAACTTTAAAAAAGGGAATGATACTAAAAATTTTGCAGCTAGAGAATTTACGAGATATGTTGATAAAATGTCTGGAGATAAATCTTTGCAAGAGTGGACTCCCATTGATGGAAAATTTCATGGAAATTTTAAAATTGAGATGAACAATTCATCTAAATTGGATGCTGAGAAAATTTTTCAGGAAAGAAAGGGAGATCACAGGATTTTAAATGCAGCCTTGTATACGGCAGAAATGAATCCAGATAGGAAAGTTGTATTGGTAACTAAAGATATCAATCTTCGAATAAAAGCAAAATCGCTTAACCTTACTTCAGAAGATTATACAACTGGAAAAATTCTAACTATTGATGAGTTATATACGGGTAATACAACCTTGGATAAAGTAAATCCAACTACCATTAGTCAGATTTATGAAAAAGGGTCATGTTCTGCGAAAGATGTAATAAAAAAAGATGAACCGGTAGCTAATCATTTTTATGTGTTAAAAAATGCCAGTGCTTCGGTTTTAGCTCGATACGAGAAATCTTCAAATACTTTAAAACGTGTTACGAAAACATCATCTTATGGCATTATACCTAAAAATGCCGAGCAGTCTTTTGCACTTGATGCGATCATGAATCCAGATATTAAATTAGTAACGATTCAAGGGGTGGCTGGCACTGGAAAAACTTTATTATCATTAGCGGGTGCTCTTGAGCAACGTCGTAATTATCATCAAATATATCTCGCGCGTCCTATAGTTCCATTAAGTAACAAGGATATAGGGTACTTACCCGGTGATGTTACTTCTAAATTGAATCCTTATATGGAGCCCTTATGGGATAATTTGAAGTTTATTAAAAGTCAATTTACAGAAAAGGATAAAGAGTTGAAGGCTATTAATGAAATGTTGGAAAATGAAAAAATAGTTATCTGTCCATTGGCATTTATTAGAGGTAGAAGTTTAAGTAATATGTTTTTTATTGTTGATGAGGCTCAAAACTTGACTCCTCATGAAGTGAAAACGATTATTACACGTGCTGGAGAGAACACCAAAATTATATTTACCGGAGATATTTATCAAATAGATACTCCATACCTTGACACACAAAGTAATGGGTTAAGTTATTTAATTGATAAGGTTCAGGGACAAAACTTATACGCTCACATTACCCTGCAAAAAGGCGAAAGAAGTGAATTAGCTAATTTGGCTAATGATTTACTTTAATAATGGTATAAACGGTTGTGATATTATTATCAATTATTATGAGATGATAACATCATAACCGTATTTTAAAATCATTATGGATACAATGACTAAAAAAATGATTCGAACGAAACCGTTACCTTTTTTTAGTGCCAGATGACTTCCTATAAAACTTCCAATAATGTTACATATTGCCAATATAATGGCTATCGATAATAAATAGTTGCCTTGTTTAATAAATACAATAAGGGCAGATAAATTTGTAACACAATTCACTATTTTTGAATAGGCGGATGCCTTTATAAAATCAAAGCCTAAAATAACGACAAATCCTAAAACAAAAAAGCTACCTGTTCCAGGACCAAAAAAACCATCATAAAATCCTACGACTAAACCTATTAATGAACCGTAAAGCATTTGTTTTTGAATAGGTAAGTCTTTCGTTTCTGTTGCTCCTAAATTTTTTTTCAGAAATGTATATACGGCTATTATTATTAAAATAATTAAGATGAGTGGTTTTAAAATGCTAGGATCAATTAAACTGACAATTTTAGCCCCTAGAAAAGAAGAAACGAAACAGCTTAATGCGATGATAAGGAGTAGTCGGTAATTAAATACTATTTTTTTTGAATATTTAATTGCGGCAATAGATGTTCCGGCAAGTGCTGCAATTTTGTTGGTACCAAAAAGGGCAGGTAATGGCATTTTAGGGAATGTAATTAATAATGCAGGTGTTTGTATTAATCCACCGCCACCTACTACGGCATCTATGAATCCTGCGATAAAAGCTGATAGAGATAAAAAAAGAATAGTAAATAAACCAAATTCACTATAAAGTTCTATGATGTCCATTTTTTGTAATTCGAGATAGATGTGTATATAAAAAAAGGAGCTGTCTTATTGTGGACGGCTCCTTTTTTTGAGTGTTATTTTTAGTGTTGATGACCTCCTGGCCCGTGAACGTGACCGTGATCTAATTCTTCTTGCGTAGCTTCTCTAATAGATAATATTTCTCCTACAAAATGTAAGTTATGATCGGCTAAAGGGTGGTTAAAATCCATCGTTACAAAATCATTTCCTATTTCCTGAACCATTCCCATTAATTGATTGCCATCAGCATCATTCATCATCAATTCTTCTCCTTCTTTTACACGTTCAGAGTCAAATACGCCATCTACATGAAAAGCATCTTTAGGAATTTTTACAATCATTTCTTTATCGGATAAGCCATAGCCATTTGCAGGAGTAATTTTGAAATCAAACGTATCTCCTACTTTTTTATCGATTAAGTTTTTTTCGAAATCAGGTAATAACTGACCAACACCAAAAATAAATGTGAAAGGATGTTCTTTACTTGTTTGCTCTACTAATTGAGGTGCATCGTTCTCGATGTGTGAGGATAAATGATAATTTACCGCTACCACTTTGTTTTGATTAATGGTCATGTTTTATGAATTGTTTGTTGTTTTTTAAAAATCAAATTTAATACCTTGAGAAAGGGTTAGTTTTGTGCCATAATTGATGGTATTGGTTTGACGACGCATGTATGCCTTCCAGCTATCAGATCCAGATTCGCGTCCGCCACCAGTTTCTTTTTCGCCACCAAAAGCACCTCCAATTTCAGCACCACTAGTTCCAATATTAACGTTTGCTATACCACAATCGCTACCATTAGTTGATAAAAATTGTTCGGCTTCACGCATATTTAAAGTCATAATAGAAGAAGATAATCCTTGAGGTACGCTATTTTGTAATTCAATCGCCTCGTCCAAAGTTTTATACTTCATAATGTATAAAATCGGAGCAAAGGTTTCGTGTTGAACAATGGAAAATTCATTTTTAGCTTCTGCAATACAAGGTTTAACATAACATCCGCTTTCATAACCCTTTCCTTCTAATACACCGCCTGGCACTAATATTTTTCCTCCCTCAGCAATTACTCTTTCAATAGACACTAGGTAATCTTTCACCGCATTTTTATCAATCAATGGTCCAACATGATTGTTTTCGTCTAATGGATTACCGATACGTAATTGTTTGTAGGCACTGATTAACTTTTGTTTAACATCTTCATAAATATCTTCGTGTATAATTAATCGTCGAGTAGTTGTACAACGTTGTCCTGCTGTTCCTACTGATCCAAACACGATACCTGGTAAACAAGCTTGCAAATCGGCATTTGGTGTGATAATTACGGCATTATTTCCTCCTAATTCTAAAATGGAACGACCAAATCGATTGGCTACTTTTGTACCAACAATTTTTCCAACCCTTGTAGATCCTGTGGCAGAAACTAAAGGTACGCGGTTGTCTTCACACATTTTTTCTCCAACTGAACCCGGACTCACTAATAAACAAGAAATACCTTCAGGTAGGTTATTTGCTTTTGCTACTTCATTCCATATATTGTGGCAGGCAACGGCACATAAAGGCACCTTGCTCGATGGTTTCCAAATGCATACATCGCCACAAATCCATGCTAAGGCACTGTTCCAATTCCAAACAGCTACTGGGAAGTTGAAAGCAGAAATAATACCTACAATGCCTAATGGATGCCATTGTTCGTACATACGATGACTCTCTCTTTCCGAATGCATAGTTAATCCATATAATTGACGAGAAACTCCCACTGCAAAATCACAGATGTCAATCATTTCCTGAACTTCTCCTAATCCTTCTTGTAGAGATTTTCCCATTTCATAGGAAACTAATTTTCCTAAATCATTTTTTTTAGCACGCAATTTTTCGCCGTATTGACGCACTATTTCTCCTCTTTTTGGAGCTGGTACATTACGCCAAAATTTAAAAGCTTCGGTTGCTACTTGAACTACTTTTTCATAATCATTTTCTGTTGCTACTTTTACTTTTGCAATTAATTTCCCATCAACCGGACTAAAAGATTCAATAACATCGCCACTTGCAAAATAATTAGTACCAGTAGAACAACCATTATTTATTTCTTGTATTCCTAATGATTTTAGTATGTTTTCCATAAATGTATAATCGTTTTTAATATTTGTGGCTAATATAACCATTATTGTTTTTTTATATAATAATTTAGAGAAATTTAGTGAAAGCTTAAGGTATCTTACGGTAAAGTTTGGCTACTTTTTAGCCTTCGATGAGAAGCGGTGACACTAAAAATTTATCTGCTAATTTTTCCACTTTGGTGTTTAACTCATTCGTAAATAGGAGGTGCTGGCATTTAGGTAGGCTTAATGACAGTCTTTCCAAAAGACTTTGCACATTTTGTTTAACTAGTGTTTCGGCATCGTCAAAGGCAAGTAATTTGATTTTGGTTATGTTTAAATTTTTTTTCAGATAAATTTCCATAATCCGTTTGGCTGTTCCTATTACGATATCTGTTCCAAAATAAATAGCCTCTGTTTGTTTAATAATTTTGCCACTTTCAAAAACAACTTCCGCTCTTAAGTCTGTGTAACATGACATCCATTTAAATTTTTCTAACATCGCTAGAGCACTGGTTTCATCCGGAACAATTATCAAAGCTCTTGGCGCATCTTCAAAAGCATTTTTTAATTTTTGAATAGCTCCAATTAAAATAGTGGAACTTTTTCCACAAGCAGGCGGACCAACCACAATAAGATCTAGGCCACCATTAATTTTAGGAAGTGCTTTTGTTTGTATAGCTGTTGGTTGTTGAAAACCATTCTCGGATAATGCCGACGATAACTGTTT